>JAZDHF010000122.1:0-13719 GCA_043806315.1 Planctomycetota bacterium | reverse complement strand
CGCACGCACCGCCAGGACCACTTTTTGCCCGTCGGAAAGGCCCGCCACCACCACCAGCATGGCCGCCTTCTCCTTCTCCAAACCGGCCTTCACGTAAATCCCGTCCGCCCACAGGTACACCACTTCCAACTCGGACAGTGAGCGAGCGGACCAGACGTCGAACTCGGCCCGCCACTTGGTCTTCAAGCGGGCCACCGTCGACGCCGACAGCGGCGCCTCATCGCCCAGCAACCCTCCAAGGGCCAGATCGAAGTCCCCTTCCGACAGCCCGTGGAGGTAGAGCTTGGGCAGCAGTTCATCCACCGCCGGCGTCCGCCGGGCAAACAACGGCAGAATGCGACTCTCAAAGCGTTCCTCCAACGCCCGGACCCGTGGCCGTCGCACGGTGATCGTGCCGCAGCCGAGCGTCAGCTTCCGCGGCTTCCCCAAGCCGTTGCGGGAACCGGGCAAGGCATCCACCGCCGGTCGTCGTCGGGACTTGCCTCGTCCGAGCAACTCGGTGACCTCTTCCTGGAGCAGGTCTTGGACGTAGCCCTGCACTCGCTCCCGTACCCAGCCCTCCAAGCTTTCCCAGCACACCCTTGCCGATTCCGTCCGACCCGTGTTACTCTTCTTCATGGCGGTCATCTCCTTCCAAGGGGGCACCTGGCGCCCCGTTTAACCCACCGGAAGGCTATCGACCGCCTGCTCTTTTTCCACACCTTTTGAGGCTACCTCCGGGCTACACGAAATGGCGGAACTACGATCTTGATTAGGGCGTGGGAGGGCAACCCTGGGGACATGGTTTTTCGGCAGGAGCGGACTAGATTCCCCCGATGGTTAAAGAGGGGGCGGATGCGCTGCTATGCTTAGGAGGACTATGAAGACGTTAACCATTGACTTGCCAGCCTTCAATCTCGCTTTGCCACCGTGGGTATCGGAGGCGCTACCGGATCCAGGGCGCGCCTATCCGACTCCCGAGGCAAAAATGGAGCTCGCGATCGGACTATCAAGGCTGAACGTCGAGCGACGCTTCGGAGGTCCCTTCGGCGCGGCTATCTTTGACCTCTCCAACAACCGAGTGGTGGCCGTGGGGATGAATCTCGTCATCCCCGCGCGTTGCTCAGTCGCTCATGCCGAGATGGTCGCAATAATCTTGGCTCAACAAAAGCTACGCACGCACGACCTGCAGAGTGCAGGCGACGCTGGATTCGAGCTCGTCACCAGTACAGCACCATGCGCGATGTGTCTCGGGGCGATTCCGTGGTCCGGAGTTCGAAGCGTCGTCTGCGGTGCACGCGACGAGGACGCTCGCGGCATTGGCTTTGACGAAGGAAGCAAGCCGCCTGACTGGGTGGGGACACTTCGGAAAAGAGACATTTCGGTCGTCTGCGACGTCTGCCGCGACGAAGCCTGTTCCGTCCTCCAGCTGTACGCGAACAACGGCGGAGCGCTTTACTGAGGCGGCCTTTGGCCGCAACCAAAACCGAGATCGGGTCTGGTAAACGACCCGTAAGTGCGTATGGCAGCCCAAGTTACGTACATCCGAGAAAAAGATGCGCGCAAAACGCGCCCATCTTTCGCCGTGAGAAACTAATCCGTCGGCTCGCGGGGGCTTTTTTCATAGGTGGGAATTAACTCAGGGCCATTGAGTTTCACCCGCCATCGGTTGTTCGATGTAACGGGGATTGAGTTCCAGCGGGCCGAGCCCGCCTTACGTGGACACACGGGCAGCACGGCGATTGACAGGACCGACCAGGCCGCAGAGACTATGTGGCTCGGTTTTCCGCGTCGCGCATTCCCAGATCGGGCGTGGCGATGCGAGATGGGCTGGGCGAGTTGAGTAGCGGCCCCAAGGGGCGGAGTCGGTGCGAATGTACGCGATCATCAGTGACGGTGCACATCAGTATCGGGTCGAAGAGGGCACGGTCCTCGACGTGGAGCGAAAGGACCTGGCCGACGATACGACGACCATCGAGTTCGACCGCATCCTGCTGGTCGGCGACCACCCCGACGGCGTGAAGATCGGCCGGCCGGTCGTCGAGGGGGCCAAGATCATCGCCTCCATCATCGGCGAGCACAAGGCCCCCAAGATCGACATCCGCAAGTTCAGCCGCCGCAAGGGCTACTCGCTCCACAAAGGCCACCGCCAGAAGTATCTCCAGGTCAAGGTCGAGAAGATCGAAGTTTAGCAGCCCCTTGAACAGTTGTAGCGCCCCCCCTTGTGGGCGGCGCAAACCGCGTTCGGTGCTACCCGCCAAGGATCGCGCGGACTCGCTTTCAGAGAAGGGCGATGAACTCGTCAATGGTCAAACCGGAGTCGCGGATCAACCCCCGTAACGTGCCCTTCGCCACCTCGCGATGGTTCGGGACCGAAAGATGGCGGTGCGGCGGCGACTCGTGCCGCAGGATGATGTGACTGCCCGTCTGATGGCTCATCCGATAACCGATGCGCTCGAACGCACGTACGGCGTCCTTGCCCGAGACCACCGGAAGACGGCTCAAGGCTGAACCTCGATGACTTCTTCGGTGATCGGCGGCGGGATGGGGTCGCCATGCTTTTTCAGGCTCGCAAGATACCCGGCGATGGCGTCCTTGATGTTGGCGATGGCCTCCTCACGCGTGTCGCCCTGACTCCAACATCCGGGCAACGTCGGGCAACTGCTGACGAATTTCCCGTCCTCGTCCTGCTCCACGACGATGCGCAATTTCATGACGCGTCCATCCTGCACCGAACCTTCGGGCCTCAACAGGCATTATACCGCCCGCGAGGCTCCGTGTCCAGCCCCTCTTGACTGGAACCCCGGCGAGCGTTAGGAATCTGTTTGCCGTGCGCTTCCTGATCGACAACAACCAAATCAGCGAGATTCGTAGGACGACGACGCTGACGCCCTTGCAGAAGCGACGGATCACTCTTGTCCTCCCGCGGCTCGTCGAGGCTCAGAGTATACTGTGGGCGGTGCGCCGCTGGCGGGGTCATTCCGCGATCTCGCGTAGCGCGGCGATCAACTGATCGACCTCGGCCTCGGTCGTGCTCCAACCGAGCGAGACGCGGATCGTCCCGTCGGGGAAGGTGCCAAGGGCACGGTGAGCGTAAGGCGCACAGTGCAGACCAGGGCGTACCGCAATCCCGAACGACTCGTCAAGGATCGCGCCCGCGTCTACCGGCGCAACGCCCTCCACAACCAGTGACAGCACTCCGATACGACGCGAGAGCGGCGCATCGCCGATGATGATCCGTATCTTGTCGTGGTTTCCGAGTTTTCGGATGATCCGGTCAAGCGCCGTTCGTTCATGGGTAAGCGTTTGGCTTGGGTTCAACCCATCCAGCGCCGCGTTGAGGCCGGCCAATCCGACGGTGTTGGGGCTGCCCGCTTCGAGCCGCGTGGGGAATTCCTCGGGCTGCGTGGGATAGATGGAATCGGCCCCGGTCCCGCCCTCGCGCCAAGGACGCAGAGCGGCGCGATTGCCCACATACAGCGCCCCCGTCCCCGAGGGGCCGAGCAACGACTTATGGCACGGGAACGCCAGCAAGTCGATGTGCATCGCTTCAACGTCGATGTCCACCACTCCCGCGGCTTGAGCGGCATCGGCAAGGAAGAGCAGATCGTGTTCGCGGGCGATGCGCCCGACTTCCGCGACGGGTTGGATGATGCCGGTGACGTTGCTGGCGTGAACGGTCGTGATGAGCCGAGTTGCGGGTGTGATCGCGTGGCGGATCGCGTCGGGATCGACGCAGCCGTCGCCCGCGATCGGCACGCGCGTTAACGTGATGAACTTCCGAGCGGCCATCGCTTCCAGGGGGCGCGAGACGCTATTGTGATCGAGCTGCGTGCAGACCACGTGGTCGCCTTCACGGAGCGCTCCCTTGAGGGCGATGTTGAGGGCATCGGTGCCGTTGAGGCAATGAATAATCCGATTGGCATCCTCGGCATGGATGAGCCGGGCGAGCTTGACGCGGACGTCGCGTACGGTCCGGTCCGCGGCGACGGCCAGACGATGCCCGGCCCGACCCGGACTCCCGCCATCCTCGGCCATGAACCGAGCCATCTCGTCGATGACCCGCTTGGGCTTAGGCCAACTCGTCGCGGCGTTGTCGAGATAGATAATCGGACGCGGCATGTGGCTAACAGCGCTGTGGGCGAACGCGTCGTACACGGGCTCCGGCCAACCCTCCGAAGACAATATAGGTGACTCGATCACTGACGACCACGGCGGACGCTCAGAATGGCCGGTAGGATCAGCATGGTGGCGACGAAGCAGTTGACGAGGCTCAGAACCAGCAGACCGCCGAGGCGGGCGTTGGCGGGCACTTGAGAGAGGGCCAGGATTCCGAACCCCAGGCAGACGGCCAGCGTATCGACGCAGATCGCCGAACCGGTGGTGGCGACGGCCTCGGTCATCGCGCCGCGAACGTCCAATCCGGCTTTCCGCGACAACCGGCAGCGCTCCAGCAAATGAATGGCGTAGTCCACGCCGATCCCCAAGGTCATGGCCGCAAACATCGAGGTCGCCACGCCCAACGGCATCCCCACCCATCCCATCACCGCGAAGTTGAGCAACACGGCCAGCGAACTGGGCAAGATGCACAGCAATCCAAAGATGAGCGATCGACCAAGGATAGCGGTCACCAGGAAATCTCCGACCAGCGAGCCGAGCACGGAGACGACCTGCGTTCCGACGATCGCGTCAATGAGCGTCTGACTGACGGCCACGTCTCCGGCGAAGGAGAGCGAGATGCCGTGCGGAGCGAGGTTGGTGCGTTCGTACTCGCGGATGTCGCGCATCAGTCGGGCGGTGCCGACGAAGTTGGCGTTCTTCATCAGCACCGTCACGATCGACCGGCCGTAATCCGCATCGACAAGTTGCCGCCGTCGATCGTATCCGCGCAGGCGTTCGTACTCGCCCCAGTTCCATTCGATGGCTTCGACGTTGACGGGGATTTTGCGCTCGGTCTCTTTGCGCCCGCTTCTCATGTAGTTGATCGTGGCCATGTAGTCCGACGTTCCGCGGACGCCGCCGACGGCCTCGTCGTGATGGCCTGCGATGAAGGATTCCAGTTCGGCGATCCGTTGGATCACGTCGGGCTTGAGCAACGGCGACGTCGTGATGTCGTAGCGGGCCGTGTCTCCGGGCGCCAGGCGCAACGCAAATAGCGCCGAGCCGCGCCGCGGGTCACAGCCGACCACGATTCGGTCGCCCTGTCGCGTCGCCGATTGGATCCATGACCACCACGTCCGCCGCAGCTCGTCGGCGCGGCTCGGCGGGCCGACAAAATTGGGGTCATCGAGGCGCTGGAAGCGGATGCGTCGACCTACAAGGGTCTGAGGATCGGCGACGACCTCAGCGGGGAACTTCATCCAGCGGCCGTCAAAGGCGTCCGCTCGCAGCTCGCCGGTCAACGCTTCATGTCCGGCGTCCACGCAAACCTGCAGGATGTGGGTGCCGAGGAACTGTTCGTTGAAGGCGTCCGTGGCGCGGCGGAACTCGCTCCTCCGGGCGAAGCCGTCGATCCAACTGTCCTGGACCACGACCTTGCGGATTCCGAACGGGGCGGCGGCGGCCAGCGCCACCGCGCCGACAAGGACCACCCACCGGCACCGAACCGCCCATCCTCCGAGCCGCCGAAACAGCACGTCCAACCCGGGCCAGCTTGTCTCCGATGGTGGTTGGCGCTTCACGAAGCGCTTCGGGTCGATCAGCGTGAGCAAGGCCGGAATCACGGACAGGGACCAAAACATGCAGAAGACGATCCCACCCGCGGTGAAGAAACCGAACGCCTGCACCGGACCGATCGTCGAAAGGGCGAACGAGAGGAACCCGATCGCTGTGGCGATCGTGGTCATCAGGACGGGCGGGGTCATTTCATCCATTGTCGACAGAAGCACCTCCACATGCGGCTCGTCCGGGCGCAGCCGGAGTTCATGGCGATAGCGGCTAAAGACGTGTATTTCGTCGGTGATCCCGGTGGCCGTGAGGATCACCGGAATCACGGCCGTAGTCAGATATACCGGCACGCCCAGCCAGCCCATCACCGCGAAGATGACCACCAGGGCGGCGGCGACCTCGGTGAGCGGCAGTGCGACCGCCGCAACGCTGCGGAAGCTCACGAAGAAGACGACGGCCATGATGGCGAACGCGAGCGGTACTAGGCCCACGTAACGACCGACGAGCCGTTGGACCTCATACAGACTGCGCGGGATTCCCGGACTGACGGAGGGATCGGCCGGCGTCGGACGATGTCCGAGGAGCGACGTGGGGACGCCGAGGTCTTCGAGGATGTGCGTCCCCATCAACCCCTCGGCCACCGGCGCGCCGATGACGTCGATGTGTTCCGGGACGGGCCCCTGCACCGCGATCACGTCGCTCATGGATTGCAGGAACCCCATCCGGTTCACATCGGACGGGACGCCGACGAGGACGGCGGTTGCTTTGTCGTCGTTGGAGATGAGCGTCCCGTTGTAGAGATGAACATCGCGCAGGCTCTCGCGGAGCGCGAGAAGTTCATTTCGGGCTTGTGGAATCGGATCGAGGAAACGCCGAAAGCGGAGCGTTCCGGGAAAGACCTTGTCGCTGACCTCCGTGGCCAGACTGAACACGCCGGCCGGATGAACGTGCTCCAGTTTCTCGAACGCGTCGGTGAGGTTCTGGACCAGTTGCAGCGTGTGGGAGTTAAAGATGCCGTCCGGGTGATCGGTTCGGATGAAGACGACGATCGGGTCGTCGAGGCCGAAGTCCTCGCGGATCTTCTGGTCGTGTTGGATTTCGGGGGCATCCGGGGGAACCAGGGCGTGGCCGTCGGTGCGGAGCTTGAGGCGGAGAATGCCCGGGGCGACCGACAGGGTCACGAGGACCGCGATGGCGATGGTCCTTCTGGGGTGACGGATCGAGTAGCGGTAGAGCCAAGCCAACGCGATCTACGCCTGTGTCAGAATAGGAAACTGGGACCACGCCGAGCGCCCGCGATGCTATGCTACGGGGACGAGCCTCGCAACACCACGACCGGTAATTGAGGCGGGGGCCGGTCCAGTGCGGTCAAAACGCCCATTGGGCGACAAAAATGTGGCCACGACCCCCTTTCCGGGGCCGCCGCCGTGGCTTATACTAGGGGAAGCTCGTGGGAGGGGCTGGGCGAGCCGGTCGGGGAGTCCGATCCGCGGTTTGAGCTGCGGTGCGGTTTCCGTTAGCAGGCACTCGTCTAATCCTCGGCGTAGGGGACGGCAGCCGCGACATCTCCTTGATTGGGCTGCCTGATGCCCCTCGTGGTCGAACGACCGGACGAAGAAGGTCAAGCGTGACAAGTTGGACGTATATCGCGGGTCTCTGCGCGCTCATCGTGGCCGCCTTGGCGGTTACGGGATGGTGGCGCTACGGCTTCGCGATGTGGGCCATCCGACCGACCCGAATGAGGGTGGACCGGCTGGGCCTGTATGTCTCCGCCCTGCCCGACGTTGAGCGGATCAATTCGATTCTCGAGAGCTTCGCCGGCGGATTCAACGCCATGATCGCCCGCCCGTCGGGGACGGCGTGGCAGGGCTATTGCGAATCGTTGCCGACCTTGAACCGCCCGTTCGCGGAGGAGGGGGCGGCGATGGGTTACACCCTTCGGCGATTGTTCTTCTATTCGCCGACGGCGTTCGAGACCGACGTCGTCCGCCCGCGGCCGGAGTTTCGCTATCTGTATTACGTCGGTCTTGGCTTTTGGTCGGGGATGCGGAACCACGACGCGCGTCGGTTGACCAAGGTGACACGCGGGCTTGATCCGTTGCACGGTTTTTTGTGCTACGACGGCTACGGGTTCAAGCTAGCGTTCTTTGACTATCCGAACGACGTGAATGCGGTTCGCAGGCTCGATGCGCTGGAGGGGTATGCACGGAACGCCGCGTACCAGGGCGTCGGGCGGGGGTTGTGGTTCCGGTTCATGGACCGCCCCGACCTGTTCATCGAACACGTCAGCCGTTTCGGCGTCCATGCGGTCGATGCGGCTGCGGGCGCGGGGCTGGCGGTGGTGTTCGTCAACCCGGACCGGCTGGAGTTCGCCAGGGCCTGGGCGGCGAAGATGCCCGCCGAATGGCAACCGCACGTGCATCTGGGGATGTGTTTCGGCCTCAAGGCGCGGTCGATCAACAGCGTCGAGCAGTTCGAGCGTGACACGGCCGGGTTGGATTCCAAGGTGAAGGATGCGGTCTTCGCCGCGATCCGTGAGTGTGACCGGATCGAGCTTCTCGTCCGGGCCGAGCAGGGGAACGACGGCTACCGCGACTGGCGAGTGCGGGTGACGCAGTGGATGGCCGATCATATCGACTATCCGCTCGCGGGGGTCAAGACGCCGCAACGGACGGCTTCAAGTTTGGAACGGGGGATCGTTCGGGGGAGCAAAGAACCGTGAAAAATTACGACTCGGCGAAAATCGAAATCCTGGATTGGTTGTCCGACACGCTGCACGTTCCCGTCGATCAAATCGACCTGACCAAGCCGCTCGTGGACGTGGGGTTGGATTCGCTCGACGCGGTGCACATGATCGCGACGATCGAATCCATCATCCGCCAGGAATTGCCGGAGGACGTCATCCGTCGGGTAAGCTGCTTGGGCGACATTTTTGAGATGATGCGGGAGCGGATGGCCGCCGCCTGAGTGGTCGAGTCCTGTCATGCTGAGCGCAGCGAAGCATCTCGACCGTCGGAGGCGCCGCAGTTGCCCCACAGAGATTCTTCGCTTCGCTCAGAATGACGCTTAGCATGTCCGACGACATTGTGATAACCGGGATGGGGATCCTCTCGCCGATCGGATGCGGGGAGGGGCCGTTTTGGGAATCCCTTTGCAACGGTCGGTCCGGCGCGGCACCCGTCGACTGCCTGGATACGAGCGAGCTGTCGCGGAAGATCGCCTGCCAGGTTCGTGATTCGATCAGCGTAGATCGTCTAAGAGGGCGAGCGTCGCAGTTGGCGGTGGCGGCGGCGCGGGATGCGGTGAGGTCCGCTCGTCTTTCACTTTCACCGGATGCAGATCGGCGCGTTTCCATCATCGTCGGCACGACGATGGGGGAGACGGAGTTCATCGAGGAGCGGTTGGGCGCAGCGGCAACGGATTGGCTTTCCGCCGAGCATACGAGGCGGATCATCGGCGGGCGGCCGGGATGTATCGCGCGGTCGGTGGCCGCGGACCTCGGTGTTGAGGCGCCCGCGGTGGACTTGTACGGGGCCTGTGCGGCGGGGAACATGGCCATCACCGCCGCCCGGCGACAGCTCCTTGACGGGCGATGCGACGTGGCCCTCGCCGGTGGGGCGGACGGGTTCAGTCGGCTCGCGTTCATCGGCTTCATGCGGTTGCGGGTGATGGCCGCCGAGGTTTGCAGACCCTTCGATGAGCGGCGCGATGGATTACTGGTCGGCGAGGGCGGAGTCCTGTTCCTGTTGGAGCGCGAATCGTCGGCCAAGGCCCGCGGGGCGCCGATCCGGGCGCGGGTGGTCGGGGCCGCGGTGGCGTGCGAGAGCTACCACCCGACTCGACCGCATCCCGACGGCGACGGACTCAGCCGTGCCACGATGGAGGCACTCCGCGACGCGGGGCTCGCGCCCACGGACATCGACTACGTCTGCGCCCACGGAACGGGTACGCCGCAAAACGACGCGATTGAAGTGGCCGTTATGCAAAAGTGCTTCCCGCAGGGCGTCGCGTTCAGCTCGATCAAAGCCTTGACCGGTCACACAATGGGGGCGGCGGCGGCGACGGAGGCGGCCTGCTGCGTGCTCAGCCTCGAACGGCAAACATTGATTCCTACCTGGCATCTCGATAAGGTGCTCCAACCTTGCGCCTTGGACGCGGTCCAAGGCGCTCCGCGGCCGACGCGGGTGCGATATGTGCTGAACAACTCGGCCGGGTTCGGCGGGTACAACAGCAGCATCGTCCTGGCCGCGGCTTGAGAACCACGCATCCGCTTTGCGGACGCCCAAGGCGCGTTAGGCGGTGGCTTGCTCCTTGGGTACGAATCGAATGTCGAGAGCGAGATTCAGGGCCTCGGCGATGCGTTGAAGCATGGTGAGGGAGTGTCCCTCGTAATCGGCGTCCTCAAGGCGGGCGATGACCGGCTGCTTGGTGCCGATGCGTTCGGCGAGTTGCTCCTGGGTCAGCCCGGCTTGGGTGCGAGCGTCATAGATAAGACGGGCGATGTGGACGTTGACCGTCTCCTGTTGAATCAACTCGCGAAGCTCGGCGTCGTCGCCGGTGATGCGGTCGAGAATCTTCAGAGCATCGGTCGTCTTAGGCATTTTGGTCGTCCTCCGCGTACGAGTGCTTCGCCGGGTTCTTGGCGAACGCTTCTTTCCTTTGAATCGCTCGTTCGATGTCGGCATTGGGCACCTCGTCTTCCTTGGTGAGGCCGTGAGCGAGTATCGCGACGGCCTGCCCGTGGAAGAAGTACAATATCCGGTAGTTCACGTGCCCGTGTCGGATGCGCAGCTCGTGAATCCCGTCCCGAAGGTAATCGGCCATCGGGCGTCGAAGCTCGTGGCCAAGCTGGGCAAGGACCTGAATCCGGGCGACGCATTTGGCGTAAGCCTTCTTGTCCTTGCGGCGTAGCTCACGCAGCCACTCGATGACCGAAGCCTGGCCGCGCTCATCGCGGTAAAAGATCAGCTCGGTCTTGGGCAAGCTCCTTACGCTCCAACTATAGCAATATTGTTATGGCCGGTCAAGGGGCTTTTCAGGGTGCTTACCGCAGGACGAGGTGAAGGGGAAGGGGGCGCCTCCAGCGGGAGAGCGGCATCCGTAACCGTCGCCAGCATCCGCTTCAGTTTGCCGGCTACTCCATCGGGTATCGGCGGGGCGTCGACCGAAGGTATCACGCCTCATGCCGCATTTAACCGGACGAGTACGCGAGGCTTAAGGCCCATCTCGTGGGCGAGATCGCCTCACACCGCTCGATCGAGAACTTGGTCGAGTCCTTCGGTCGCTTGCCATTTGAGCCGCACGCGCCGGTACGCCGTCAGCTTCTTAACATCCGTCGTGCCGTACCCCGCCGCCGAAAACGGGCGGGCTTCGAGCTTGCACCGGTCTCGGCGCTTCGACTTCGGCGGTGGATCGTCAGGCCGTTTGGCGAAAGGGCGTTACAGGTCGCCGCGTAGGTGCTATAATTAGACGTGTGGCACGAGTCTACCTTGAGACGAGCTTTTTCAGCGCGTGCGTCTGGAACCGCACGGACGCCAAGAGCGTCGCCTCGCAATCGGAGAGCCGGCGGTGGTGGGTGCAGCAGCGACACTTGCACGAGCTTTTCGTCTCCCCGGAAGTGATTCGGGAATTGTCCCATGAGACATTCACGAACCGCGATGATGCGTTGGCCCTGATTGTCGATTGCGTGCGGCTGGATGTCACGGAGGAGGTTCGAGGGTTGGCGAAAATCCTGGTCCGCGAGAAAGTGATGCCCGGTCCGGCTGAAGAAGGGGACGCGGTGCACGTGGCGGCGGCCATCGTTCACCGTTGCGAGTATCTGCTGACGTGGAACGTGAAGCACATGGCGAATCCGAACAAGCTGACCCACCTTCGGAACGTATGTCGCCGCGTGGGGTTTGCGGTTCCCGACCTTGTGACGCCTGAGTATTTGTGGAACCTGGACGAAGGGGCTTGAACGCTTTGAGCATGGCGAGAGACACGGGAACGAATGGGTCCGGTAATCCGCCGGTTGACGAGGTGCGGCGGATTCGTGGCATCATTTGTGAGCAGACGGGCCACGACGTAGACCGGCTGTGCGACCAACTTATCGCGGTTGGACGAGATTTCGATGAACGGCGGGGGGTGTTCGCCGGGGTGACGAAAGCCGCTGCGGCTCGCGTCATTGAGGCATGGGGCGATGACGCTCACCGACAGGACGACCCGATTGTTGATGAGCTGCGAGAGATTCGTCGGAGGCTCGCGGATGGGCCATAAGACTACGCGCCAAATCCTTTGAGCGCCCTGTCGCCGTGGTGGGTGCTCTCTGCCCGCTCCCGGTTCGGACGGAATCTGCGGGGCGCTACGTTCTTTGCCTCGAAGACCGGACGTTGATTCCGACGCGGCACCTCGATAAGGTGCTCCAACCTTGCGCCTTGGACGCGGTCCAGGGCGCTCCGCGGCCAACGCGGGTGCGATGCGTGCTGAACAACTCCGCCGGTTTCGGCGGGTACAACAGCAGCATCGTCCTGGCCGCCGCTTGAGAACCGTTGAATGAATGTTAAGCCTCGCGAGGTCGTCGTCACCGGCGTCGGACCGGTCACCGGAATCGGCGTCGGGTGTGACGCCTTCTGGGCATCGCTGATCGCCGGTCGATCAAACGCCCGAACACGATCGCTTCCCGTGGACGTGGGGCGGACCGCGGAACTACCCATCGTCTCAATGCCGCCGGTCAACGCCGTTCCCGGCCTCGACAAGCACATGGCTGTTCTGGCGGAGCAGGCTTGCGAGGGCTACCGCGACCTGGGTTACGCGCTGCTGGCGATCGAGTTGGCCCTGGCCGACGCAGGCTTGACCTACGATCGCGATCGAAACACGATCGGCGTGATCCAGGCCTTTGAAGCGCCGGGCGTCGAGGCGACGGTCGCCCGTCTGTTCGGACTGTTGGCCGGCCCGCCGCCCACCGACGGTCCGCCGCCGGTATACGACCTTCTCTCGCCCTTCTTCTACAACATGCAGGCATTCGTATACGTGCATGTGGTAGGCAAGGCCTTCGGGCTGCACGGTTTCTCCACTAGCGTCCACAACGCCTGCACCTCCGGCGTTTTTGCCGTTGAGATCGCCGCGGAGCGCATCCGCTCGGGACAGGCCGAGGTGATGATCGTCGTGGGCGGCGAGGCGTTCGACACGGGTGTTCGCTTGGAATGGTTCCGCCGCCTCGATCTGTACGCCCGTGACGCGGAGGGGATGCGTCCCTTCGACTCGACCTCATCCGGCTTCTACGTGGGCGAAGGCGCGGGGGCGATGGTGTTGGAGTCGGCGACCCATGCGGCGAAGCGCGGGGCGAAGCCGTATGCGGCCTATGCCGGCGGCGCCTTCGCTCAACAGGCGTGGAAACAGACCATCCCCGATGTCCGCGCGGGCAGGCTTCGAGGAGTGATCGACGATGTGCTGACGACGACCGGGGTCCGGGCCGACGAAATCGACCTCGTCGTCCCGCATGGGGCGAGCACGGCCCTGTCGGACGGTTACGAGGCGGCGTGCCTGAAAGAGGCGTTGGGATCGCGCGCCGATCGTGCCGCGGCGACCGTGTTCAAGCCCTACGTCGGGCACATGCTTGCGGCCAGCGGCGTGATCGAGACGATCGCGGCGCTCTTGGCCGTCAAGCATCAGTCGGTGCCGGGCACGCCGAATTCCAATCGCCGGACGGGCTTCTTCCCCGTTCCCTTGGTGACATCGCAGACGGATCGGGAAATGAATACTTTGCTGAAACTTTCCACCGGTTTTACTGGACATGACGCGGCGCTGTTGTTCCAACGAACGTAGAATGATGTCGGGTCGATGACCCGACCTACACGGCTGAGCCCGGCCGGTCCTTTGTGGGTGAAGTGGCCCGGCTCGGACGGGAAGTGGATCGGGAGACGGGCGAGTTCCTGGTGGATGTGCATGACCGAATCTATTCACACCCATAAGGAGATTTCCCGAAATGGACATTCCACGGATCTTCAACATCACCGAAAGTGCTCACCGCATCCATAACCCGTTCACACCCGAAAAGCTCGCCACTCTCGGCGCGGCGCTGCGTCTGGAAACGGG
>JAZDHF010000121.1:0-3233 GCA_043806315.1 Planctomycetota bacterium | reverse complement strand
GGACAAGTTCGTGGAGGCCGTCCGGCAGCACCGGGCCCAGGTGCTCGGCATGTCGGCCCTGCTGACCACGACGATGGGGGAGATGAAGCGAACCGTGGAGGCGCTCCGGGAGGCCGGACTGCGGGACAAGGTGAAGGTCGTCGTGGGCGGCGCGCCGGTGACCGAACGGTTCGCCGGGGAGATCGGGGCCGACGGCTACGCCGCGGACGCGGCTACCGCGGTCGACGTCGTGAAGTCTCTGCTTGCGACATGAACGGGACTCTTTATTTCCCCCTCCCCTTGCCCCCTCCTGCCTCCCCCAGCAAGTGGGGGAGGGTAAGAGGAAGAAAGCTATTATAGCCCTCCCACCCGGGGAGGGGAAATTTCACTTTTTACGAGTGCATAAAACAAGAAAGGAAAAATCATATGATAAAAGCAGACATAGGCCTCATCGGCCTGGCGGTGATGGGACAAAACCTGGTGTTGAACATGAACGATCAGGGATTCACGGTGGCGGTTTTCAACCGTACGGTGTCCAGGGTGGACGAGTTTCTCGGCAAAGGCGCGAAGGGAACCAGGATCATGGGCGCCCATTCCCTCGCGGAACTGGTCGGCCTGCTGGAGAGACCGCGCCGCGTGATGCTTTTGGTTCAGGCCGGGCGGCCGGTGGACGATTTTATCGAGCAACTGATCCCGCTTCTGGCGCCGGGCGATATTATCATCGACGGCGGCAACTCGAATTACAATGACTCGATCCGCCGCACCGCGTACGTGGAAGCGAAAGGATTGCTGTACATCGGCACCGGCGTCTCGGGCGGCGAGGAAGGCGCGCGCCTCGGACCCTCGATCATGCCCGGCGGATCGCCGGCCGCGTGGCAGAACGTCAAGCCGATCTTCCAGGCGATTGCGGCCAAGGTGAATGGCGCGCCATGCTGCGAATGGGTTGGCGAAAACGGCGCGGGACACTATGTCAAAATGGTGCACAACGGCATCGAGTACGGCGATATGCAGCTGATCTGCGAGGCGTATCATTTGATGCGCGACGGCCTGGGCATGACCGCGCCGGAAATGCACGAGGTTTTCGCCGAGTGGAACCGGGGCAGACTCGATTCGTACCTGATCGAGATTACACGCGACATTCTCGCCTACAAGGACGAAGACGGCGAGCCGCTCGTGGACAGGATTCTGGACACCGCCGAGCAAAAGGGCACCGGCAAATGGACCGGCATGTCCGCACTGGAGATGGGCGTCCCGCTGACGATGATCGTCGAGGCGGTGTTAGGGCGCGCACTGTCGGCGCTGAAAGAGGAGCGCGTGGCCGCCTCCAGGGTGCTTGCGGGACCCGAGGCCGGGATCGCCGGCGACCGGCAGGATTTTATCCGGGATCTGGAAGAGGCGGTCTATGCCTCCAAGCTGATTTCCTACACCCAGGGCTATATGCTGATGCGCGCCGCCGCCAGGGAGTACCGGTGGAATCTCAACTACGGCGGGATCGCGCTGATGTGGCGGGGCGGCTGCATCATCCGTTCGGTTTTCCTGGGCAGGATAAAGGAGGCGTTCGACAGGAATCCGGAGCTCACAAATCTGCTGCTGGATCCGTATTTTAAAGCGCAGATCGAAGCTGCGCAGGCCGCCTGGCGGCGCGTCGTCGCCGAGGCCGTTCAGAGGGGCATCCCCGTCCCGGCGATGTCCAGCGCGCTCGCGTTTTTCGACGGCTATCGCCGGGAATCGCTGCCTGCAAATCTGCTCCAGGCGCAGCGCGATTATTTCGGCGCACACACGTACCAGCGCGTGGACAAGCCGCGGGGAGAATACTTCCACACGAACTGGACCGGTCACGGCGGCAATGTAACCTCAACGGTGTGGAAGAAGGGATGATCGCTGCCGCGCGTTGCGGAGAGAGAAACCACTCCCCGCGGCGACCCCCTTGCATCCCGGGGAGGGTTGCGCAGTCGTGGCCCGCGGGGACAAGCGTCAGTCAAAGGAGAATCCGATGAAGTATGGTCTGAACATCCCTCAGGAGGGCGCGCTGGATTTTGTGTCCGTCGGTGCGCTGGTTCACCGCCTCGACCCGGGGATCATCCCCTTCCGCAAGGCGACGGGGTGCGCAATCCACGTCAGCGGTGGCGAGTTCAACTGCGCCGCCAACCTTGCCGATGGCTTCGGCATGCGGACCGGCATCGTCACCGCGATGGTGGATTATCCTATCGGCGATCTGATCGCCGAGCGGGTCAAGGCGATGGGCGTCCGGCCGTTTTACAAGCGATTCAAACACAACGGCGTGAACGGTCCGAATATGGCGACGGTTTACAGCGATCGCGGGCAGGGCGTGCGCGCGCCGGTGGTGTTTTACAACCGCGCGAACGAAGCGGCGGCGCAGCTCAAGCCCGGCGACTTCGACTGGGGGGCGATATTTGCCGGCGGCGTGCGCTGGTTCCACAGTGGCGGTATCTTTGCCGCTCTGTCGGAAACCACCGGCGAGGTGATCGTCGAAGGGATGAAGGCCGCCAGGGTGGCGGGGGCGGTGATCTCGTTCGACCTGAACTATCGGGCGAAACTGTGGAACCTCTGGGGCGGCGCAGCGCGAGCGCAATCCATCGTCGAGCGCATCGTCGAGAATGTGGATGTCCTCGTCGGAAACGAGGAGGATCTGCAATTGGGGCTGGGCGTTCCCGGTCCCGAGGTCGCGGCGGCGTCCAAACTCGACCCGGGCGCCTTCCTGGGGATGATCGACCGGGTGATCCGGAAGTTCCCGCGGATCAAGGTCGTCGCGACGACGCTGCGCGAGGTGCACTCGACCAACCGGCACAGTTGGGGCGCGGTGGCCTGGATTGATAGCAAGACATATGTTTCGCCCGTCTGCGAGCTGGACGTTTACGACCGTGTCGGCGGCGGGGATGGTTTTGCATCCGGCCTTTTCTACGGTCTCCTCGCGGGCGAACCGGAACAGGAAGCGGTCAATCTGGGTTGGGCGCACGGCGCGCTTCTGACGACCTTTCCCGGCGACACGACGATGGCTACCGCGGATCAGGTGCGCGCGTTTGCGAAGGGCGGATCGGCGCGCATCCAGCGGTAAGCGGGCCACTACTTTTGACGATTCCCGATTACGAGAGTTTCCCCTTTCCTCTGGCCGCGGAACTGGCTATGCCGATGAGCGACAGGAGGAAGAAGATGATAAAGAGGGTGTGGAAGCTGTTCAAAAAGGCGTCCGGGCGGGGTCGCGCTGGCTGCCGAAAAGATTGAAGACTACAGCC
>JAZDHF010000120.1:0-2216 GCA_043806315.1 Planctomycetota bacterium | reverse complement strand
GCCGCGACCGAAGGCCGGATGCCGAGGGTTGAGGCTCAGGCACTTCGGGCCAAGTTGAGGTACGGAGAGAACCAGTACCGCCAGGTCGAAACGCGGAGGCGCGAAGAAATCGCCCGTGCCAATGCCGATACCATACGGGCGTTGCGAGCGGGTTTTGCCGGTGGAGGCGAAGCCGTCAACCGCGCCGTCCGCGACCTGCAACGATTGGCGGAAACCGTGCTGCCGCCACAATACCGTGGGGCCGTCGGTCCCATGTTGGCCCGCATCACGACCCCCGACGATGCGGCGCGGGTTTTCGTGTCCTTCATGCGCTTGCAGGAAAAAGCCGTACTGATGACGGCCCGCGAACGATTCCGGCAGACATGGAGCGACATCGCCGCGCAACTCCCGACGATGCCGGACGTGGATCGGGCGAAGATTCGGCGTGTCATTGAAGCCGTGACTATCCACCAACCGACACCCGACACCATCGCTGCCGCATCGAAGGTCTTTGAGGAGGCCGCCCGCCTCGAAGCCGACCCCGACGCCGCCGGGTACATCCCCGACCCGGTATTGCACGACGCCGGGAAAGTACTTGGAACCCTGAGCCGTCAACCGTTGACGGTTCTGACGGCGGAACAACTCGACACCTTGCGTGCCGGGTTGATGAACGCCATGCACATCATTACCACCAAGAATACGATTCTCGCGGCACGCGAGTTGAAAGCCCGCGCCGCCGCCGCGACGGAACTGGTCCGTCAGGCTCCGAGGGGGCAACACACCGGCGAACTCGATGTCAACATCGCCGCACCGCCGAAGCCGAGGGGCGTTGTCGGTGAGTACGCCCACGAACTCTACACGGACGCCTGGACATTAATCGCCAACGCCCTCGGCGATACGGATGCCGTCCGGCTCGGCATTCGGGAGCCCCTGCGGGAAGGAACGCGGGAGGGATTGCGGGCATACGCCGCGTGGCATCAGTCATTCACGGAGACAGGAAACCAACTGTTCGGGAACCCCCGCCACGTCCATGAATTGCTCGACGCCAAGCGGGATATCATGCTCCCGTCCGGCGAAGTCCTCAGAGACGTCACGAACGGGCAAGTGGCCCGCTGGGTCGGGATGCTCCGCGACGGCGACACCCTTGCCAAGTTCATGCGGAACAGGGATAAGGGAATCAATCTCTCCGGCGTCTTGGAACGCGGCAGTAGGAAGTTCACGCTTGCCGACATCGAGACGCTGGAAGAGGCACTCCCGCAGGAACTCCGTCGCGCCCTCGACGCCTACGGCCAACTCCGCACTGGCCCGATGCTCGAATGGATAAATCAGGAAGCCGTCAAGTTCCGGGGTTACGAGGCGGTACACGAAGGGGAAGAGTGGAGGAACTACTACCCCCGGCGAACGGTATCCGAAAAGACCTCGCGGCTGGGCGTGCGAGGGACGCAGGAGACGCCGGACTTCCTCGAACGTCGCACGGGGACTACCGCGCCCCTGAACGGGGCTGGGAACATTTTCAGCGACATGCTCCGGCAGATGGGTGACGCGGCGGCTATCCCGCGCGTCAGGGCGGCGAAACAGGTCTGGGGGCTCCTCAACGAACCCGCAATACGGAAGCAGTTCGTCGAGCGGTACGGAGTGAACGGGGCGCGGGAAGCCTACCGCGATTTCCGGGATTATCTAAACGCCTACTCTGGGCTGGTCATCGATCATCCGGCGCGCGGAGAGAACGCCATCTTGAGGATGCTTCATCGCGGGATGCTGCTCTGGAACCTCCCGACCATGCTGAACGTCGGCGTCAGTGTCGTCACGGGTCCGATGGAGGGGATTACGCTCGGTTCGACATTTGACCCTCGCAACCTGAGCGCGGAAATGCGCGACCGCGTGCAACAGGTCATCGACCATGAACCGATACTGCGGGCGCGGCTCGGACTTGAGGGCCACGACATCATGACCCCCTATACCGCGCCGGAGAACCTGGCGAAACAGGTGCTCGGAATAGACGCGCCGTGGTGGACTCCTGCGGGGTCGCTGCAACCCGCCGACCGTGGTGCCGTGTATGGCCAGATAGCCGGGGCCATTCGGGAAATCATGCGGGAGGGGACGGAATGGGGACCGGAAGCGCTTGCACGCGCCAGCGACCGTGCCCTCACTGCCGTCGAGAGGACGCAAGCCGGAACCGACCCGATGTTCGTCCCTATCGGGCTGCTACCGGGCCGCGCCACCTTCGCCAAGCGCGT
>JAZDHF010000119.1:0-23843 GCA_043806315.1 Planctomycetota bacterium | reverse complement strand
TTCATCAGGCTTCGACGCTTGAGGACGTAACTATTTGAGAAATCACGAGTTACGAGCAAAAACGGAATCTCTGTCAGACAACACCCTGTTGTTCAAAGCATCGCAAAACTCGAGGAATTCGAGGAGCACGAATAATCCGGGTTAAGGATATTCTTGCGCCGTACGTTGATTCAGCGGGGGAAGTTTATCTTGACCCGAATCGAATTCTTATCTTGTTCGAGCTGGGGACAGCAAATACTTCCTCCCCTGCGTATGATTTTCAGGATCTCGTCATTGCGGTTGATTTGGAGGGGATTGTTCAGGCGCCGGATTATTTGTTTCCGGTGACAGCGGTGGGGGGAAGAGGATTTATTTGAGCCATACGATTGGTTCGTGTGGAGTATGGTTCGGGCGGCTCCCGGCGGCTCTCGGATTTAGGGACTTTCCTACTTGCGAAGACAGTCCACTGATAGCGATCCCGGAACTCGCTCAATTTATGCGTGTATCGCAGCAACCGGCTCTAATCCATCGTGGACAAATTGTACACTCGGTACGGTGAATACGATGAGCTTCAATCCGGGCGATCAGTACAATACTGCTGACATGGCCATGAACGCCAACGGCTTCCACGGCGTCGGTTGGGTGGCATATAACAACGGAAGTGGTTTGGCACGATACCTTGTCTCCTTCACCAAGGATAACGGTCGGACCTGGGATGCTTCAGCCCGAGAGATCGGCCACTATACCGCTGGTGGCTCACTTTCAGCAGATGATATTGATCTGGCTTCGAACGGAAATGGTAGCATTGGTATGCTTGCCTACTACAAGCAGACGGGGAGCCCAACGGAACCGAATTCCCTTGTTCTCTACACCTACAACAAGACGCTTGATCCGACGTTGAACAACCCGGTTAAAACAGTGATTGTTGCGGGTAGTGGGATGCAGTTTGCTACGAATTGTAGCACCGGTGCTGCATGTTTTGCCTTGACGGGGGATGGCAATGACACATTCCAGGCGTTTTATTATCAAGGCGGAGCTGCGAAGGTCACGACGATTAATAATGCAAGCACGACACCTTCAACAACCGTGCGCACAATAGTCACGAATAGCTCGGTGACACTTCTTGATGCTGCAAGCACATGCCATGCCGCAAGCTCTAACGCAGGTGCTGCAGTAGTAATTGCCGCTGGTACGGGGATCGGGACCTACGATGTTCCTGCTTCGGGAAACATCCTGAAACGAACCAGTAACGTCATATACGGTGGATTAGCAGATAGCATATACACGATGGCACTAGCCGATACCGAAGTTCAAGTTCCTGGAATAATGGTTTACCGACTAAGTGCAACGGGGCAGCAATCTTCGCATACAATAAGTGACAGCTTACCCTATCCTGGTTGTCCGAATCCTTTGACAACCCCCGGAGAGTCGAATTGTGCGAGCCGTGATGTAGGCTGGCAAAGCGCGCGCAATGCTTCAATGATCGGGAATGTGTTGTATTCAAGTTCGTTCCTTCAGGAAATGGTGTGGAGTACAACCCCAGACCCGGATCAATATCTAGCCAACGTGCAGAGAATTGTTATCCACCAGACTACAGCTGAGCCATAAGAGCCTCCCATAACCTCCTAAAGATGCTTAAGGTTTTCTTGGAAAGTTAAGCAGTTAGGGGGCTATCAGCCTAAAGAAATCTCACTTTTCTTACCATAGTCCGGTAGCCCGGTAGGGCGGGCTTTGCCCGCCGCAACTCGTTCCGCCCCGCACGCGTATTGCAATGAACCGCACGAAGGCGGGTAAAACCCGCCCTACGATATCGGCGGGTAAAAACGGCTCTGCGCCATTTCCGCTGATGGAAGCCGGGTGACCGCAAGAGCTTGCAAGAGGCGACCGTTCGATTTCGTGGGCCAAAGCCCTTACCAGTACTGGGAAAGCGGTTGCAGGGGGACAAGTCTCCTCGCTGACGAGGCCTTGAAGTTGATGTTCCGCAATCCAGCGGTCGGCCGACCACAAGAATCAGCGAGTTTGGCGGAGAGCCGGAAAAGGCAGTCGGCGTCCCCGCCGATCAGGACGCACGAACCGTCCGCGTGGGCGCCACATTGGAGGCAGAAATGCGTGAAAGTGCGGTCCGCGTGGGCCAACGAACTGGTGATCTTTTGCAGCACGGTGATCCATTCGTCGACCTCGCCGCCGCCCGCCACGCGCCGCCCACGGCCATGCCTACGAGAAAACCGCAGAACGCATCGCCTACTACCAGCGCCGCAACCGGGCCGCTCGCCAATCCCACACCCGAACCACCATACGCCGACTTGCTCAACTCGGCGTCAAACTCCTCTGGCTTCCTTCTTGCGTGCCGCGTCACCCATGACCATGTGGCGCTGTGGTGATAGTAGCCGCCCGCGCTTCAATCCAGCCATTGCCTCTTGTCCTTGAGCTTCATGGGGACGTATTCTTCCGTGAGGTAGGAAAGGTCTTTGGAAATCATGGCCTCGACTTCCATTTTGAACCCGTTTTGCAGCATCTTCTTGATTTCCTTCTGCCAGGGGCGTTTGCTGGCGAACCAGGTGTAGTTGGCGATCTGCTTGGCCCGTTTGATGTCCGCGGCATCGAGCTCGATCTTCACGTCATCGCTCATGTCGCAGCGTTCATAGTCGAAGCTGGAGACGCCGAGGAAGACCGCGTCGGGGATGGCCATGCGGCGGGATTCATAGGCCAGATTGATCGAGCCGTGTTTGATGACGGAATAGATGTAATACCCCCACGGGTCGTTATCGAGCAGGACGTAGACGGGCAGCTTCAGTTCCTCGTGCATTCGCCGCAGTAGTCGGCGCATTCCCCGAGCCGGTTGACCGCCGCCGTGCGAGACAATGCAGTTGTGCGTTTCCCAAAACCGATCCTCATGGAATCGCCGCCAGACGGTGTCTTTTTCGACGTGGAGAATGAACTTCGCAGTGCATTTCTTGAACTGCATGACATCGGCCTCGACGATGCTGGGGACGGCGTAACCGGCGCTCCCCATCGCAGTGCAGTCCAGTGTATTTCCCGCGTCGACCAGGGTGATTGGACCGGCCAGGTTGCCGCGGTTGGAGGCGAAGACGTGCAGTTCCTCGCGCAGGGCGTCGATGGCCACCTCGACGTCCTCAATGATGGGATCGGACTCGGCTTGGTCATCGAAAGTCTTCTCCTTTGTGCCTTTGATGGTGTGCTTGCTGAGGTAATAGATTTGACGGATGCTGGCCGTCTTGCCGCGGTCGATCAGTTCCTTGCACTTGGACGCGACCAGCAACGTCTGCATGAACCGCTTCGCCTGACCGTAGTTGAAAAAACTCCGCGACTGCTTGGCGTCGCCCATCTCCACGTGGCGGGTCTTTTCGTTGAAAGCCACATTGCTCAGCATCCGCGCGGGGATGAGCATTTCGGGGTCTTTCTTGCGAAAGGCCATCTCCGCGACGGACTTGGCGAGCCCCTCCAACTTCCCCCCGGCCTTGCCGTTAACCCGCCGTGATCTGGACCGTGCTTTCATTCTCGCGTTCCCTCACGTTCGCAGTCGATCTAGTTCGCGAATCGCTCGGGGCAAAGGAAGACGACGCGAACGCCATGGTGACCAAGCGCCTGTCGGTGGATCCACCAGTCCGAATCGGTCGCATTCAACACTTCGGGGTCGTTCTTGCTGGCGCACGCGACCGCTACGAACTTCCGGTCTTTGCGATCAAACAGTGTCAGTCGCGCATCCCGTGGGAACTCACGGAAATCCTCAGAATCACTGGGCAGCGTGGTTATAGACACCTGCTCACACCGCTCGGGAACGCTCTGGTTTTGCCAGATCCACTTCATGAACAAGTCGCCTGGTCCAGGCTGTCCAGACATGCTCAGATTGGCCATGTACTCACGTAGGATAAGCATTCCGCTGTCCAGCACGACGATCCCGTTATTGCGCAGGTTCCTCAGTTTGCGAATACAGTTCCATACGCACGTCGGCGAGATGCGGTCCTCTCGGCCGTTCGCTACGATTGGCACATTGGTGTCAACAACATAGGCGTTCATGCCGGCCGAGATTGCATCCGCTTCAGCTTCGCTTCCATACACTTCGCTAACTCGTCGAACTCACTGCCGAAGAAGTCAGTCGGCCAGTTTCGTATCTCACCGTACATGGTCACGTCGAGCGGAACCAGGTCGGATGCGCCATTCTTCGCGTCGCAGAAATAGAGGGCGGCGTCTTCGGGCTTAAACGTCTCCTCGGCGATACGGCGTTGCAACCTCCGAAGGAGATGTTCACTATGGCTTTCGATCAACACCTGGACCTTTCGGGACTTCACCGCGTCGATCAGCACATCCGCCAAGCCCTCCTGCACTTTGGGATGCAGGTGGATCTCTGGCTGCTCCAAGAGGATTGTCGATCCCTCTGGTACGTAATAACAGAGAACAATGACAGGCAAGACTTGCGAAACACCGAATCCGACGTCTGGAAGCAGCACTCTCGCGGAGTTCGACGAACGTTGAACAAAAACGCGATAAAGGTTGCTTTCTTTCTTAATCTCTTCGACGCCGAAGTCATGTATCAGTCCGAGGTTCTTGAGCCATGCGGCGACCTTCTCCTCAAGTGATTTCCGTCCTCTTCCCCTTCCAACCATCGCTCCGCGTTGCTTTGCGGCGAGAAGGGCCGACACCACTTTCTCACCCCTGCGACCCATGTCGATCGGTTCAGCTCCTGACCAGCGGTAGTCGCGAAATGGATACTCTCGCAACGGTCCCAAGTAGAAGACCCGTTGCATTTGCTGCTCGAACGCGTATTCCAGATCGCTGAGGAAACCGGCATTGGAATAAGCGGCGCGAATCTGTGGCGGAAAGCCGTAGCACTTTATGGGCGGCGGCAGTCCCACAAGAGGTCCACCCCTACCACGTTCAAAATGAAACGCTCCACCGTCAGCATTCAAGCTATATTTCCGCGCTGCGCTCTTCCGTTCAGGGTCCCTATCAGGCGCGGGCGTGCTGCACATGCTGAATCGGTGAGACGCGAAAGAGTACGCCATCTCCCGCACCACGAGTTGCCCTCCACCCACATCCTCTACTTCACACGAAAGCTCAACCTCGGCCCCCGTCATGATCGGGCCTTTTCGCGTATCTTGAGGATCAGCGACTTTGAGTGCTTTGGGTAGTTTCCATTCAAGGGTCCAAGTTAGCCGTCGCTCGTTGGACGACTTATGCAGGACGTCATCGAACGTGCCCAAGACCGCCAGACTCTTCTCGCTCTTCTCTTCACCGAAGTACAAAACCTGTGCGCGATCCGGCGAGTCTGCCGTCTGCTTCAGCATCAGCAGGAATTGCAGGATGCTCGACTTGCCTGAGCTGTTCGTTCCGAACAGCCCTGTCAACGGAGCGAGCCGCATCGGACCGATCCTTGGCCATGACTTGAAGTTTGTCGCCGAAAGCTCCGTCAACATCAGAACAACCCCGATCCCAGGCGTTCGCGACCATCCGCGGCGATAGTGTACCAACCTCTCGTTGTGCCGCCACCGTGTGCGTTTGGCCCCGGCTAACCCGTCAACACGAGTTCCATGTACCTGACGCCCTCGACGGGGTTGAAGCTATACGGCTCGGTGTCAGCGAAACCGAGCGAGCTGTAGAGCTTGATCGCCGCGGTCATGGCGGGCAGGGTGTCTAGGCGCATCTTGGTGTAGCCGAGTTCGCGGGCGGCGGCGATGACGGCCTCGGCCAGCTTCCGCCCCAGCCCGGTCCCGCGATAGGGCGGTCGGACGTACAGCCGCTTCATCTCGCAGACGCCTGCGTCGATCCGGCGGAGGGCCACGCAACCGGCGAGTCGATCTTCATCGACGGCCACCAACAATCGCCCGGTCGGCGAAGCGTATTCACCGGGAAGACCGGCCAACTCCTTGTCGAAGTTCTGGAAGCAAAGGTCGATCCCCAGGGAGGCCGCGTACTCTTGGAACAACGCGCGTACGCCGTTCACCCATTCCGAAGTACAATCCTGGATGCGCGGCAGCATGGTTTCGTTGCCTGTGGCCGTGAGCAAGATCACCGCGGGGCTCGCCGGGGTCAAGCACGAGAGCCTTTTGTCGGGATCGGAGTGGGGTGTGCGAATCATCATCGAGTTCGACGGGCCGGTGTTTGACCCGGTCCCAGTGTATTACGCCGCCCACCAGGTCGCCGCCACGGATATCGGATGGTCGCGGCTGGATCAGCCGACGTTCCGGCGTCTGATGCGTACGAAGGGAAAGCAGGCCGACTTCCTGCCGGGGGCGAAACCGGCCAAGATCGCGGAATACGACCGGCGTTTCGCTGAACACATCGAATCGCACGCGCTCCTTGCCGCCTACGGACCGCAGCCGGAGGTGCGGGAGACGTTGGCGCAGTTGGCGCGGGTTGCGTCGTGCTTCCTGATGACCGCGGGGTCGAATGTGGATGGACGACGGGCGGCATTGGAAAAGCACGGGCTGGCCGGATTCTGCGAACAATTCGAAGGTGTGGAGTTCGATCCGCGCCGCCGGCCCGCGCAACTGCGGCGTCTCGGTGAGGGAGACCCGCGGACGCTCGTCGCGGCGGCGACGGACTCGCTGATCCGATCGGCCGTTGAGGCGGAGTTGTTCGCCGTTGGAATCGCCTCGGGAGGCTGTTCCGTTGCGCGGCTGCATCAGGCGGGTGCGAACGTCGTCTACAAAGAGTTACACGAGCTTGCGGAGTCCTTTCGCAACGGTGCGGCCGACCTCATCGGGGCCGGGTTGCTCCCGCCGTCGTTGGATCCGCCGCGATAAGAGCCTCCAACAGAACCGGGAGCGCGAGCGACCGGTCTTGGGTTCTTCGGCCCTCGGGGCTTGGCCCCGCGCTGGCGCTTGGGGTTCTGCTAGACGTTCTAAGGCGTTTGCTTGTCAAAACCTGTGGCGCACCCGACAATCGGGGTATGAGCGTCGCCGAGGATGAGGGCGTTCGGCGCCTGATCGAGCTTGCCAAGAACGAGGACCTGGGACGAGGGGACATCTCCTCCGCTCTGCTCGATGATCCCGAACAGGCGGCGTCCTTCCATCTGATCGCCAAACAGCGCGGCGTTTTCGCCGGTCGCGAGATCGCCCCAGCCGTGTTGGCCGCGTATGGACCTTCGATCGAAATCCAATGGACTGCGGCGGGCGTCGATGGGCAACGCCTTGATACGCCGCCGACGCATCTCGCAACCGTTCGCGGACCACTGGGCGCGGTCCTGGCCGCCGAGCGAGTGGTCCTCAATTTTCTGCAACGGCTCTGCGGTGTCGCCACGCTGACCCGCACTTACGTGGACGCAATCGCGGGGACCGACGCGGCAGTGTACGATACGCGCAAGACTACTCCCGGTTGGCGGGCGTTGGAGAAGTATGCGGTGCGATGCGGAGGGGGAAACAATCATCGCATGGGTCTCCATGATGCAGTGCTCATCAAGGACAACCATCTTGGCGGGATCGAGCCCGACCGACTGGATCATCGTGTCTTCGAAATGTTGAACCGGTCGTCCGCGCGAGATGTCCAACCCACCTTCGTCGAAGTCGAGGTGCAGAGCCTCGCGCAACTTGCCGGACTCCTGAAAGTCGTGGGAATTGACGCCGTTTTGCTGGACAATTTTCCCGTCCCCCAACTGTGCGAAGCCGTTTCCCTCCGCGACGGTCTGGGGCTGCGCGGCAAGGTCGCCCTGGAAGCGTCCGGACGCATTACTTTGCAGACGCTTCGTGCCGTGGCCGCAACCGGCGTCGAGCGCATTTCCGTGGGCGCCATCACCCACTCCGCCGTAGCGCTCGACCTATCCCTGGATCGCGTCTGATGTTCACCAGCGGCGCGTTCGGATATCTCGCCGACTACATCATCTGGTGGATGATTCTCCTTTCACTCCTCATTCATACTTGGTGCTTCTTTAAGTTCTTCCCCTGGAAACAACACCGGAAATTCGGCTTGGGTATTGGCAATGGCCTGGTCTTCCTCTGCCTTTTGGGCCTTGTGGGAATGGCTGGTGAAAGCTATCTTCGCTTCGTGTGTGTGCAGACGGATTCCTTCGGCGTTTCATTGCCGGCGCGACGGTGGTTCGCCTTGTATACCAAACTGAACTCACTCGGTTGCCGCGATCGTGAATGGTCGCCGGCCAAACCGCCGGGCGTCCGACGCATCGCCTTTGTGGGTGATTCCTTTACCTATGGGTGGGGCATTGAGCGGCCCGAAGACCGATTCCCTGATCGTATTCAAGCACGCTTCGACCAACGCTCGCCAGGAACAGTGGAAGTCATGAACGTGGCCAAGCCCGGATGGGATACCGGTGCGGAACTGCAACCGATTCAGGACATGATCGGTCTCTACGGCGTCGATGAGATTGTGGTCTGTTACGTGGCCAACGACATCGAGAAGCTCCTGCCGACCTCGGAAGATTTCAACCCGACCCGTCCGCCGGATCCGCAGTTCTTCAACGTGGATTCCTCGTGTCTGGCGGACTATCTGTATCGGCGCATTTACCTGCCACGTATTCCCAGCGTGAAGAACTATCACGACTGGTTGGCTGAAGGATTCGCGGATGAGGCGATTTGGCGGCGTCACCAACAACAACTTGTCGCCATCATCCGGCACTGTCAGGATCATGGCGTAACCTTGCGGGTTGCGCTGCTGCCGTTCATTCGGGTCAATGGGGGCAAGTTGCACGTCGCCGATCTTCACGCCACGCTGCGGCGGTTCTTCGAGGGCAATCACGTGCCGGTCGTCGATCTTTATGGAACGATCGCCGCGCTGCCGCCGGACCATCTGGTCGTCAATCGCAACGATTCGCATCCGAACGAGCGTGCTCACGGGTTGTTTGGGAAAGCGCTTTGGGAGGCGTTCTACGCTTCGCCCTAGAGTTAGGGACGCGGGCGGTTGGATTCCTATTCGGGAACCAGGGTTCGGACGGGCGATTGGGGGTCGAGTTTGAGGGCTTGGCGGGCGAAGGCTTGGGCCTGCTCGGCGTTGCCGAGTTTATGTGCGGCGAGAGCCGCGGACTCGAAGTGCTTGACGTTCGTGGGCTGCAAGTCGGTGAGAGTCTTGTATTCGCGCAAAGCGGCCTCCGAATCTCCACTCTGCATAGACACGTCGCCCATCGCCTGATGCAATTCCACACTCGATGGATCAATGGACAAGGCTTGGCGGAACCAGTATTGGGCCTCGCGCAGATCGCCCCGTCGTCGGAGGATCGTTGCGGCCTTCCGTGCCACATCAGCGTCGTTCTGCTCGATCCGGGCTAGTTCCAACAACTGCGGCAGTGCTCGGTCATCTTCACCGCGCTCCAGGTAAACCCCAGCCAGTCCCCCCCAACTGGCGGGGTCGATCGGACAGAGTTGTTGCAGACGTTGAAGAGCCTCGGCGGCGCGATCCCATTCCTTGCGGCGGAGTGTGATTGCGGCCCAGTGTTTCGCCGCCGCCCGACTGTCGGGATTCACGCGCGACAGTCGTTCCAACAGGGGCAATGCTTCGTCTTCATAGCCTCGTTTCCCGGCTTCGCTCATTTCCTTTTGGGAAAGCAGGGTCAGTACGCTCGCCAACACTTCCAGACCGTGGCGCTCGTTCTCATCCAGTGACAGCGCCCGCCTCGCGGCGGCCATCGACCACTCATAGTCCGCCTCATCGAGTTCCGCCCGGGCCAGTCGCCCGAAAACGCCCGCACCGGCGTCGTCCTTGGCGGCCAGTGCCCGAAGTTCCTTCAGGTCTTCCGGCGAAGTCAGATCGAAGCGACAGTTCCACCTTGGAACCTGTGCATACGCCCAGTCGTGAAAATCCCGATTGAATGTCTCCGATTCCACACCGAGCTGTTCGGTGAAGACTTGGGATTGCGTCCGTCCGCCGCGGAAGGCCTTGACCATAGTTTGGATCATGTCATATCCGAAGCGCTCGACGATGTATTCCACCATCCATTCGCTTTGGGCATAGGCCATCTGCCGATCCGCGGGACGGCGCGGACGAATAAATCCCCAGTCAATGGATTCGAGGGTGAAGAGCCGGTCGCGGCGGACGGCATCGGCCAGCAGTTCGCACCAACCGAACGGTCGCGGGGCATCCTCCTCGAAGACCGCGAGACCTTCCGTGAACCAGTGGGGAATCCGATTGTCCGTGGCCGCGAGCGTCACGGTGTGCGTGAATTCATGTTTGAGAACGCGGGCGAGATTGTAGCGGCCCATCAGATCGGTCGACTCACGCGGGGAGGCGAGGGCAATGATCCGTCCCGTCGAAGCTCCGACCGTGTGAATCCACGGCTTGCCGGTGATGCGAACGCCGAAGGCGCGATGGGTGGGGAAGATTTCAATGATCGTCTTGTCCGTCAACGGCGTCTCGAAATCAGTGGTGACGGCGTCGTAGATGGGTTCGAGATAGGTGGCCACATACTCACCCAGGCCGGCGTCGCGCTCGGCGTCATATTTGACCACAAAGTGGGGCGTCTCATAACGAGCGAACTTGTGCAGCCGGTCGAGCAAGTCCAGCGTGAACTTCGTCCGCTGATTGTAGGGATCGAGGGCCCAGGCGGCGTCGAGGGCGTCGCGGGCCTTCTCCTCTAATCCCCATTGCATATACATCATGCCCAACTCGGTTCGGGCGTTGACGTCGGTGCCATCCAATTCGATCGCTTTGCGGTACTCTTCCTCCGAGGCGGCGTACTGGCGAATGCCGGACAGGGCGTCGCCCAAGGTGCGGTGGAACATCGCGCAGCGCGGATTGATGGCCGCCGCGAGGGCCTGCATCTGCGCGACGCCGGCGCGATCGTAGCGGCACGCCGACGCGGCCGCGGAAAGCGAAAGAGCGACCAAGTCGTTGGGGTTCACCTTGAGCGCCCGTTCGCAGGGTTCTTGGGCCTGCTCGTAGCGGCGCTCCAGAATCAACTTCTTGGCGAGCAGATGGATTGCGGGAGCGAAATTCGGGTTGACCTTCAGGGCCAGCTCCGCTCGCCGCTCGACTTCTTCAAACTGCCATCCGTCCAGCGCCACTTCGCCCAGCCCGACTTGGGCCTCGCAGAGGTTGGGGTTGATCCGCAGGGCCGCCTGATAGTCCGAAACGCTGCCGTCCTCCTCGTCGTTGTTAAACCGCTCGCGGAGTAAATCGCCCGCCGCGATCCGCGCCGGCCAGTAGGTGCGATCCAGCCGCGTGTACGCCGGTTGAAGCATCTCGCTGAGCACATGTTGCGTCCGCCGGGGAACGTCGGTGCCGGTCAGGACGCTGTATCGCAGGAACCCCTGAGCCGCGTCGGAAATCCAGGCCGCGTCCTTGGGCAGATCGGGTCGCTCGACGAGCTGCCGATCGAACCAGCGGTAGGTCTCGATCGCGTCGTCGCGCCGTCCGAGCAACTCTTGCAACCGTCCCAGTTGGAGTCTCGCTCCGGCGTGACGTTGATCGGTCTTGATCGCGGCCTGTAGATGCGCCGCGGCGTCGTCGTACTTGCCGACGCGGGTGTACAGTTCGGCGAGCAGGCAGTGCCACTCCGTTGACGCTTCGGCCTTCATCGCGGTCAGGCCTGCGATCGCTTCGTCGTGCTGCCCCACCTGGACCCGACATCGCGCCAAGCCTAAACCGGCCTCGACCGCGTGAGCCGGGTCGTTCGAGAGCTTCTGATAGGCCTCCGTCGCCGCCTCGTAGGAGCCTTGCATCAGCAGATCGCGGGCGTCGGCTACGGTTACGGCTGTGGCCTGCTCCTTTGGCTCAGCCCCGTCCTTCACGGCGTCCTGCGCAGGAGATCGCCCGCAAAGCATTAGCATCAACAGAGTAACGAGCGTCCCGACTCGGCCCGTCGGCGCGGTTTCGAAACGATTGCGCAAGGGTAAGTCCTCTTTCGATGAAGCCGCGGCCTGGGGCGACCGCGCCGCAACACGATCGTCACGCCGATCGCTTCGTATCGGGATTTCTACCGCTTGCGTTGAGAGGTGGAAAGGGCGCTCGGGCTCAAGCCCGCGATTCGTGCGAGTTTCAGATTCGCGCACCCTTGCTCAATTCGCCAGAAGCTGCTCCATCCGTTCGACGAGGCGTTCCATGCGGAAGGGCTTGTTGAGGTAGCCGTCGACGCCCAGGTTTTCGGCCCAGATCTGGTGACGCTTGCCGGTGTTGCCGGTGATCATGATGACCAGCGGTCGCGAGCCTTTCTTCCTGGCGGCCCCCTTCAGCTTTTCCAGCACGAGGAAGCCGCTGCGCTTGGGAAGCATGGCGTCCAGAACGACGAGATCGGGGTCGAATTGGGCCGCCTTTTCGATCGCCTGGTTGCCGTCGCCCGCCGTTTGGATGCTCGCGCCGGTCCCGTCCAGCACGGTGGTGAGCGCCGTGATCATGTCCGGGTCGTCGTCCACGAGGAGGATGTTCTTTCCGTCTAACGTTGCAGCCACAGAGTGATCTCCTATCTGCCCGCGCGATTTCTGGCCGGCCCCTCAGAATCTCATGCCGTTCGATGGTGGAGTATAGGGACCCGGCCTCCGGCGATCAAGCGTCGCGCATCCAACGGTGCCTCGCTGCCGACGTAATCCCCGCTCCAGCCGAACGTTATCGGCCGCCGATGGATTTCCCTCCCCGTACGGTCTCCGCCCGACATCCGGGGGGCGTTGCGCGGTGCCACCCGCGCCACAAAAGCGGTTACGCTTTACGCCTGCGCGGGGGCGAGTTAGAGTCCGCGAGCCGGGCGCGGAGGATGGCGGCGAGCGAGACGGATCGACGATGGCCAAACAATGGATGATTCCGGCCCCGTCGCCCGACGGTGAAGCCCTTGCCCGCCGCTTACGCGTCCCCGGCATCGTCGCCCAGGTGCTCATCAATCGGGGGTTATCGCTCGACGGGGCGGGCGAGAACTTTCTTTCGCCGCAACTGAAGGATCTGCACCCGCCCGCCCTTCTCCCCGGCGCCGTTGAGGCCGCTTCGAAGATCGTCGACGCCGTTCGTGCGAAGACCAAGATCGTCCTCTACGGCGACTACGACGTGGACGGCACGACGGGTGTGGCCATCCTGTGGCACGTGCTGCGGCAGGCCGGCGCGGAGGTGTCGTTCTACGTGCCCCATCGCATCGACGAGGGATACGGGCTGAACCTTGAGGCCGTCAAGCGACTGGTCGAAGACGGCGCAGGCATGATCATCTCCGTCGATTGCGGCATCACGGCCGTGGACATCGCCAAGGCCCTCAAGGAAGCCCGTGTCGCCCTCATCATCACGGATCACCACGCGCCCCACGCGACGCTCCCAGACGCGGCGGCCATCGTGCATCCCACGGCTTGCCCTGAGCGGCGAAGGGTCGGCGGGGAATACCCCAATCCGCACCTCTGCGGGGCGGGCGTCGCCTTCAAACTCGCCTGGGCGATCGCGCAGCGCCTGGGCGGCGCGGAGCGGGTCGCGCCGGAGTTTCGTGAACTGCTGCGCGAGCTACTCCCGTTGGCCGCGATCGGCACCATCGCCGACGTGGTGCCGTTGGTCGGAGAGAACCGCGTCATCGCCCGCCACGGCTTGAACGCCCTGCCGACTTCGTCCCTGCCGGGCCTCAGGCTGCTCATCGAGTCCGCCGGTCTGAGTAACGGCAAGATCAGCGGCTACGATGTGGGCTTTAAGCTCGCCCCACGCATCAACGCCGCCGGACGCATGGGCCACGCCCGGCTCGCCGTCGAACTGTTCACCCGCGCCGATGAACATCGCGCCCGCGAGATCGCCCTGTACCTCGAAGAGCACAACCGCTCGCGGCAAGCGACCGAGCGGCAGATCGCCAAGCAGGCCTACGACATGATCCAGCGGAACAATCTCGCCGGCGACGGGCGTCGGGCGATCGTGCTGGCGTCAGAAGGGTGGCACGCGGGCGTGATCGGCATTGTGGCCGCCCGCGTCGTCGGTCGCTACCACCGGCCCACGGTGATGATCGCCCTGAACAACGGCGAGGGGCAAGGCTCGGCCCGCGGCGTCCAACACTTCGACCTCGCCGACGCTTTGGCGTCCTGCTCGCAGCATCTGCTGGCCTACGGCGGGCACGCGATGGCGGCCGGGCTGCGTATCGCCGCCGACCGCGTCGACGCCTTCACCGAAGCCTTCGTCGCCGAGGCCAACAATCGTCTCACCGGCGATGACCTGGTCCCCAAGCTCCGCCTCGATGCTCAGGTTCTTCTCAAGGAACTGACCCTACCGACGGCCGAAGCGATCGTGGGATTGGGACCGTTCGGGATCGGCAATCCCAAACCGAAGTTCGCCACCGATTGGGTGGACCTGGCCTACGAGCCGCGCTGCGTCGGGTCGAATCAGGGCCATCTGCAAGCATCGTTTCAGCAGAGCGGCACGCGGATCAAAGGGATCGGCTTCGGCTTAGGCGGCGCCATCGAGGACCTCAAGCAGCACCGCCGGTGCCGCGTGGCCTTCGAGCCGATCATCAACGATTTCAACGGTCGGCGCAGCGTCGAAATGCAAATCCTCGACCTGCAATTCCCGAACAAGTAACGCAGTTGTGAACGGGCGCTTTTATCAGAACCCCAAGCGCCAGCGCGGGGCCTGAATGCACCGCACATACAGCGTGGCCGGCCCGTCGCCGGCGCCTTAGGTTTACCCACATCTCGCCTTCTCCATGGCGGCCGCCCCAGCGACCATGTCCTGGAGTTTCATCCGGCCTCGCCACAGAATGATCCAGCCCGGAGGGTGATCGTGCTTGCGGTTCTGGTGCCCTCCAAGGCGGGCCGGCGCGTAGTAGGAGTCGTATCCGTCGTGTCATGCACGATCAACACGTCGCCCTCCCAGGCCCGCATCCGCTCCAGAGTAGGCTGGCGATGCGCTTCCAACACTGCCGCGTGGGTCACTTCCTCGGCATCCGCCAATCGGTACAGCCCCTTCAACTCCGCTGGATTCTGCAGTTTGTCCGGCAACGTCCCTCCAGGTCGACTGAGCGTCCGATCCACCGTCTGAACCAGCCGACCCGTTCGCCGCCGGTCCCCCAACTGCGCGGCCCCGAAATTCCCCATCCCACAACCAACCACTGCGGCGTGCTGGGTATCCATACCTCCACACTCCTTCCCTTCGCGGCTCAGGGCAGGCCTTGTATCTGAAACCCGTCCGCAGGAATCCATTCCGGCGGCTACTCATAATGTACCCGAGATTCGGGTAAACCTAAGGCGTAAGCCGTGGGACGCCAGCGACGCTCCCGCGAACCAGTCCCGGAGGGACGACACTTTTTCAATCCACAACATGCGTAGCCTCGCATCAGCCGATGCGCGTTCAATCCACTCACTCCAGTTTACTTACCGCACGGCGTCGCGGCCGGCGACGGCGCCTTCGATTGCGCTCGCTTTGGCGATCGCCTTTTGCCGGAACGCCTTGGTGTGGGCGTCGTGGGTCTGGGTGAGGATTAGCTCGCGACGGCGATCGTCCACCGCGGTGTCCTCGACGATCTTGCCGTCCTTCATGTGGATCATACGCTCGGCCTGTACGGCAACATCCGTTTCGTGCGTCACCAGGACGATGGTGATCCCCTCGGCGTGTAAGTCATGGAAGATGTGCATGATTTGCTCGCCGGTGCGGGTGTCGAGGTTGCCGGTCGGCTCGTCGGCGAGGATGAGCCTCGGCTTGTTCACGATGGCCCGAGCGATGGCGACGCGTTGACACTCTCCGCCGGACATCTCGCTGGGTCGATGTTTAGCCCGCTTGCCCAGACCGACCCGTTCGAGCGCTTCGCGGGCGGCCTTTTTGGCGAACGAGCGCCGCGTGTAGATCAACGGGACGACCACGTTGTCCAAGGCCGTCGTCCGGTTGATGAGGTTGAACGTCTGAAACACGAACCCGATGCGCTGATTGCGAATCTCGGCGAGATGTTTGTCGTTGAGCACGCTGACCATCTCACCGGCGACGCGCAGGGTCCCTGAGGTCGGGCGGTCGAGGCAACCGAAGATGTGCATGAGGGTGCTCTTGCCGCTGCCGGAGGCGCCGGTGATGCTGACGAATTCGCCGGCGGCGACGTGCAAATCCACCCCGTCCAGGGCGTGCACGACCGAGTCGCCCATGCGGTACTCTTTGCGTAGTTGGGCGGCCTCGATCATGGGTGCAAGCCTGCAAGTTCAAAGTTCAAAGAAAATAAGGCCCATCGCGGCGCGCAGGGCGTTCCGTTCTTCTTCGAACTTTGAACTTCGAACTTCGTCGCGGCTCAGGACTTTCGCCCCTTCTTCTGAGCCTTGTCCTTCTCCTCCCGCTTGGAGGGCAGCTTGGTGTAGACGACCGCCCCTTCGGTCAGGCCCTCGCGCACCTCGGAGTAGTTGCCGTTGTCCAGCCCGAACTTGCAGGGCAGGAACTCGGTCTCGCGCTCGGCCGGAGGCGCCCCCGCTTTCGGGATGTAGACGCCGAGCCGTCCGTTCGAACCCTCGCGGATGGCCTCGTTCGGGCAGAGCAGGACGTTCTCGACGTGCTCGGAGGTAAACCGGACCTCGGCCCGCATTCCCGATAACAATCGTGTCCTGTTCTCACTCGTGACCACCACGTCGACGAGGTACGTCACCACGCCGCTCATGGTCTTGGATTCGGGGTAGATGCGCTCGATCAGTCCCTGGAACTCCTCATCGCGAAAGGACTCGACCGTGATCCGCGGGAGGAATTGCATGGTCTTGGCGGCCTCAGCGGGGTCGGCGGGCATCCGGACGGAGTTGTCGTGACCGGGTTGCGCCCAAGGCGGGGCGATGGCCAGGACCCGCCCAATGTCCGATTCGTCCACCTCCGCGCGAACCAGCGTTTTGTCGACGTCGAGCAAGACGGCGAGCACCGTCCCGCCGGTCAACGTCGTCTTGCCGCCTTGGATGACTTCGCCGATTTGGATTTTGACATCCGCGACGACGCCGTCGATCGGGGCGAGGATGGTGGTCTTGGTGAGTCGTTTTTGAGCGTCGCCGAGATTGGCCTTGGCGGTCTCATGCGACGCTTCCGCCTGTTTCAGTTCATATTCCGAGCGGGGTATGGCGAGCTTGGCCCGTTCCAGACCGGCCTTAGCCGCGTCGAGTTGCGCGACTTGTCGCAGGTAATCCGTGTCCCGCTGAATGACCTCCTCGTCGTTCTTCTGGTCATCGGGGAGCCGTTCGAGTTTTTCCTTGCGGAACTTGGCCAGGGTCACCAACGGTTCGAGCTGATTGACCTGAGCTTTGGCATTGAGCAGGTCGGAGCCCCGGGCCAACTCCAAGTTGATCTTCGCGGTGTTGAGTCGGGCCTCGGCGATCTGCAATTCTTGAGTCGAACGATCGACGCTCCGCTGCTCGTCATCGGGTTGCAGACGGATCAGCAAATCACGGGCGCGGACCCGGTCGCCGGCGCGTTTGGCGATCTCGATCACCTCGCCGCTGGCCTCGGACTTCACCTCGACCCGCAAGGCCGGTCGGACTTCGCCGGTGGCGTTGATGGGGATGGTCAGGTCGGAGCGGATGACCTTCTCCGTCTTCCCCTCCAGACCCTCCATCGGGAGCCGCAAGGTGGTGGCCGCGTAGTATCCCACCAAGATGACGGCCAGGGTCAGGATGACGATGAGCGTGTTCTTCATCGTTGGACCGAACTCGGTTTCTGCGTTTCTGCGTTTCGGCGTTTCCTCACGCCGCCGACGACGGCGCGAACTCCCAGCCGAAGGCGTCGGCGACGGCCTTGTTCGTCAGCTTGCCGCGTTCGGTGTTGATGCCCCCGGCCAGTCCCGGATTCTCCTTGCAGGCCCGCCGGTAACCCAAGTCCGCGAGCGCAATCGCGTACGGCAGGGTCGCGTTCGTCAGAGCGAAGGTAGACGTTCGTCCCACGGCCCCGGGCATGTTGGCCACCCCGTAGTGCACGATGTGATCGACGATGTAGGTCGGATCGTCGTGCGTGGTGGGGCGGATGGTCTCGCAGCAGCCGCCTTGATCGACGCCCACGTCGACGATCACCGCCCCCGGCTGCATCGTCGGAAGCATCGCCCGAGTGACAAGGATGGGACATCGCGCCCCAGGGATCAACACGGCGCCGATCACCAGGTCCGCCGTGGTCAAGTACTTCTGCAGCGTAAGCCGGTCGCTATACAGGGTACGGACGTTGGCCGGCATCACGTCGTCAAGATAACGCAGACGGTCGATGTTCACGTCCATGATGGCTACACTTGCGCCCAGCCCTGCGGCGACCTTGGCGGCGTTGGTTCCTACCACGCCGCCGCCGATGATGAGGACCTCGGCGGGTTCGACGCCGGGCACACCGCCCAGGAGAATGCCGCGGCCCATCATCGGCTTCTCAAGGTACTTGGCCCCCTCCTGGATGCTCATCTTCCCCGCGACTTCGCTCATCGGCGTAAGGAGCGGCAACCGCCCATGCGAATCGAAGATGGTCTCATAGGCCATGGCGACGCATCCGGTTTTCAGGACCCCCTCGGTGAGCGCCCGATCGGCGGCGAAGTGGAAGTAGGTGAACATCACCTGCCCCTCGCGCATCATCGCTCGCTCTGGGGCCGAAGGCTCTTTGACCTTCACGATCATGTCGGCCTTGGCGAAGATTTCTTTAGCCGTATCGACGATCTGGCCCCCGACCGCGGCGTACTCGTCATTACTGATACCCGAGCCGAACCCGGCGTCGGATTCCACGAGCACGCGGTGTCCGCGGCGGACGAGTTCGTCCACGCCCACGGCCGTCATGCTCACCCGGTACTCGTGCGTCTTCGTCTCTTTGGGTACGCCGACGATCATATCCATCAACTCCGACCGACACCGCGATCCGAACTCGGAGCGCCGGCGACGGGCCGACCCGCCGCGCTGGCGCTTGGGGTTCGGATTCAGCGCTGCGGGACTATATCCGCTCGGCAACGGGCACGCAACGCGGAGACCCGCACGCCGTCGTGGTCGAAAATGACTTCGACGGCCCCAACGTCGGCGGTGTTGTAGAGCGGGATATCCCCAACGAGGGCGTTGAGGCCGCTGCGAGTTTGGCCCATGCGTTCGCCGCTGGAGCGAATGGCCGCGCTCGGCCCGACGGCGCGGATGAACTGGGCCGTGCTCTTCCGAACGCTGCCGTGATGGGGGAGGACGAGAACGTCGGCGCGAAGTTCGCCGCGATCGAGCAGCGCGCCCTCCGTGCGGTCCTCGATGTCGCCGGGGAGAAGGATCGAATGCCCGGCATAGGAGAGCCTCAGCACCGTCGAGGCCTCATTGGCGGACAGACTCGGATCGCAGTCGCCCGTCGGCGATAGTAGCTCGAACGTCACGCCCCCGAACTCCCAAGTTCCCAACGAAAGGTCCAACACCTCGACGCGATGCCCGCGGGCGGCCAGTAAGTCCAGGAGATGCCGGCTCGGCGAACGCGGGCCGCTCTTGGCCTCGAAGCACGAGTTCACCATCACCGCGCCGGTCGTGACTTGGTCGAGGACCGTCGGCAGCCCGCTGAAATGATCGATGTTGGGGTGACTGAGGTACACCCGGTCGAGATGACGGATGCCGCGCTCACTTAAGAATGGCGCAAGGACGGTCCGGCCGGCATCGGACGGCAGCGACGTACCCGCGTCATAGAGAACGGTTTGCCCGTCGGGTAATTCGATCACGGTCGCCAAGCCGGGTCCCACGGACAGCACAGTCACGCGCAATTGATCGCGTTTCCCTTCCGGCCAGCACCACCCGGCCGCGGAAACGGCGAAGATCGCGAACGCCGTCGAACACCAGGGCGACGGCAACGATTGCTGTGGGCGGGGAAGCCCGGCAGATTCGATGCCTACGCCGCTCAAGGCCGGGGGTGCGCGGGAACCGAGCCACGAACGCAACCAGGAACGCGTAATAGCCCGTGACGACCCACCACGGCGACGTGGAGGCGGTCAGGTTCGCGCCGGGCAACCCGGCAAGGACCTCCACGATGCGAACCAACCATTGGTCCGTCACGGTGAGGATCGCCGCGACCACTGAAGATAGCCCCGGCGAGACGGTCGCGAGGACCACCTTCACAACGCCCAAGACCATGACAAGGGACATGAGCGGAAAGACGATCGCGGAGCTGACCGCGCCCCACGGCTGGACGCGATGGAAACAGGCTGCGACGATGGGAAACCCGGCGAGCCACGCCCCGACGCACGCGGCCACCACCACCGCGACGTAACGCGGCGTCTTATACCAAAAACGCCGCACGTATCGACCAAAACCGAGGGGCGCGGTGGCCGCCGCACGGACGAGCTGCTGGTCCTGGGCCGCGAATGGATCGTCAAGAACGACCCGTTCAAACCACAATCCGCCTGAGATCATCGCTTGGAGCATCGCAGGCGTCAGATACCCGACTCCTAACACCGCCGCGAAGGAGAGTTGAAATCCGGCGTCAAAGATGGTCGTGGGATCGAACAGGATCAGGATGACGGCCGCCGCGGAGGTCCAGTTGAGAGTGGCCGCGGGCCGACGCAGAAGAAGAGAACCGCAGAATAGCAAGCCCATGATCGTGGCGCGTAGGATGGGCGGTCGCGCCTCGGCCACGAGGGCATAGACGATGATCGAAAGAACCATCAGCCACGTGCATTGCCGCTTCGTCCGACGCAGCAACCGCCCGACTGACCACACCAACGACATAAGCACCACGACGTTGGTCCCGCTAACGGCGATGAAGTGGATCACCCCGGCGCGGATGAACACCTCGTTGAGCCGTCGATCGAACTGCGACCGGTGCCCCAGGACCATCGCATCCAACAGGCTGACTTCCTCCGGGGTTCCCGTGGCGAGGTCATCAGTCAGCAGTCCGCGTACTGTCGTGCGAAGCCAGGTGACGACCCGCCCCGTGCCCGGGTTCTCGCCGAGTCGGCGGACATTCGCCCGATGGTCGCAACTCATCCGCGCGACGACGCCTTGGCGGCGTTGGAACGCGCTCCAATCGAACCCGCCCGGATTCTGCGGAGGTGAGAGAGCGAATAACCAGCCGAATACTTCGACCGTTTCGTTTTCGCGCAGATCGAGAACGGCCTCGCGGACTGTAAGGTGAATCCGGCCGCCGACGGCGATGTCGCCGTCCAAGCCCTCGATGGACTCGGCCTCCAGGAGGAAGGCGGTTCGGGCACCTTGGTAGGTCCATTTTGCAAATGGATTCGGCGTCTCGCCCAACACCTGCGGGTCGGAGATCACCGTCCCACGGATGCGGGCGATCCGTCCGACGGGGTCGGCGTAGCGCTCGATGCTGGAGGCGGGGGTGATTCTAGCCGCTTGTAGGTGGAGCGCCCCACCTACGCTCGCCGCGGCGATGAAGATAGGCAGCGGACCGATTGTTAACCGAACGGTCTTCCACGCCGCCGGCAGGGCTCCCGCGACGAACGTGCAAAGGTAGGCAAGAAAGGTAAACCGCAGCGAGTCGTCCACCACGATGCCGACGATGAGCCCGGCGGCCGCCGGGAACAGCGGCGCGATTCGCATGATCGCCGTGGAGAATTGTTGCAGAACAGTTACCATAGATCGGGCCTGCGCCGGCCAGCCGGTTTACCGGCGCAGTGCTACCGCGCCGGGATAAGGATGTCGAAACCGGGGACGCAGGGATTCGTGCTCTGCCAAAGGACAAGCGACGGGTGGCATGGCCAAGCGCAGCGCCGCCATGCCGGCGCCCGGCGGGGCCGGGCTTGGGCATGCCACCCTCGACCTATCCTTTCATCCCGGACGGAGCATTAGGCGGATGTCGATCGCTTTTACGATGTGGTTCATCCTGGCCGGTGGGATCGGGCTGGTGTGGCTGGTCCGGCTCCTGTCATTGGTTCCCATTCTCCGACGACGGTGCATCCTCAAGCCCCGCGCCTACCAAGGCCCGCCGCAGAATGCTCCAAGAATCTCCATCCTGGTGGCCGCGCGCGATGAGGAGGACAACATTGAGGCTTGTGTCACGACCCTGCTCGACCAGGACTATCCCAATTTCCAATTGATCGTCGTCGACGACCGCAGTCGAGACGGCACCCCTGCGATCCTGTCCCGTTTGCACCGGCAAGCCGGTTTACCGGGTCAGGGCGGAAGCCGTCTCCGGGTCGTGACCGTTCGCGAGCTTGCCGAGGGATGGTTCGGGAAGAGCCACGCCATGCACGAGGGGGTGGCGGTCAGCGATGGCGACTGGCTTCTTTTCACCGACGCCGACTGCCGCCAACTCTCGCGTCACACCCTTTCGATCGCCATGGACGAGGCGCTGACGCAACGAACGGACTTCCTGACCATCATCCCCATGCTCGAAACCCGGACGGCGTGGGAGCGGATTATTCAACCCGTCTGTTCCCTGGTGATGGCGTTTTGGTTCATGCCGGACCGGGTGAACGATCCCGAAAAGCCCACCGCGTACGCCAACGGGGCGTTCATGTTGATGTCCCGCCGCTGCTACGACGCGATTGGCGGCCACGAACACGTGCGCAACCGCTTGAACGAAGACATTGAACTGGCCCGTCTCGCCAAGACTGCGGGGATGCGATTACGTGTTGTTGAGAATCATGGGCTGTACCAGACGCGGATGTACCCGACCCTCCGACAAGCCTGGCGGGGATGGAGCCGCATTTTCGCCGGGGCGCTCGGTTCGCCGTTCCGCGTAGCGATGGCGGGCTCGCTCATCGTTCTGCTGGGTCTCGTTCCTTGGGCGAGTCTCTTCGCCGCCGTGATTGGGCTTATTTCAAGCAGCGCGGATAGCGCCGATCCGTGGTCCGCGGCCCTGGCCGCATGGGGGGTCGTGATCGTGCTCGAGCAATACGTCCTCGCTCGGTTTTATTCGGTCGTGGGAATCCAGCGGGTGTGGTCGGCGACCTATGTCCTCGGTGGGACCATCATGGTGGCCATACTGGTGAACGCTCTGTTCAAGATCCTCGGCGCGACCACAACGACTTGGCGCAGTACGACCTACCGCGGCGCTTGCGCGGTCGAAGTTCCAGACGAGTCCGCTCGCGCACCCCAACCGCCCGTTCAGCCCATCGTAGAGCCGGGCACACCGCTGTAGACGACTTGACACCCGCTCCCTCACGGTCGCGGTTCTGATCACCCAATCTACTTGGCCCGTTCGAGGTACTCGCCGCTGCGGGTGTCGATGCAGATGCGGTTGCCGATTTCGATGAAGGGGGGGACGCGGACCCTGGCCCCGGTCTCGACAATGGCCTCTTTCATCTGATTCGTGGCCGTCGCACCCCTCACCACCGGCGGGGCGTCGGTGACCTCCAGCTCGACGGTGTTGGGCAAAACGAAGGAGACCATCAGGCCGTTGAAGATCTCGACGGTGATTTTCTCGTTCGGTCGCAGCCACTGGGCCGCGTCCCCGACCACCTCCGCGCTTACCGATAGCTGGTCGAAGGATTCGAGGTCCATGACCACGAACTTGTCGCCGTCCTTGTAGAGGTACTCATACTGCTTTTGCTCGACGTAGGGGATCTCGAGGCGATCATCGACGCTGAAACGTACGTCGCTTATGATGCCGGACTTGAAGTTCTTGAGCTTGGTCTGCATGTAGCTGCGCTTGTTGCCCTTGGCCACGTGCTGGGCGTATTGGACGATGCACAGCTCGCCGTCGTGGAGGACGGTCTTACCCTTGCGAAGATCGACGGCCTTGATCATGGACTACTCCAGCAACGCTGAATGTTTACGGTATCTCGTCTCTGATCTCATCGTCGCATGACTCCGCCGTTTCGTCAACCCCGGCGGGCACTACAATCACCAGGGATGTCTCGATCGAAACGGTCCGCAGTGCAGCGCTATCATGACCGTGTGTCCGGTTGCTACGACGACTCGTACGACGACGCCTATTGGCAGTGGCACCACCCCTCCTACAATGTTGCAAAACAATCGCTCGTCCGGCCGATAATTCTTGAAACAGTCATCTCCCGGGTGCGGCTGCGGCCTCGTTACGGACAGGTGTGGCGAGGTCGGTCGGATGAAGTGCGCGCATGGTTTACTGCCGCAAATGGGACAGGAGGTGTGGGCGATGGAGAGCCCCAAGCGCAAGAG
>JAZDHF010000118.1:0-44054 GCA_043806315.1 Planctomycetota bacterium | reverse complement strand
GCATTTCCCGCCTCCTCCACTCCGCCGAACGCGGCGTAGCCTACCACCTCCCGCCGCATTCCCTACGCAACCTGCCACCAACCTCTGTTTTCGGCTCAACCAGCATCGACTCGCAACACTTGGTGAGAAATGCGGGCTAGGTTTTCGGGGCGGTTGTGGTAGACTGTGGGCGTAAAGAAGGGGCTTGTCGCCGGGTCAGGGTTCGGCGGGCCTGTCGCGCACCAGCCCTTCCTGTAAGAGGATGTACGGATGTCGCACGCGAATCCTAGACGCTGCCGTGTCGGTGAGATCCGCGCCGTTCCCAACGAGTGCATTCGGATGACCCGCGACGGCGCGGGTTCCCATGATTCACCTTCCGCTGGTCCGCACACGGCCTTAATGCAACGGCGCTTCGGCCTGGGCGGTCTTCTATTGGCCGCGTGCATGACGTTGATCCCTTCGGTCGGGTTCGCGCAGCACTGCCTTGAATGGGAAGATCGTACGCCGCTGGGAGGGCGAGTCGGACACGCGATGGCCTATGACAGCGCTCGCAGGGTCACGGTGCTGTTCGGCGGCGCCACAACAAGTGAGTACACCTCTTACAAAGGCGACACCTGGGAGTGGGATGGAACGACGTGGACGCTGCGAACCACGACCGGACCTTCGCCTCGATCATACCACGCAATGGCCTACGACGGCGCTCGCGGCGTCACGGTGCTGTTCGGCGGCGTAGATATTTCCTCTCGCAAGGGCGATACCTGGGAGTGGGACGGTACGACGTGGACGCGGCGGAGCACCACCGGACCTTCGCCTCGACACAACCACGCGATGGCCTACGACAGCGCTCGCGGCGTTACGGTGCTGTTCGGGGGCTACGATGTTTCCCACAAAGGCGACACCTGGGAGTGGAATGGAACGACCTGGGCGCAACGGAGCACGACCGGACCTTCGCCTCGAGACGGCCACGCCATGACCTACGACAGCGCTCGCGGCGTTACGGTGCTGTTCGGCGGGAGGGATGATACTCGTTTCATGGGCGACACTTGGTGGTGGAATGGAACGGCGTGGCTACGGAGCGTGACCGGAACTTTCCCTCGATCGGACCATGCAATGGTCTACGACAGCGCTCGCGGAGTCACGGTGCTGTTCGGCGGCTGGGATAATTCTTTCAAAGGCGACACCTGGGAGTGGAATGGAAAGTGGTGGGCGCAGAGCAGCACCAGCGGACCCTCGCCTCGAGACGACCACGCGATGGCCTACGACAGCGCTCGCGGCGTCACGGTGCTGTTCGGCGGCTCGGAGTATTTTGGAACCAATGGCCACACCTGGGAGTGGAATGGTACGACATGGACGCTGCGGAGCACCCCCCCCGGACCTTCGGAGCGATCCGATCACGCGATGGCCTACGACAGCGCTCGCGGCGTAACTGTCCTGTTTGGCGGCTGGAATTCTGGTCTTTGGGGCGACACTCGGGAGTGGGACGGAACGACGTGGTCGCTGCGGAGCACGACCGGACCTTCGCCTCGAGAAAATCACGCGATGGCCTTCGACAGCGCCCGCGGGGTCACGGTGCTGTTCGGCGGCTGGACCGGTTCCTGGCAGGGCGACACCTGGGAGTGGGATGGAACAACGTGGACGCTGCGGACCGCGACTGGACCTTCGCCGCGATCCGACCACGCGATGGCCTACGACAGCGCTCGCGGGGCAACCGTGCTGTTCGGGGGGTGGGATGGTTCTTCTCCACAGGGCGACACCTGGGAGTGGGATGGAAACATTTGGACCCAGCGGAGCACGACCGCGCCTTCGCCTCGATTGGCTCATGTGATGGCCTACGACAGCGCTCGTGGGGTGACGGTGCTGTCCGGCGGCTCGGAGGGTGGTTCTTCTCGTCAGGGCGACACCTGGGAGTGGAATGGGGCGAACTGGACTCTGCAGACGACGACCGGACCTTCCCCTCGATCGAGCCACGCTATGACCTACGACAGCGCTCGAGGAGTCACGGTGCTGTTCGGCGGAACGTACTACAATGGATCTTATTACGTCTACTTGGGCGACACCTGGGAGTGGGATGGAACGACGTGGGCGCGGCGGAGCACGACCGGACCTTCGCCTCGGTTCGACCACGCGATGGCCTACGACATCGCCCGCGGCGTCACGGTGTTGTTCGGCGGGTACTCTAGTTTCGTCGGCTTCGGCGACACCTGGGAATTCGCGAACTGCGTCCCACTGTGCCAGCAGCTCGATTGCGACGACGACAACGTCTGTACCGACGATAGTTGCAATCCGGACACGGGTTGCGTGAACGTGGACAACACCGTTCCGTGCGACGACGGGAACGCCTGCACGACCGACGACACCTGTTCGGCCGGCGCGTGCGTAGGCGGTCCGCCGCTTGATTGCGACGACGGCAACGTCTGCACGGACGATAGTTGCAACCCGGACACGGGTTGCGAGTCAGTGGACAATGCCGCTCGATGTGACGACGGGCAGTTTTGCAACGGCCTCGAGACGTGCGATCCGGCGGGCGACTGCATTCCAGGCGATCCCCCCTGCGCGGTGGAATTCTTGTGTGATGAAGCTCTGGACACGTGCGCGGAGGTGATTCCGACGGTTTCGCAGTGGGGGTTGGTGATCTTGACCCTCTTGCTGCTCAGCGGTGCAAAAGTTTTCTTCGGGCGACGCCCGTTCGCGGATTCGGGTCAATAGAAAGTGTTTTAGTTGTGATCGAGGCTGGTGTGCCCCCGCTGTGTGAGAGGTGCGCTCGCTCGCCGCTCGAAATCCACCGATCACCCGCCAAGTTATGTTGTTGGCGGATCAAACGCCGCCGCGTCCCGTCCGCGCTCGGAGGCGTTCAGTACCGCGACAGGCATGGAGCGGGCCGTGCGAAAAGCGTATTTACCAAACGAACCCACCGCAAAATTCATAAGTGCTTATGACAAAATGGGTTACGAAAAGACGCGCCCGACCCGAAAGCCAAACCAAAGCCATCGAAAGCCGGTTTTCGGCGCGGAGGGGATGATCCGTTCGCTCCCGCCTGTCCCGGGGCACCGGGGCTCCCGCCTCGGATCATTCGGCAATCGGCAATCGGAAATTGGCAATCGACCATGTAGAATGGCCCCGGCCTAGGAGGAGCGATCGGATGCTCGGAAAGATTCTCGCGGTGGTTTCGTTGGTCATCCTGCCGCTGAGTGTCGCCCTGTGGCACCGCAGTCATAGCCAGCCCGTGCAGTACCGTTACGACGTCACACTGTATAAATCGCTGTGGGTCTACTTGAAGGACGGCGTGTGCGGGCTGGAGCTTCTCAACATGCCCACCATGCAGGCCTCCCGCAGCGAGTTTCGCAACTCCCTGCAATTCGATAGGACCCCCAAGCAAAGCTCGTTCCTCCTGAATTCCTTCCGCCACGGACTGTATCGCACGACGTGGATCGTCTTTCCCTTCTGGCTGCTCACCGCGATGCTCACGGTCCTGGGAACCGTCCCGATCTTTCGCGGCCCGGTCCGGCGGGCTTGGCGGCGATGGCAGGGGCGTTGCATCACCTGCGGGTACAATCTGACGGGCAACCGTAGCGGCCGATGCCCTGAATGCGGGGACCACATCCGTACCTCGACCCTTCGCCGCAAGACGCACCGTTAGCGCCACCAGGCTGTCGATCGCTGCTGACCAGGCCGGACTTTCCCGATGGATGGCAATTCCGTCGCGCCGGGACTTGGCCATACGACCCGTCGCCTGTAAGCTTGGCAAAGACTCCCAGAACGGCCCGTTGCAGGTCCCCCGCCTGGTGTGACCGAGCGGACCAAGTATGGTAGGATGCCTCCGGTTTTCTCGGCCGAGAAGTTCCGCCGACGGGGTGCGGTTCGACTCACGCTCAAGCCGAGGTGGATGGTCCGTGACCGATGGATTTTGAACTCTCCGACGATCTGAAGGCCCTTCAGGACATGGCCCGGCGTTTTGCGGCCGAGCATGTCGCCCCCGGGGCCCGCAAATGGGACCGCGAGGCCGACATCCCCCGCGACCTGGTCGCGAAACTGGCCGAGCTTGGCTTCTTGGGAATCTTCATCCCCACCGAATACGGCGGAGTCGGGCTGGGCGACCTTGGGGCGTCGGTCATCATGGAGGAGATCGCCCGGCATTGTGGAGCGACGGCGTTGATGCTCGACGCCCACAACGCCCTCTGCTCTGCCCACCTTATCCGCGCCGCCAACACGGAACAGAAAGCAAAATACCTCACCAAGCTGGCGGCGGGCGAATACCTCGGTGCCTGGGCGCTCTCCGAGCCCGGCTGCGGGAGCGACGCGGCCGCCCTCACCGCGACGGCGACACTGGAAGGCGACGCGTGGGTGCTCAACGGCGCGAAGCAATGGATCACCAACGGCCACTACGCCGGGGTCTACGTCGTCATGGCCCGTACCAAGCCCGAAGGCGGGGCGAAGGGAATCAGCGCCTTCATCGTGGAGCGCGGCACGCCCGGTCTGATCATCGGCCCCAAGGAAGACAAGATGGGGATGCGGGGGTCGGACACCGTCGGGCTGACGTTCGAGAACTGCCGGATCCCCAAGTCCCATCTTTGCGGAAAACTGAACGAGGGGTTCATCGACGCGATGAAGGTGCTTGAGCGGGGCCGGATCACGATCGCCGCGATGTCCGTCGGGCTGGCCCGCGGGGCGTTGGAGGAGTCGCTCTCCTACTCCAAGCAGCGGACGGCGTTCGGCAAGCCGATCTTCGAGCATCAGTCAATCCAATTCATGCTCGCGGACATGGCTATGGAGATCGACGCGGGACGGCTGCTGACCCGCACGGCGGGCATTTTGTCCGACACGGGTCGGCCGAGCAACATCGAAGCGTCGGTGGCCAAACTCTTTACCAGCGAAATGGCCACTCGTGCGTGCCTTAGCGCCATTCAAATCCACGGCGGCAACGGATACACCAAGGAAGTTCCCGTCGAACGCTACATGCGCGACGCGAAGCTGTGCGAAATCGGCGAGGGGTCGAGTCAGATTCAACGCATCATCATCGCCAAGCATTTGCTCGAATTGTAGGCGCTTCGCATGGACTTCGATCTCGACGACGACCATCGGATGTTGCAGGAGCAGATCCGCGACTTCGCGCTTAGCGAGGTGGCGAAGGGTGCGGAGCAGCGCGACCACGAGGCCGCCATGCCCGACGATCTGCGGGCGCAGCTCGCCGAGCTGGGACTGTTCGGCATCATCATCCCCACGGAGTACGGCGGGGCGGGGATGGGGACGGTGGCGTCGTCGATCGTCGTCGAGGAAATCTCCAAGGCCTGCGCCGGCACGGGAGTTCTGTTGAGCGCCCACGGGTCGCTGTGCGTCGATCCCATCCTGCGGTTCGGCACGGCGGAGCAAAAGAAGAAGTACCTGCCGCGGCTGGCGTCGGGTGAGACGATCGGCTGCCTGTCGTTGACCGAGCCGGGCAGCGGCAGCGACGCCGGGGCCGCAACCTGCGCCGCGGTTTTGAAGGATGACGGCTGGCACATCACGGGCACCAAGATTTTCGTCACCAACGGCAAAGAGGCCGGGGTGATGGTGCTCATCGCCGTCACCGATCCCGATGAGCCGAAGCGGCGCTTGAGCGCCTTCATCGTCGAGAAACCCACGCCTGGACTGCGGACCGGCAAGTTGGAGAAGAAGCTCGGCATTCGCTGCTCCTCGACCGCGGAGTTCGTGTTCGAGGACTGCGTCGTACCGCATGATGCACTACTGGGTGAGCGCGGTCGCGGGATGCGCGTGGCCCTGGGCACATTGGACGGCGGGCGGATCGGGATCGCGGCTCAGGCGTTGGGGATCGCGCAGGCGTGTCTGTATGAATCGATCAATTACGCTCGAACGCGAGTGCAGTTCAACCAACCGATCGGCAAGTTCCAGGCCATTCAAAACAAGATCGCGGATATGGCCGTCGGAATCGAGGCCGCGCGGGCGCTGGTGTATCGGGCGGCCTGGTGCAAAGACACCGACCGTGAATACGGTCAAGCCGCCGCGATGGCCAAACTCTTCGCCAGCGAATGCGCCTCCCGCGCCGCCAACCACGCCATCCAGGTCTTCGGCGGATACGGCTACATCTGTGATTACCCCGTGGAACGCTTCCTGCGCGATGCGAAGATCACGGAGTTGTACGAGGGAACGAGCGAAATCCACCGGCTGGTCATCGCGCGAGGATTGGCGGGCTAACGCGCCTTGGTCGAACGCCTGACATTGCCGATCGAACTGCCCTACGACGCCCTGGCGGACTACTGCCGCCGCTGGAAAATCACCAAGCTCGAAGTCTTTGGCTCAGTATTGCGCGACGACTTCGGCCCGGAAAGCGACGTGGATTTCCTTGTCACCTTCGATGCGACCGCTCGATGGACGCTTTTCGGAATGGTGCGGGCGGAGAACGAACTCGCGGCGCTCGTCGGTCGTCCAGTGGACATTGTGGAACGCGACTGCATCGAGCAAAGCGAGAATTGGATGCGGCGAAAGCTGATCCTTGGCAATACACGAACCATCTATGTCAATTGACATCGCCACACTGATTGACATTCGCGCCGCGATCGACCGTGCATTGGCATTCGTTGCGGGGATGGACTTTGATGCGTTCCTTGTTGACAACAAAACTCGGTGGGCGGTTTGCAGCCAAATCATGGTGATCGGCGAGGCGGCCACGCGGATTTCCAAGCGGTTTCAGGAGCAGTCTCCCGGCGTCCCCTGGGGCGAGATGGTTGGGATGAGAAACCGCCTCATTCACGGTTACGACGACATCAAGTGGAAGACGGTCTGGGATACGGTCATCGAGGACTTGCCCAAGCTCAAGGCCGCCATCGAGCCGTTGATTCCGAAGGAGCCGTGAAAACGACGGGGATGGCGGTGGGCAGATCACGGAGACTAGTGAACGCGCAACCGCAATGCGTCGGCGGTTGATGGCGGGAGCGGACCCGGTAGCCCCGCACGGAGCAAAATGAGACGATGCTCGCCGCAGTGATTGAACAGCATCGAGACGAAATCGAGGCGTTGTGCCGGCGGTTCAGCGTTGCGCGACTGGAAGTCTTCGGCTCGGCCGCCGACGGGACGTTCGACCCGAAGCGAAGTGACCTGGATTTCCTCGTCGAGTACGAACAACTATCGCCCTCTGAACACTACGAGGCTTACTTTGGCTTATGGGAGGACCTCCAGGCCCTGTTTCACCGAAAGGTAGATTTGATCGAGCCGCATACCATGCGCAATCCCTATTTCATCAAGGAAGTCAATGCGACCCGGAAGCCCGTTTATGCGGCGTAACCGAAACAAATTCATCTTCGACATGTTGGATTCATGCCGCTTCCTATGGGATCTGACGAAAAACGAGGACGTAACGAAATACAAGAATGACCGCGTCTTTCGAGGCGCCGTCGAGCGCGAGTTGCAGATCATCGGCGAAGCGATGCAGCAGCTCAAGGCTCTGAGCCCCAGAACTCCTGACTTGCCTGACGCTTGAAGTGACGGCTCTTGGAGCCGCTGCGCACACATCGGAGAGCGGAAGCGTCGAGATTCCACTGCTCGAACTCGCTTTGGCCGATGGAAATACCCGCCAACTACGCTTACACCTTAACGGCGAACCCGCTGTGCAGGAAATGCCCTGTTTTACCGGTTATGTTGGCAGTAGGTCAGGAGTTCTGGCGGTCAGATTCCCGACGCGGCGCTTCCCGTCCGCTCCCTCGGTTCCCAGACGCGGAGTTCCGAGATTTCGGAGGCGGCCGAGAGCGAGTCGACCTTGCCGGCGAGGCCGTGACGCCAGTTGGACAGGACGACGTGCCGGGTCGCGCCGGGCATGAGCGGACCTCGCCAATTGTCGTCCGCCGCAATGGGAGTGGCCACAACTTCCGTCCACTCCCGCACGGGGACCTTCCGGGCGTCCAAGGCCGCAACGCGCACCGCGAGCATGGAGACGACCTCCGTGCCCTTGTTGGTGATCGTGACCACGGGACGGATGCCTTCGGACGGCTCGTTGGCCACGAACCGGACGCTGACTTCCAGGTTCGGGGCGTAGTCCGGGGCGCGGCGATCGTTGAGTACGTCGCCGATCGCCGGCGGCAGGGCGTCGATCAGGTCGGGCAAGGACGCGACGGTGTGCTCGGCGAAGCCGATGAGGGCCGAGGCCTTGCCGTCCAGGATACGCAGCGAATACAGGACCACCGCCGCCCCGGCGGCGATCCCGACCCCGCCGACCCCGAAAATGCCCAAAAACAGGGCGGTGAGCGGCGACATACGCGTTGGGTTGTTCATGGTTGACCTCCTACCGACAAAACCGGATCCCAAAGTGTTACGGCTTCGGGCCGTTGTCGTCCACAGGGGGATTCGGACCCCGGAGGCGATTATTTTGCCCGTCGGGGCTCGAGAAGCTCTTGACGGAGCGAGGAAGCCGCGAAAACGCCTTGCCGGTATTGGTTTTGGAGGGATCGACGAGAACCCGACGCCCAGCCCTGCGCGACCATTTTCCTGACATCAGGAAAATGGTCCTCGTGGGCATAGTCGTCGCTACGCAGCAGGAAAGTCCTCTGGCGAAAGGACGGAACAGGCAGGAGGAGCTTCCTGGCACACAAAGGAGCCGTGCCACGGGCGCTCCATTCCCCCCGGGAGGACCTGTCGCGACCAGTCTATTACCCCCGGCACGATCAGCGCCCAAAAGCACACCCACGGCGGCTTTCGGCGATCGTGGGGCCGTTTCCACCAAACGCAACGGAAGTCCACTGCGGTTCCCCAGGCGACAATTCCATCCCACTTGTCCCGACGAACCGCGATTTGCAAGACCTGCATGATCAATCGACTATGCTCTTCACAGATCTCCAAGGGAACGCCCTGTGCGTCATCTCCGAAGGCGCGGGACCGGAGGAAGAACCCGGGACCAATGATCGCCTGCGTCGAGCGGCGTGCCATACAAGGCTGCATGAACACCTGTGACCCAACGCCACACCGCGGTGAGCATCGGGGTAATTCCGGAGAGCGCGGGAACCGCGAGTCGACGGTCCGAGTCGATCGCGATCGTTGGACGAACACCCGTTCGGCGGATATGTCCCGTCTTCGCCCATTCCTCCGGCGGGTTGAGGTGGATCGAGTGAAGAAGCCGGACAAAGTGGTCGCCCTCTTGCTTGTGTCGTTGCTCACATGCCCGATGCACATTGAGTTCGACCGCCCAACGATCTTTGACCTTCACGGGTGGGGTGCCCAGCAGGGAGCGCGGTATCACATGCTCGCCGAGAACATTCTCGCGGTACCCCGGAAGACGCCACGGCGGCAGTGACGCCCCGCACAGATAGCAAAACACAACCCGCGTTCGCACCTCCCTCATGGTCTTCTGTGTCAGGATTCGACGTCCCATCCAGGCCGCCCCTGAGCACCATGCGCAATCCGTAACTCGTAACTGGTCCCTTTACCGCTTCACCGCGATCTTCTTGCCGCGGCTCCCGGTACCGACGTCGAACAACACGCCCTTGCGGGGCGAACCCGTTGCATCGCGCTCCACGACGATGGTATCCTCCAACCCCAGGTCATTGGCCGCGGTTTTCTTGACGACATGGCCGTGTTCGTCGAATTCGAGGTCGGCCTGGGCCGTGTAGGTCTTGGAGAGATCGACCAGGGCCCTGCGAAACTCCTCCTTGTTCACCGTGGTCAGAGCGCGGACGGAATCCACGACTTCGTCGATGTAGCGGGTGAAGACGTCGCGGCGTTTGGTGTAGTCGGCGCGGGTGCGTTTGCGTTTGAGCAGGGCGGCGAGTCGCCGGCCGCAGTCGGCCACGGCGAGCTTGACCTCCTTGCGGATTTCGTCGTAGTCGGCGATCGCTTCCTTACCCTCGGAGATGAAGGGCACCCAGACGCTGGCCATGTGGATTAAAATGACCATCGGCGCCCGGGGCAACGCGCCGCTCGACTGCGACAGGCCGTAGTTGTTCCACTTGGTGTCCACGACGGACTTGAACAGGCAGCAGGAGCTCTGTTGATAGAGGAGCGGCACGCGGTTGGCATAGCGGATGACACGGGCTGACACCGCCGCGTCGTTGTCTTTGCCGTTCCCGGTTGCGGCGTCGAGGTCTTCGTCGTGCCGATCGGCGCCTAGTTCTCCGCCGTAGGCCAGGCCGACCTCGATCTGGAAGGGGTTGCCGCGATAGACCGCCGGCGGGCGGGTGCTGGCGGTATAGAACTCGGCCTGGATGCCCTTCAAAAGTCCCGCGAGGATCGCCTCGGCGCCCATGGGGGCGAGGCAATCGGTAGAGGGGGCCTTGAGCTTGGCCGCTTGCAGGGCTTGGTAGAGCTTCTCAGCGAGAGGCGGGGTCACCGCGCCGACCCAGGTCGCGGGGGTGACGGCCGCCGCGGCGCACACCTGCTTGGCGATCGACGGGCTGACCCGTGAGAACTCGGTGGAGAGAAACGCCCCGAGCTTCCTGGCCTCGGTCTCCTTCAGCATCTTCATGAGCGTGCCTAGCTCGATGCCGTAGGGGTGAGGTTTGATCTCCTTCGTTTCGGCGGGCAGTTGCTCGGTGCCGCGCGGAAACTCGATCGCCGCCGAATCCGGCGGTCGATAGAGAAATCGGGCGTGAGCATTGGCGATGGCGGTCAACTCAAGGTACTCTTCGACGCTCTGTCGTCCGCGGTTGTAGCCCGCCTCCAGCTCAATGGTCACCTCGGTACCGTGAGGCCAATCCACTTCCACGGTCTGCTCGTCGATGATGTCCGGGCGGTTCTTCTTCGTGTCGATGGCGAGGCTGTAGAGGTGTGCCGCCGCCTTGGCACTGGTCCGGCTGACGATGCGCACCGGTTTGCCGGTGGTGATCAGACCGTACATGCCCGCGGCGCTGATGCCGATCCCCTGCTGCCCGCGGGACATCTTCAGGCGGTGAAACTTAGAGCCGTAGAGCAGCTTGCCGAAGACGTTGGGAATCTGTTGCTTGACGATGCCCGGCCCGTTGTCGCGGACCGTGACGCGGAAGCGCTCCGCGTCGGTTTGTTTGATGATGATCTCGAGGTCGGGGAGGATGCCGCCTTCCTCGCAGGCGTCGAGGCTGTTGTCGACCGCTTCCTTCACCGTCGTGAGAAGCGCCTTTCGCTTGTTGTCGAACCCCAGCAGGTGACGGTTCTTGGCGAAGAACTCGGAGACGGAAATCTCTCGTTGCTGTTGGGCCATCATCTCCGCCGTCGCCCCGCGGCGCGGGGATACGGCTCGGGTCTTGGCGGCCGTCCGTCGAGGCGCGGCATCGAGGCGTTCGGAACCGTCCTTGCCCTTCAGCGAGCGCGCGGGCAGATCGGGCGCAGCCGATGGAAAGGCGAGGTCCAACTGCTCGGTCGAACGCGGTCTGGGCAAGGTCGAGACTTCTTTGGCCATCCGTGGCGCCTGGGAGAACACCTGCGGAAATCCACCCAAGGTCTATGATACCTCGGCTATCTCGGGGTTCCATACCGTCCGGCGATGCGCCGGCTCGCGCACCATCCATCGATGCGAACGGTTCCTTGACCTGCGGTTTTTCCGCTGGCATTCCGAGCCTTTTCGATTACAATCGCTGGGGGAAAGGGCGGATTCGTTGGCGCTCGTTGTAACTATATGTAACTACGAAGGTTATTGCTGCATCGGCGGCCTAGTGGAATTCGGGATGCCTCCGCGATCAACGACAAGCGAACGAGGACGGCGGGGCCACAGCGGTGTTGTCGAGTGGGGAGAGGTCTTAGATCATCTGCGTTCGACGCGACCGGAGCTTGTTCGCGGTTGGTTCCAGCACCTGCGACCGGCGTTCTTGGGGGGCGGGATGGTCCAGGTGGCGGCTGCCAACGCAGCGCAGTTCCGTTACCTTGAGGCGCACTGCAAGCCGGCTTTCACCGAAGCAGCGCAGGCGGTTACGGGACGGCTGGTGTCCGTCACGTTCAAGGCTCCGGACGCCGTTGATGCGCTGAGCGACGGGACGCCCGCCGATCCGTCGGATCCCAGCGGCCTAACGCTTCTTGACCCGGATTTCACGCTCGATGCGCTCGTCCCCGGTCCGGGCAACCAACTTGCCGTTTCGGCCGCCGCCGCGGTCGCGGACCGGCCGGGCTTGGTGTACAATCCCTTCCTTGTTTACGGCGCTCGCGGGACGGGCAAGACGCACCTGTTGCAGGGCATCGTGCGCGCCGTCGCTGACCGTTCGACTAGCGGCCAATGCCGCTATGTGCCGTGTCGAGCGTTCATTGACGACGCGATCCGCGACCTCGAAGATGGACGGGGGCGAGAGCTACGCAAACGGTACGAAAGGGTCGCTTTGCTCGCAGTTGACGACGTGCACTTGTTGGCGGGGCGCGGACGAAGCCAGGAAGCGTTCTTCCACGTTCTGAATGCGCTCTTAGCGTCGCAGGGGCAGATTGTCTTGTCCGCCGACCGCTTGCCGTCGGAGATCCCAGACCTGGAGGCGCGGCTGGCGACGCGCATGACCGTCGGCCTAGCCGCGGTGTTGGACGTGCCGTGCTTGGAGACGCGAATGGCCATCCTCCAAAACAAGGCGCGGCTCCTCGGCATCGACCTACCCGAGGAGGCGGTTCGCCTCATTGCGGAGCGCTTTGATGCCAATGTTCGTGAGCTGGCCGATGCCCTCGTTCGGGTGGATACGCTAAGCGAGTTCGAGTCCAGCCCGATTACGCCCGAACTGACGGTTCGAGCACTGCAACTGGATTTGTCTGCTCACCGGACGAAGTCGAAACAAGACCATGCAGCCAACTAGCCGTGCGAATCCCGTTCGATATTCTGTCCATTGCACAGCTCTCGCCGTGCTCGCGGGCGCCGGCCAAGCCGACCACGGCAGCAGGCTCATCATCACGACAGACTTTCTCACAGGGATTGCACGGCCATTGGGGCGACTATTGCGCTATAGGCTACGGCCGCGTCTATGGTTGCGCTCGATCTGTTCATTCCTTTATACCGAAGTCACTGCTCTTACTAGTACTACTAGGATAAAGATCAAAAATGCGAAACATATGGACCGCTCCGGGAACATGTGAGAGGGAGAAACGTGTATGAAGCTAAGATTTAATCGCGCGGAGGCGGCGGAAGCGTTGTCGAACGTGTGTGCGGTGGCAGCCGTGCGTACTCCCAAGGAAATCCTCAAATGCGTCCGAGTCGAGGTGCTGCCGGACGCGGTGTTGTTGTCCGCAACCGACCTCGAGCTGGGCCTGCGTATCGCAGTCACCCAGGTGGAGGTGGATGAGCCGGGAGAAACGCTCGTCGTCGCGGATACATTGGGGAAAATCGTTCGCGAATGCGCTGACGAAGTGATGAGCGCGGAGACGACGGCGAGCGAGCTTCATGTACGGGGCGCAGGGAGTCATTTCCAGATCGTCACCCAAGCCCCGTCCGACTTTCCACCCGTACCGACGATGGAGGGGGAGCCTGACTTTACGATCGAGAACGGGTTGCTGCAAAGGATGATCGAGTGGACCGTCTTCGCCGCCGCGCGGGAGAGTACGCGGTATGCGATTAACGGCGTTCTCTGGGAAGTGTCGGGGAAGGAATTAGTCATGGCGGCTACGGATGGCCGGCGCCTGTCTGTGGCGAAGGGGAAGCTCGGCAGTTGCCGATCGAAGTCACTGCCGAGTGTTATCGTGCCGGGCAAGGCCCTGTCACTCTTCAACCGCCTTGGAGGCGATGCGGATGCGGCCGTCGCCGTCAAAGTGACCAGCAATCAATTGCTTCTACGAGTCGGGCGGGCCGTGATCAGTACCAATCTGGTCGAGGGCCATTTTCCCAAGTACCAGGATGTAATCCCAGCGGATTGCGATCGCACGGTAGAGCTCAATACGGCGGAGTTCCACAGCGCCCTGAAACGAGCGGCCCTGCTGACCAATGAGGAGTCGAAGGGAGTCCGTCTGGCATTTTCCGATGGCAGCTTAACGATGTCCAGCCGTGCGCCGGAACAGGGCGAGGCCACCATATCATTTCCGGTCGAGTACAAAGGCGAACCGATCGCCATGGGATTTAATCCCCTGTTCCTGACGGATGTTCTGCGTGTGACGCACACGGACGAGCTTATATTCGCTTTCAAAGAGCCGAATCGGCCCGGAGTGCTGCGCGTGGGCGACGGTTTTATCCACGTGGTCATGCCGGTCAACTTGTCCTCGGCTTGATAGCACGAGGTGCCCATGGAGCAGGGTCGACGACTGAAGTGGGTGATGGCCAATCGGGCCCCAAGGACGCTTCCTCCGCGGATTGGGCCGATGATTGCGGGCTTGGTGGAGGGGGCCCTCGCGCCCGGCACAGAGGAGCGGGCGCAACTGGCATCCATTCTCGGAAGTTGTGTCGACGAGGAGTTCAGACGGGATTGCCGGCTGGGTGAGGTGCGCGGGGGAACCGCAGTCATCCAAGTCGCGGAACCGGGCTTGGTCAGCACACTGCGTGTTCGATGGACCTCGCGCCTGGAGTCCGCGCTTCGCGGGCAGCCTGCGCCGCGCGCCGTGCGACGAGTCGCATTTGAGTTCGGACGAAGCGGTGCGCCGCTTCCGAGCGCCCAGCCTGCTCCGCACCGAACCCGACCGGCAACCTCGCCCTCCAAGGGAAGAGGCGGAAGCGGTCGATGGCTGCGAAGTCGGTCGGAGTGAACGTTCACAATGAGTGACACGACGACCATCGAGAGGCGTTACGACGAGTCGAGCATCACAGTCCTTGAAGGGCTGGCCGCCGTCCAGAAGAACCCGGCAATGTATATCGGCGGGGTCGGGTCGGCCGGTCTGCACCACCTCGCCTATGAAGTGATTGACAATGCCGTCGATGAGGCGTTAGAGGGGTACTGCGACTCCATCCTTATGCGATTGAATGCCGATGGGAGTTGCACCGTGGTCGACAATGGCCGTGGGATTCCCGTAGGCCCCTTAGCGCATGAGAACCCCAAGCTGAACGGCAGACCGGCCCTCGAAGTCGTCATGACCGTGCTCAATTCGGGAGGGAAATTCGACCGGCACAGCTATAAGGTTTCCGGCGGACTGCACGGGCTGGGCATTAGCGTGGTCAACGCCCTCAGTGAGTGGCTGGAGGTGGAAGTCCACCGCGACGGCATGCGGCATACCATGGCCTTTGAACGGGGGAGCACCACCCAGGAATTGCAATCCCGGCCCGGCTTATCCAAGACGGGGACGAGTGTGAAGTTCCGCCCGGACCCGGTCTTGTTCCAAGATTGCGACTTCAAATTCGAAATCCTGCAAACCCGTCTGCGCGAATTGGCGTACCTGAACAGTCGGCTGCGAATTCGTCTGGTCGACGACAAGACGGGGAGGGAATGCGAATACTATTATGAAGAGGGATTGGTGGATTTCTGTGCCCATCTGGCGGGCGGCGCCGAGTGGCTGCACAAAGAACCTATTTTGATTCGGGGCGAGGACGAGTCGGTCGGGATCAGTTGCCAGATCGTCTTGTTGTTCACGGACTGTTACACCGAGAACATTCTCTGCTTCGCCAACAACATTCACAACGTGCACGGCGGGACGCACATGTCGGCGTTGAAGACGTCGGTGTCTCGCGTGGCCGGCAATTACGCCAAGAAGAACAACCTGATTAAGGGGAATACCGCGGTCACGGGCGACGACTGGCGAGAGGGACTGACGGCGCTCGTGTCGGTGAAATTGCGCGAGCCGAAGTTCGAGGCCCAGACCAAGGTCAAACTACTCAATCCTGAAGTGGAAACGTTCCTGCAACAGGTGCTCAATGAACGGTTGGGGAATTACTTCGAGGAGCACCCGGCGGACGCGAAGCGCATTGTTCAAAAGGGCGTGCAGGCGGCTCAGGCGAGGGAAGCAGCGCGGCGAGCGCGGGAGCTTTCGCGGAAGAGCGCCCTGAGCGGTGGCGGGTTGCCGGGCAAGCTCTGGGACTGCCGCAGCAAGGACGCCGACTCGACGGAACTATATTTGGTGGAGGGAGACTCGGCCGGCGGAATTGCGAAGCAGGGTCGTGACTCCTTCACCCAGGCTATTCTTCCTCTGAAGGGAAAAATCCTGAATGTGGAAAAGGCCCGGGTGGACAAGATGTTGGCCCACGAGGAAATCACCAAGCTGATTTCGGCCGTGGGATGCGGAATTGGGAAAGAGGAATTCGATCTCAGCAAATGCCGATACGGCAAGATCATCATCATGACCGACGCGGATGTTGACGGATCGCATATCCGCACCCTGCTCTTGACGTTCCTGTTCCGCCACATGCGGCCTCTGATGGAGGGCGGGAGGATCTTTGTGGCGCAGCCGCCGCTCTACCAGGTGAAAAAGGGAAAGAGCGTCGAATACGTGCTCGATGACCGGGTGCTCAACCGCAAGCTCGCGGAGCTGGGACTGGTGGGGACGGGCTTGTTGGTGCGCGAATCGGGGCGGGCGGAACGGGCGATCCACAGCGAGCCGCTGCGAGCGCTCGTGAACCAGCTTGACGCTCTTGAAGGACAGACGCGGGTCCTCGCGCGGCGGGGCATCTCGTTTGCCGAGCTTGTGCGCAACAACCGCAGCTTCAAGCACGGCCTGCCCAAAATCCTTGCCTGCATTTACCGGCCCGGCGAACCTGAGCCGCGTCGTGAGTATCTGTATGACGAGCCGGGCATGGCCGAGCTCGGCAGGCGGGAATCCGGTGAACACGGCGTGGTGGAAGTGATGGAGGCGCGGCACGTTCTCTTATCGCAGTCCGACAACGGCGGCGAGGTCGATCTCCCCGCGCATCGGATCGTCCGCTACCAACTGCCGGAGTGCCGCGTCTTGGACGGCGTCTTGGCCGTCATCGAATCGTCCGAGTTGTCGGTGGACGATCTGTTTATGATTCGCGAGGAGCTGGTGACGGGCGAGCTGCCGCCCGCGAAGTTCCTGCTGCGCGACGCCAACGGCGAACTTACCGACCTGGACAACCTTCTGGCCGTCGCTCCCGGCGTCCGCGACCTGGGCCGCAAGGGTCTGGGCATCAAGCGCTTCAAGGGCCTCGGCGAGATGAACTCCGACGAGCTGTGGGAAACCACCATGGACCGCGAGAAGCGCACCCTGCTTCGCGTCATCATCTCCGACGACATGAACGACCTGGAACAGGCCGACCTCGACGCCCGCGAGGCCGACCGCATCTTCCGCCTGCTCATGGGCGACAACGTCGAGGACCGCCGACGGTTCATCGAAGACAACGCGGTGAACGTGAAGAACCTGGACGTCTAGCGATTGGCGGCGTCACGCTGCGTTAGGGCAGGTGGGATTGGAGGCAATAGCTGGTCCAGATCGCGCTTGAGCTTTGCAAGCGCGCGCCGGCTTACGCCCACGAACGGTATCTCCAACCCGACCCTCCGTAGCTCCTCGTACAGTTCTTCAATGTGGATGCCTTTGTCCTTATACAGGAGACGCCTGCGGCCTGTAGGGCCTTGGCCGCGTTTCCGCGTGGCCGGCTGCGGATGACGAACATTTGCCCCGCATTGTTCGTTGGGAACAACAAGCATTGCCCGGTTTGCGAATAGTAATCGTTTGTCGCTTACTCTTGGACAATCGCCGAATGCTCACGAATGCACCCAAGCCTCAGCCTACAGCAATCCGTGCCGACTACCGGAATCGGTCGATGGCGAAGGCGGTGACGGCGGCGAGCTGGAAGAAGCAGGCCAGGGTGAGTCGCGCGGTCGCGGCGGCGCTTTGGTCGTCCATCAAGGCGGCGACGCCCCATAGGCCGGCCACGACCGCAAGCATCTGCAGCAATGCGCCGAGCAACCGCAGGAACGAGAAGTCATGCTGCCGCTCTTTGCGGTGGGCGCGTTCGAGTTGGTCGTGGATCCGCTCGAGGGCGAGTACGACGGCGTCCGGGGGATCGGCGGTCCCGGGCGTTTCACCCTCACCCCGACCCTCTCCCCGAGAGGGAGAGGGAGGGCTCGGCTTCGTCGCTGCGATCGGGGCGCGTTCCTGCTCCATGTCAAGTTCCACCAGCTCGACGGCCGCAGTGAGGCTATGGACACAATGTGTCGGAGCCGTGTCGGCCGCACGCGGCGCTGCACCATTGTGGCCAAGGAGGATCGTTCGACAACCGGCGCCGTATCCCGCCTCCACGTCGGCCGGTGAGTCGCCGATCATCCAGGACCGCGAAAGGTCGATGTCCAGTTCCTTGGCCGCGAGAAGCAACATGCCCGGCTTGGGCTTTCGCAGTTCGCTGTCGCGGCGATAGGCCGCCACCGTCGCCTCCGGACCGTCGAGATAGGGACAGTAGTAGGCCCGATCGACGTCCGCGCCGCGCTCCGCGAGGAGCGACGCGACACGGGCGTGGACTTCGTTCATCGTCGCTTCGTCGAAAAAACCCCGGGCTACGCCCGATTGGTTGGAGACGATGACCACGAGATGACCCGCTTGGCGGAAGCGGCGGATGGCGTCGGCGGCGTCGCGGATGAGGCGGACCTGTTGCGGATCGCCGATGTAGCCGGCGTCTTCGATGATCGTCCCGTCGCGATCGAGGAAAACAGCGGTTCGTTTCATGGTCGTCGTTCGCGCGAGACCGCTTCCTTACGGGCGCGGCTCAGATCGCATTCCGTGCCGGGGCGCCAATCGGTTCGTACTTGCTCAGCGATGCGAAGATCCTCGCGCAGATGGTCCAGGCTCAAGCTGCCGACCACGACACTGGTGACCGCGGGGTTGCCCAGTACGAAGGAAAGCGCTTCCGCGGCCGGTAGCCGGCCCGACGCCAGGCCCTTCTTCACGATGACGGCGAGGCCGCGCCGATGGGCTTCGTCGATCACCGGAGCGAGCGTATCGTCGTCGCGATGGTAGGTGACCATGATCGCGTCGGCCCAGGACAACGCCGCCTGAAACCCTTCGGCCGTATATCCCGACAATCCGATCCCACGCATGAGGCCCGCGTCGCGCAGTGACACCAATGTCGGGACCACCTCCGTCTGCTGGACAATCCGCACATCGTCCCGGTCGGCGTGGATGAACATGAGGTCGAGCACCTCGGTGCGAAGCCGCCGCAGGCTCGCCTCCACGCTCTTACGAACGGCAGCCGCCGAGAAGTCGTATCTGGAGACGCCGCTTTCAAGAAACTCTCCGACTTTCGTGGAAAGGACGAATTCATGGCGGCGATGGGAGATCGCCTGACCGATCCTTTCTTCGCTGGCGCCGTACGCGGGAGCGGTGTCGATGTAGTTTATGCCGAGATCGAGCACGCCGTTCAACAGCCTCTCGACGCTCGCCGCATCGGGGAGTTCGTACGCTTGGTCGTACTTCGTCCCGACGTTTCTGCCGATCTTGAAGGCCCCATAGCCAAGGGGTGACAGGGTAGGGGTCAGGCGTGCCATTCGTCGATCACCTCCCAGGGCGGTTGTGCGACCTGCGGCCTAGGCCAATCCGGCGGAAGCGGTGTCTCGTGATCGCCGCCGGGGGACGGACAAACCAAGGCATCCGCAATCAACTCCGCCAACCGCGGAGCCAGCACCAGCTTGGTGGGCCAAGCGGTGATGACCGATCCTTCCCGCCGCCAAACGGGCCCCTCGGGCCGCTGTCCGCGAGGGTCTCTGCCCTCCGCGCGGTTGATCCGATAGACGGCCCATTCGGTGTTCTTTAAGTCTACCGCGGGAAGCACCGACGGCAATTCGTGTCGGGCGAACCGGATTAACTCCGTGGGCGACAGGTCCACGCCTTTTTCAGCGAGTTTGCCTCCGATGTGCCAGACGGTGCGGCCCCGTGAGTCGATCGCGGTCGTGATGGTCACGCGCGTCTTGTTACCGTCCACGCAGTGGCCGAAGAGCTGCGGCAGGGAACCCCGCACCATCACCATGTGCAGCGGTCGAAGCTGCATGGCCGCTGTTGCAAGGCCGACGCGGCGACGGAGTTCTTCGTTCCCCTCGCCGGCGGTGAAGATGACAACTCCCGGCTCTAAGCGAACGACATCGTTTGTATCTGTGCGTCGTAGTTCGACGGCATCGACGTGTCCGGGTTTCGATACGGTGAGCGTGATGTCGTTTGCATCGCCGATTTTCAGGATTCGCGCCGCGTGCCGACCGGCCAACTCCGCCAACAATGAACCAACGTCAATCACCTGCTCGTCGACGCGGAGAACTTCGCCGGGGCAGGCGGCGAGCGGTTTCGGTCGTTCGGCGGGCGCGACCTTGGCCACCGGCGTCCGCAAGCCGAGCCTCGCTCCCACCAGTCCTACGACCGAGGCCAGCGATTCGGTGCGCCATAAATAGCAGGAAGGCGACAGGATTCGCACCCCGCGCAGGTCGGGCTGAGTAAGACCGTCGAGGCATTGCCGCCACAGATCGGTCATCTCCCCGACGGCCTTCGCGGAACCGGAAAGCAGACCGGCAAGGGCGTACTTGAGACCCCCGTGGAGGATTCCCTGGGAGGTGATGGTTTGCCCCGCGCCCAGAGCGTTCTTCTCGATCAACGCGGCGCGGAACGAGCGTCGGTGCAGTTCATCGAGAAGCCACAAACCCGCGGCGCCGCCGCCGAAGATCAAGGCGTCGAGTTTCAAGGTTGCCTTACCCATGGTCTCTTACTACTGCAACGCTAAGTTCGTCCCGAAGGGTTGGAAAGGGCGTTTGCGATTCAGGCCGCTTCAGCGGCCTTCCCGCCGCCGAAGGCGGCGCCTCAGGCCGGCCGTTTACGGCTGGTAACGCGTTCGATCCCCAATCCCTCTTTCAGCCCGTTTCAACGGGCTTTCCTTCAAGCCGTGCGAGGCGAATCTAGCGTTGTAGTATTACGTGGCTCGTCGCGGCAGGGATTGTTCGAGGAGCTCTTGGAGCATTGTACCGCCCTCGTCCACGAAGTCGATTGCCACGCGGACTACGACGATCGAGGCCGGATCGAACCCGCGAAGTTCACCCAATTTCACCGCGTCCTTCTCGGTAGTGACGAGAAAATCGTGAGGCGCGAACCGATCGGCGCGAAGAAGGTACTGCACGTTGCGCAAAGTATAACCGTGGTGGTCGGGGAACCAGCACGAGCCTACCACGTCCGCACCGAGCGACGCCACGGTCGTTGCGAAGGACTGCGGATGGGCGATCCCCGCGAAGAGCACCACGCGTTTGTCGTTGAGTCCTTGCTCGAACGCCGTGCCGTCCAGGCGCTCGATCGCGGTGACACGGTGGTTGCACTTCAGATGCGTCGCCCCTGGCGCGAGTTCCCGCAGCCGGGCCTCCGTTCGCGCCAGCTCGGTGCGCGCGACCTGATCGCATCGCGTGAGGGCCACGACATGGGCGCGGCGCAGTCCATGCACCGGCTCGCGCAACAAACCTCGCGGCAGCACGTGGCCGAAGCCGAACGGACAGGTCGCGTCGACCAGGACGATGTCGAGGTCGCGGGCGAGCCGTCGATGTTGGAACCCGTCGTCGAGCACGATGACGTCCGCCCCGAATCGTCCGACGGCGATCTCGCCCGCGCGTCGCCGGTCGGCGTCCGAGACGCAAACCGCGCTCGGACAGTTTTTTTGGATCAGCTTCTGCTCGTCGTTGGGTTCACCCGGCGAGGCCCCGTATCCGCGGGCGATCACCGCGGGGCTAAAGCCCATCGCGTCCAGGCGGTGGACCAAGTCGATGACGAAAGGAGTCTTGCCCGTGCCACCGACGGTGAGATTGCCGACGCTGATGACCGGCACGGGCAGTCGAGCGGTCGGACCTCGGCGCTCGTACCGCGCGTTTCGTAGGGCGATGATCCGGCCGTAGATGGCCGCAGCGGTCCATAGCAGACCACGGACCGGCGACGCCCAAGCACCGGCCTCACCCGCGACGATCTTGCGGTACAGCGAGTCGCGTTGCATGGGTGGGTTAGGTGAAGGCGACGGCGGCGCAGGTCACGCACGTCTGCGATGAGGTATCCACGGCCTGATGATAGTCCAGGACGGACGCCGACGCATCGTGCATGGCCGTCGCCACAACGAAGATACACCCGGCACTGCAAACGCGAGTAGGATTGTCCTGTTCGGCCACGGAGCGCAGAAAGCCCTCGCAGTCCCGGGCTTCGAGATATTCCAGCGCCCGCCGGTCCCGCTGCCGGACTTCCTCCAAGAACGTGTCGTCCAGCGGCCGCTCGTCGCCGAACTGGACGCCGACGTGGCTGAGGTCGGCCCCGGCGACGATCAAGGTGTCGCCTGCATCGTTCCATACCAGTTCGGCGAGGGTCGCGGCGAATGCACGGAGGTCCACGCCGCGACCATCCATCGGCGCGGTCCCCGTCGGACCACACGGGTCGGGGCAAAGCACGGGAACGATGGCGAAGGCCTCGGCGCCGAATAAATGCTGCAACCAGGCGACTTGAAGCTCGATCGAATGCTCGCGGGCGTGGTCGAGCTCAAAGGTCCGCAGGTCGCCGCATCGTGCCTCCAGTTTATCGAGAAAGGCCGTGTCGACCCGGCTGACGCCCAGAGGCGTGGAAAAATCGTTGCCGGTAGCGACCACGGAGGTCGATCGTCCGAAGTGGTTGGTTCCCAGGATGACCACGCGGTCGGGCGCAGGTCGATCGCGGAGCGTCGCATACGCCGCGGCGTAGCAGGGACGTCCTCGCGGATAATCCAAGTGCGGGGCGATGATTCCGATGACGGTCCCGGAGGGAACGTGGCCGTTGGCGTCGGCGAGCATCTCCTCGAAGATCGCCCCGGAGTCATCGACGATCCCGATCGCCGCCGCATGAGGCATGTTGCGGATGCCTCGGCTGCGATACTCCTCGAGCAACGACTGGTAGAACTCCTCGAACTTCGGGCCTTCCAGAAAGTGGGCCTCGTCCAGGTGCGTGACTATGGAGTGCAGGGTGCTGACCGCGAGCGGTCGACCGAAGGAGGTGTGAAACAGACGGCAGATCTCCGCGCAGGTCTGCTCGCCGTCCATCATGGCCATGATGTGCAGCGCCGGGGCCGAGAGACTGAGCATCACCCCGGAAAGACCCGAACGATCGCGCACGCCGATGATCACCCCGTCGCCCTCGGGCAACGGGAACGCCTCCACCGGCCTCAACCGCGGCTTGTACGTCGGATCCCAGAGCATAACGCAACTATTGTAGCATGTCCCGCGACTGGTTTGGATTGTCGAAAGGCGATTGATCTAATACTACAAGGTTAAGTTCGTCCCGTGGGGTTGGGAAGGGCGTTTGCGATTCAGGCCGCTTTAGCGGCCTTCCCGTCGCCGAAGGCGGCGCCTCAGGCCAGCCGTTTACGGCTGGTAACGCGATCGTTCCCGAACCCCTCCCTCAGCCCGTTTCAACGGGCTTTCCTTCAAGCCGCGCCATGCGAATCTAGAGTTGTTGTCCTATAGTCGAGTCGCTTCCAAGCAACAATCACGAGTCGTTTATTGACGGTTCAGTCGGTCACGGGCAGTAGGTGGAGACGTTGGGTCAGGCTTCGAGATCGAGGTGCATCTGCCCGTCCCGATCGGTGGTGACACCCTGGCGCTGGTTAGCAGCGGGTTCATCGGGGGTTGGTTCGGCCTGTTCCTCAAGTTGTCGCCCTTGGCCGCCTTGGCCCTCGGCGTCGGTGAAGACTCGGGCATCGGCGTCGGTGGTCTCGACGGTATTGCCCGCTTCGTCCACGGTGCGGACCTGTCGATTGGCGGCGTGGGCCTGACCGGCCCGACGGACCTCCCGTTCCTTGACCGTCTCGCGGGCTTGGAAGGGAGCGCCGGCGGCGGCGGAGGCGATGTCCGATGGTATCTCCGCCACGCGGCGGTACTCCGTTTTGGTCGCTACGACCCGTCAACGCGGGGTGCGAAGGTAAGCTCAATCTCTCGTGACAGTATCGGGGATTCCGGTGAGGGTTCATCACTTTCCCTGCGCCTGTCGGGCTTCTTGGATCGATGGTTGGCGTGAACTATAATGCACGCGGAGCAACCTCCTGCGTGTTTCTCGGTGAAGCCTTATGGCCCTGCTTGGTGTCAACATCGACCACGTAGCGACGGTCCGTCAGGCCCGGCGTACGGATGAACCCGACCCGGTGTGGGCGGCGGTGGAGGCCGAGCTAGGCGGGGCCGACGGCATCACCTTCCACCTCCGCGAAGACCGCCGGCATATCAACGATCGTGACGCCCGACTTCTTCGCGAGACGGTCGGGGTCAAGCTCAATATGGAGATGGCCATCGCCGACGAGGTCGTCGCCATCGCGGTCGGACTCAAGCCCGATCAGTCCACTCTTGTGCCCGAGCGGCGGGAGGAACTGACCACCGAGGGCGGACTGGACGTAGTCCGTCACCGTGCGCGGGTCGCCGCAGCCGTAGCTCGATTGCGTGAGGCCGGGATCATTGTCAGCGCCTTCATCGAACCGGTCGCGGATCAGGTGCAGGCTTGCGCTGATATCGGGTTCCAGGCGGTCGAGCTTTGGACCGGCGCCTACGCCCACGCGAAGACAACGGCCCAGCGGGACGCGGCGTTGAAGGCGTTGAAGGATGCGATCGCCCTCGGACGACGGCTGGGGTTGGAAGTCCACGGCGGGCACGGCTTGACCTACCGCAACATCCGTCCGGTCGCGTCGCTGCCGGGCTTCGGCGAGTTCAACATCGGCCATTCCATCGTCTCACGGGCGGTGTTCGTCGGTATGCGCGAGGCCGTAAGGGAGATGAAACGATTGCTGGACCAGTTTTCGATTTCGCAAGAGTAGAAAGATAACAAAGGCCGGCACGGATGGAGGGTTGTAGATCATGACACGGCTCGATTCACGGACGAATCTTTGTGGTTCGATGACCGCGCTCATCACGCCGTTTCGCAATGGCGAGGTGGATTGGCCACGCTTGGAGGCCCTCGTCGATCGACAAATCGAGGGCGGGACGGATTGGCTGGTGCCGCTGGGCACGACGGGTGAGACGCCGACACTGACCGAGGAGGAGCGGGCGAAGATTCTCGAAACGGTGATCGCCCGGGCTGCGGGACGTTGTCCGGTGATGGCGGGGACGGGAAGCAACGACACCGCCGCCACCGTCGAACACACTAAGCTAGCCGCGTCGATGGGCGTCGAGGCGGCCTTGGTCGTCGCGCCGTATTACAACCGCCCGACCCAGGAGGGGTTGTATCGACACTACGCTGCCGTCGCCGAGGCGGTGGAACTGCCGGTCGTGCTCTACAACGTCCCCGCCCGCGCCGGGGTCACCATCAGCAACGACACGATCGTGCGCTTGCGCGAGGGCTTTGCGAACATCGTGGCGCTCAAGGACGCGACGGGCAACGTCGAAGCGATGACCGATCTTGCCGTCCGTTGCGACATCGCCGTGTTAAGCGGCGACGACTCGCTCGCCTGGCCTTTCATGGCCTTGGGCGCGGTCGGGGTGGTCAGCGTGATTGCCAACCTGCATCCGACGTTGATGAAATCGCTCGTCACAGCGGCTTTCGAGGGGAATGTGCCCGCCGCATTGCAATGCCATCGGAAGGTGTACGATCTTGCTATGGGGATCGGTCGATATGGGCCGAATCCCGTCCCGATCAAAACCGCGATGGCCGTCGCGGGGCTGATCGCGGAGGAGTTCCGACTGCCCCTCTGTCCGCTCGACGCCGACGCGCGAGAAGGCATCCACCGAGTCCTCCGCCGCCACGAGGTTCTGGAAACGAGTATCGCATGACCGACGCATCCGGCGTACTGATGACCGAACACGGAAGCAACCTCACCTTCTTGGAGAGGGCCGCAACTTGGGTCTCCTGGGCACTGGCGGGGGCGATTTTCCTGACCGTCGGTTGGTTGGCGATGGCCCCGGACGATCCGCTCGGGGCGGTGAGCGTGCTCACGCGCCACGGGGCCTGGATGATGCTCCTCCAAGCCGCCGGACTCGCCGCCGTCACCGCCGCCCTGGCAGCGGTGATCGCCGGACGACGGCTGCCGGAGGTGGGAACGCTCGCCGCCGCGCTGGGCTTGGCCGCGGTGTCGCTCCGCGGGGCGACGGCGGGATCGTTGTTGATCGAGTGGGCCGATGTCGCGCCCGTCTCGCAATCAAGCCTGCCGCTCCAGCTTGCGCTCGAAGCGATCGCCTGGTTCGCGATCATCTTCCTCGCCCGCGGTTTTTCGATCGGCGTCGGGCAGTGGTGCTTCGGCGGCCGGTCGGTGTGGCACCGGCTTCCAGCCGGTGTCGACACGGGCTGGAAGCCCGCGCCACAGGATAGCATGGCCGACGGCCTCAAACATACGCTCCTCGCCGGCGGCGCTGCGTTGTTGACCTTCAAAATCCTGTCCGCCGGACTGTCCACTCGATCGGTGCAACACGGACAGGCGTGCTTTGTGGTGGCGGCCTCCGTTTGCATCGGCTCGTACTTGGCCAATTGGGTCGTGCCGGTCCGTTCGGCCGTCTGGTCGATTCTGTCGGTCCCGTTGTTGGCCGTCGGCGGGTACGTGTGGGCGCGGTTCGGGCCGGCGCCCGGTGGGCTTCCCGCGAGCGTCCCGGCAAGCCCCTTCCTCCGCGTGCTGCCCATCCAGTACATCTCCGTGGGCACGGCCGCCGCTGTGGCGATGTTCTGGTACCTGGTTCATCCCGAGCTTCGAAGTGCCAACCCGAGTCACTTCTCGTCGCCGCACGCCTCCCCGGAAGGCGGCACGTGATACGCCTCGTCCGCCCCTGGTCGGAGTCCCTGGACGCTCTGCGCCGCCGGATGATCCACGAGACCGAGGCCGCTTTGCTTTACGGCCTGCGCTTTCCCGATCGGGCCCCGCGCATCCCCAGAGTGGAGGTGGGCCGAGGCGCGTTCGCCCCCGCCTTCGCGGCCCGTTTCTGGGCCCAGACCTTGGGGCTGGATGAGACGGAACCGGCCGCGCTTGACCCGTCCGACCGCCGACGTTCAACTAGTGCTCTGTCAGGGTTCAAGTGACGGGTGGCATGGCCAAGCGAAGCGCCGCCATGCCGGAGCACAACATGCCGGCGCCCGCCTTCGGCGGGCTTGGGCATGCCACCCTCAACCCGTCAATTCATCGCTGGCGGAGCGACGGCCCGGCGTGAAACCCGTTTGAAAGGACCAAGCCATGACCCAGTTCCAACTGCCGCCCTTTCCTCCGCAACAGGGACACCACGGTTCGCCCGCGTCGTACGGCCCGCCCGGTCTTGCGCCGTGGAGCATCGCCGCGATCGGAGGTTTCGTCCTTTCGTTGCTCGGCTTCCTCGGTGTCACCGCAGTTCTGGGGCTGATTTTCGGAGTCGTGGGGATCATCACCACCGGCGATGGGCGGCGTCGCGGGCGGGGGCTTGCCATTGCGGCCATTCCCATTTCCGTGGTGACCGGGGCCATCTTCGTCCTGTTGGTCGCCCTGATTTTCTTCGCCACGCGGGCGGCGGAGTTACCCCTCAAACTCCAGTCGGCCCTCGCGGCGGACTCCTCTTCCCTCGTCGGCGCGGCCGACACGCTGCGCGAGTTGGGTTCGGCGAAGTTCAATGACGAGGTGAGCGCGGAGGCCATGCAGGCCTGGCTCAAGCAAATCAACGCCAAACACGGCAAGTTGACCTCGGCCAAGCTGGACCCCCAGCAGATGATGTCCTGGAGGCCCGACGGGGCCATGTGCCTCAACGTCAGCGGCAAGTTCGTCAACGGCCCGGCGCTGATCCAACTCGTCTTCAGCAAGGATAGGGCCTGGTCCCTATGCATCGACGATATCGACATCGGCGGCTCCTCGCCCCGCGGGTCGGCGGATGCACCGCCGCCGACCAAGAAGGAACCCGCCCCCGCCGCGCCGTAGCCGCAGAGGCACGAAGGAACGTGATGATTGCCAATTGTCGATGTCCGATTGTCGATCGAAAGATGCTGCGTAGCGAACGAGTCGATCCTCTGCCCGGCAACTGTGACCGAAGTGAATTAGCCGACTTCTTCAAGAATGGCCTGGACATCTCGGGCGCCGTGGAGGACGCGGACAATTTGCAGCGGCGACGTGTCGGGTTTGTAAATCACGAGGTAGGACCACACCGTCCAGAAGAGAACGCGGGCTGACGTCAGGTCCTCACGTTTGTGTCCCAAACCGGGAGAGTCGGCGAGCTTGCAAAAGTCCTTTTGGAGACGATTTGCGACGTGCTGGGCACGCTGCGGCCCGCTTTGTTCGAGCACATAAGTCAGGATTTCATCAAGGTCGTCGGAGGCGGGCGTGGAAAGGACGAATCGGCTGCTCATGGTCTCCGTTTTACACGCCCCGAGGCCTTCCTGGTACCCGTTCCCGTCGCAACATGGCGAGCCTTCCATCGAGCGAAGAACTCGTCGCCATCCACGACGGCGCCGCGCTTAAGAGCCTCCAGACCTTCCTGAATCTTCGCCCCGATCTGCGAACGAGCCTGTTCGAGCAAGCCCGCCGGAACCGTTGCCCGCTCGTCAGCCGTCAACCCCTCGATGAGCCACTTCTCCAGCAGCCTCTGGCGTTCGGCCTCTTCAAGAAGCCGAAGCCCGTCACGGAAGACCTCACTCGCCGAGTGATACCGCCCCGACGAGACGAGGTCTTGCACGAACCGCTCCAGCTCGGGAGTGATCGAGACGTTCATGCTGCTTCGGACGGCCATACCTCCAATATAGTACACCGCCAGGGCTGTGTCAACTTTTGCCACAGCATCGCTTTTTGCCGCCCCGCCCGGTTCTGTTGGAAGCTCTAAGTCCTTGAGACACAAGCAGATACGAGACCCTGTCCCGCCTCGGACGACCCAGAACCCGCGTTGGGCTGCGTTCGCCGCAACCGGTCCCATACTCGGCACCCGCGACAATTCAGTATTGCGTCGCACCCGGTGTTTACCGCGTCAACCCGCGCGGGTGGGAGGACCACCCCCCGCGCCAAACGTCACGTTTCCTGAATCCGTCGTAAGTTGCGTGCCATCGAGCCACCGAGTACACTCTTTGACCGAACGATTGATATTCATAGTTGACGAAAGGTAGGGTGTCATGTCAGTGCAATGGGACGACTTCTGCCGCGGCGTGACCGATCAACGTTTCATTCTGCCGGTCTGGACTTTTCACTTTGACGTGGATTACGTCCCGACGGCGTGGGCCCCGTCACAGATTCAAGCAGCCCAAAACTTGATTGCATCAACGGCAGTCTCCGCGATCCGCAACATTCCGGGCTGCCCAATCAGCGGAATTTCTACCTGGAGCAGTTCACATCCTGCCCAAGGCAAAACCGACGACGAGGATGACAACCAGGCGTTTTTCACGTTAGCAAACCAAATCCCTGTTTACGACTTCGCTATTCAGCTCAGGCCCAAAACGTTCCGCCTCCTTAAGTTCCGGACAAGTATTGCCGACCTAATCGCGACCGTTCCCATTCTGGAGGACATTGCGACGAAGCTATTCGCTATCGGCCGTGGCTCCGACAGCACGCAGGACCAGCCGTCTTTGGTCAAGGTGCTCGGACTGCAAGACCGCATCCACGCCGCCACTTTCGCCTTCCAGCACCGCATACGGACCATAACCTACATCACACAGCCAAACGTCGAGGTAACGAATGTCGAGGTGATTAAGAAGCTCGTCAACACAGAATTGGGTCCCGGGAGCAATGCCGAACGACAGAGCCCCTTGGGCGCCTTACACCCCGAACAGATTCGACGTGGAGATGTAACACTATCTTTCACAAAGACGATTATGAGGCGCAAGCGAACCGTTTGGGTTATCCTTGAGTGCCCAGTGAATATTACGCAGAAGGATATCGATCTTCGGTTCGATTACCGGTGCGGTGAAGGAGGGTCAGCGATAGAAGAGGTAGATATTTCTGATTGGTCTGTGCCTTTTCAAGGGTTTTACCGTGATCTGATTCTGAATAAGTTTCTTCCGGCCCTCCTCCACGACATTAGGATAGAACCGCGCATTTCCTGAGAGCATAAGATGTTTGAAAAGCGACAAGGGTTGGCGGAAAGCGCGTCGGTTGTCGTTCACCCTGCGTCGTGTAGAACCGCGCCGCGCCGTCGGATAATGTGCCCCTCGCGTACGACTCGTTGTCACGAATGCACGCAGCAGGAGCTTCCTCGCTTCTGATTTTAGGTTGATAGGACTACGAGATCGATGGCGCTCGGCTACGAGAACCGCTGGGAAATCGTCAAGCCCCTTGGCGGCGGCGGACAGGGACAAGTCTCGCTTGTGCGGGACACTCATTTGTACACGAACGTTCCATTTTTCGAAAGCTTCCTAGAATCGTTACGCGAGCTTGGTGCCCACGCAGGTCGTCATGAAGGGCGCAAGCAGGCCTTTGCAAAGTTCCGTGAGGGCATCCTCGATATGATAAGGAGCGAATCGCCTTTACATCAAGGTGCGCTAAAAGTCCTGCACAAGGCCGACGACGCGCGCGACCCTGAGCGAGCCAGCGAGCGAATCGGGCGTGAGATTCGTGCCATGTCGCAAGCAGCGCATCCAAACCTTTTGCGCATCCTTGATTCAAACGCAGAGGAGGAGTGGTTCGTCTCGGAGTTCCATCCGAACGGCATACTTCAAAACAATCTCCACCGGTTCAAGGGTAATCTACCTAAGGCGTTACGCGCGTTTCGACCTCTCGTCGCTGCGGTGGCGGAATTACATGCAAAGGGCATGGTCCACCGGGACATCAAGCCAGCTAATGTATTTCTTTCGTCAAAGGACGATCTTGTCCTCGGAGATTTCGGTCTCGTATATTTTGTCGATGACGCGCGGTCAAGGCTTTCGGGAACTTTCGATAATGTCGGGACGCGGGACTGGATGCCCGGCTGGGCAATGGGGCAGCGGATTGACGACGTACTTCCCTCTTTTGACGTATTTGGGCTTGGAAAACTGCTCTGGGCGATGGTTTGCGGTCAACCATTCCTCCGGTTGTGGTACTTTAATCGAGAGGGTTTCGATGTCGAGCGGCTCTTCCCCAATTCGCAATACATCGGGTTAGCGAATCAACTTTTCCGCTATTGTATTGTAGAAGACGAAGGCGATTGCCTTCCGAACGCCGGTGAACTCTTAGGGCAAATCGATCGCGTGCTGCGGATAATCGAACTCCAAGGCGATGCAATCTCCGACAATGCCGATCGTCCCTGCAGGGTGTGTGGCATCGGCAGTTATCAGCTCGTGGTAAACCGAAATCCAACGGGCATGAGAAACTTCGGTATCCACGCCGTCGGCACGCACAGCTTGAAGATATTCGCATGCTCACACTGCGGGCATGTGCAACTCTTCTCCTTTTACGACCCTGACTGCCCGCCAGCATGGTCGAAGGCGTAACCTTCCGAAGATTGCCCAACGCGCCCTCCTAGCAATCAGCCGGGTAGGGCGGGCTTGGCCCGCCGCGACGCAACCCCCGTCACGCCGGATGAACGACGGCGGGTGAAACCCGCCCTACGGGTGTTCGGGTATGGTGAGTAGGGAATCGATCGGGCCGAAACGGTGGGGGATGGGTTTACGTTTGGCGCTGAGGACGGTCACCGCGCCGGGGGGGCAAAAGCGCGGAGGCGAGGGGGACATTCTACTTTTTCGGCTTGATCGTCGGGTCGCGTCCCGGGCGTGATCACCTGCGTCCGTCGACGCCGCGCGGCCGCCCAGGCCGGCCTTATGAGCATTTGCCCCACCCCGCGTTTCCGCGGCGATGACGCCAGCGAAACCATGGCCGTTGCCCGGCACACCCATCTCCTCGCGGGCGAACTGCCGCCGCGACCCAGCACTACCATTGCACACGGCGTAAGCGAGTGCTAGGCCGTGGCATTTCGACGCGGATCACGCCGGGATCATCAAAATCCGTAACCACCGTTCGACAAGAACCAACAGGTCGACCTGGCGGCGTGAGTTGAGCCGGGAAACACTCCGCGGTACGATGGCCGTGCGTTACCGAGGCGAGAGTCCTATGCGCTTAAGCACGGTTGAATGGTTTAGCGGGCCATGAACGTCATCGAAATGGAGAACGTCAGCAAGACGTTCGGGCGGTTCACCGCTGTCAACGCCTTGTCACTGGCCGTCCCGCAAGGGTCGATCTACGGCTTCATCGGTCCCAACGGGTCGGGCAAGACGACGACGCTGCGCATGATTATGCGCATCTACCACCCCGACGCCGGATCGGGGTGGATTCGCGTCCTCGGCGAGACGGGGACGACGGCGGCCAACGATCGCGTCGGCTATCTGCCCGAAGAGCGCGGGCTGTACAAGAAAATGAAGGTCCGCGACATCCTCCGCTTCTACGCGGAGTTGAAGGGTTGCCGGGATTTTAAGGTCCGGGTCAGTTCCTGGCTGGAGCGCCTGGGGCTTTCCGACTGGGCGGACAAGAAGGTCGAGGCCCTTTCCAAGGGGATGTCCCAAAAAGTGCAATTCATCTCCGCAGTGATTGCCGACCCGGAGTTGGTCCTCCTCGACGAGCCTTTCACCGGCCTCGACCCCGTTAACGCCGACTTGCTCCGCGAGGCGGTGCTCGAATTGCGGCGAAACGGATCGACGGTCATTTTCTCGACACACGACATGGCCGTCGCGGAGAAAATGTGCGATTTCATCTTCATGATTTACAAGGGCACCAAAGTCCTGGACGGGACGCTCGAATCCATCCAGGATCGCTACGGAACGGATACGCTCCGCGTGAAGGTCGAGGGCAACGGCTTTGATCCGCGGACCATCCCGGGCGTCGAGAAAGTCATCGACTTCGGCCGGTTGCAGGAGCTGCGGATTTCGGCTGACACCGATTCCCAGACCGTTCTTGCCGAGCTGATGCGGCGCGGCCGCGTGGCCCACTTTGAGCTGACTACCCCTTCCTTGCATGACATCTTCGTGCGGATCGCGGCGCCCGATGCTTCAGCTTCCGCGACGTCGGAGGGGGCTCATGCGTAAGATCATCGTCGTCGCCGTCCGCGAGTATCAGGCGGCGGTCAAGACCAAGGCCTTCATATTCAGCCTGCTGATGATGCCCCTGATCTGGGGCGGAAGCATCGTGGTGCAACTCGCGATGCGGAACAAGGTGGACATCAAGGACAAGCGCATCGCCGTGGTCGACTACTCTGGCAAACTGTTCGACTCCCTGGCCGATGCGGCCCGCAAACGCAACGAAACGGACATCTTCGAAAGCGAGGGCGACGCCCGCAAGCAGACTAAGCCCCGTTTCCTCTTCGAGAAGGTCGAACCCACCAGCGACGATCCCACGCAGATGGGCCTCGCCCTTTCCGACCGCGTGCGCAAGAACGTCCCCGGCGACATCATGGCCTTCGTCATCATCGGTCCCAACGTCCTCGAACCGGCGGCCGACCCGGCCCGCGCCGCGGTCAATTACTATTCCAACAGCCCCACCTACGACGACATCCAGAAGTGGCTGTTCGAGCCAATCAACGCCCGCATCCGCGAGCTGCGCCTGCGCGACGCGAACCTGGACTCGGCCATCGTCGCCATGGCCACCGCCCGCACCCGCGTCACCAACCTCGGTTTGGTGTCGCTCGACGAGAGTGGTCAGATCAAAAAGGCCGAGGAAACTAACCAGCTCGCCAACATCTTCGTGCCCATGGGACTGATGATGCTCATGCTCATGGTCATCATGCTCGGCGCCTCTCCGTTGGTGCAAAGCGTGTTGGAAGAGAAGACGCTGCGGATCGCGGAGGTCTTACTGGGATCGATCCCGCCCTTCCAACTTATGATGGGTAAGCTCGTGGGGATGGTGGGCGTGTCGCTGACCATCGCCACGGTTTATATGGTCGGGGCGTTCATGGCGATTCGGCAGGCGGGGTTCGGCCCCTACTTTCCGGCCCACGTGGTGTGGTGGTTCGCCTTGTACCTCGCCCTCGCCGTCCTGCTGTACGGTTCGATGTTCATCGCCGTCGGCGCTGCGGTGAGCGACATGAAGGAGTCACAGAACCTCATCACCCCGGTGATGCTCGTCGCGGTCGCTCCCATGTTCGTGTGGATGAACGTGGTGCGCGAACCCTCCTCGACCATGGCCCTCACCCTGTCGCTGATCCCCACGGCCACGCCGATGCTGATGATCGTGCGCCAGGCCGTGCCCCCCGGAATCCCTCTCTGGCAGCCGCTGCTCGGCGTGCTTTTGGTCCTGCTCACCACCACTTTCTGCGTCTTCGCCGCGGGGCGGATCTTCCGCGTCGGCATCCTCATGCAGGGCAAAGGCGCCAAGGTCGGGGAGATGATGCGCTGGGTGTTCCGCGGATAGGACGGAAGCTCGAAGTTCAAAGTTCGAAGTTCGAAGATCGGCGGGGGAAAGCGTGCAGCATCTTCGCTAGCAATTCCATGGGTAGACCGACCACGTTGGTGAAGCTGCCGTCGATGCGTTCGACAAAGGCGTCGCCCTGGTCCTGGATGCCGTACGCGCCCGCCTTGCCCTCCCAAGCGCCGCTGTCGAGATAGTCTTCGATCTCGCGTTCCATGAGCCGCCGCATGGTCACGTCGGTCGAGTCATGATGGGTCACGGTCGCACCGTTCGAAGCGTCGAGCAATGTCACGCCGGTGATGACCTGGTGCGTCGTGCCCGACAGCGATTGGAGAATCCTCCTCGCGTCGTCGCGATCGACGGGCTTGCCGAATACGCGACCGCCCAGTGACGCGATGGTGTCAGCGGCCAGGACCCATCCCACCGCGACGAGCTTGGCCACGCTCCGCGCCTTGAACTCGCTGGATGCTTCCGCCCGCTCCACGGGGGACAGTCCGGGCAAGAATTGGACCGGTTCGGGACGCGGCGAAACCATGACCTTGAACGCATAGCCGTGCTCGCGGAGCAACTCGGCCCGACGCGGACTCGCGGAAGCCAGGATCAGACGGGGGCGAGAAACCGGCACGTCACGGCGTCGGACGCGGGGCAGGCGGTTTTTCGGTCTTCTCGACCCGCTTCACGGGTTTTGCGGGCACGGCGGAGGCCGCCCTTTCCGTTTCCGCCTCCTTCAAAGACCTCACCGGCGTGGCCGGGGCCGACACCTGCACAATCGAACCTGTGGGGACAAGATAAATCTCCACGCGGCGGTTCTGGCTCTGCCCGTTCTCGCTTGAGTTGTCCGCCACCGGGCGATACTCGCTGCATCCCATCACCCCGATGCGTTCAGCCCGGTAACCGAACTTTTGCAGCACGGCCCCGACGGCAATCGAACGGTGGGCGGATAGATGCCAATTGGTCGGGTGCTTTTCCTTGGTACCCGGCCTCTGAATCGGACGATTGTCCGTGTGCCCGACGATGAGCACCTCAAAATCCGACGCCGCCGCCGATTTCAGAACCTCACTGAAGCCGCGCAGCGACTCCATCGACGAATCCTTCACCACGTCGCTGCCCAACGGGAAGAGCAGATCGCCCTTCCACTTCACCGTGCCACGCGAGGGGTCGTAGACGACTTCGCTGGGGTGCTCGTCGGCGAAGCGCTTCAGGGCGGTGTCCAGCGGACCGGGGAGGATGGGGATCGTAATGTCGCCGAGCCTCTGCCGACCGGCCATATCCTCCAAGGCGCCCTTCGCGTTCAGACGCAGCTCATTGAGCAGATCGTTCTCGCCCCGTAGGTTGGCGAGCAGTTCCCCTTTGGTCGCAAGCTCCTGCTCCGTCGCATCGACTTTCGCGCGCAGAGTGTCATTGACGTGTCGCTCGTCGAACAACTCTTGACTGACCGACTCCTTCTCCGCGGTCAACGTCCGATTGGCCGCCTTCAATCTCAGGTGATCGTCCAGCGACACGCACCCACTCAACGCCGTCACGCACACACCGCCCACCAAGCCCAACATCCAGCCGCCGCCGCGCATCACACGCCTCCTATGCTTGTGAACCATCCCCTACCGTCCGACTCATAAGGTCGAGCCGTATCGACTCTCTGTGGGACCGACTTTCGAGTCGGTCTCGTTCAACTTCGCGGATGCATTTGACCGACTGGAAAGTCGGTCCCACAACTAGCGGGGACGCTTCGCCAGGAAGTACGTCGCCCCGGCCGCGATCCCGCACACCAACAACGAGCCGCCGGCGAACACCGCCAGATGCGAGTATACCGATTGCAGCAACGACGGCGTCACGCCCCGCACCAACGCCGCGGCGCCAAGGCCCGCAACCCACATCACCGCCACGCCCACGACCAGCGCCGCCGTCAAACTCGTGGACACCGCATCGGGAGCGTATTCGAGCACTTGGGTGATGACCGCCCTAGGCTTCGCCGCCGCCGCCGCCGCAACGCCCACCGCCACCGCCGCCTCGCCCTCCGCTTCCTCAGCACCCTCGGCGGGCAGGGCTTCATCCAGACCCGCACGGGTCGCCTCGCCCATTTCGGCGGCTTCGCCGCCGCCCGCCCCGCCCTCGGCCTCGCCTTCCTCGCCGGTGTAAATCTCTTCAAGAAGTTCCGCGCCAAGGGACGTGTCGTCGCTTTCCCGCGTCAGGTCGAGGATGCCCGAGCCGCTGCCCACGCCCTCGAGACCGAGTCCGGCCACGTCGCTGACCGCGGTCTGGGCGAGCGGATCGACGTGCTCGTCCAACTCATCGTCGTCGAAAACGTTCACGCCGACTGACGGTACGGCCGACCCTTCCTTCGCCTTCTTCGTAACCCGCGCACCGGTCGCGGTATCTTCGGCGTCCACGCCCTCGATGCTCACCACGTCGCTTCCGGAGGGTGCGAGTTCGACGCTGGAATCCTCCACCGGTTCAAGCACGATCTCGCCGCTCTGCGAACCGCCGACGGCTGCCGGCGCGGGCTTGGCGCTCTTGGCCGAGGCCTTGGTGAGTAGCCCGTCCACGTCGCCCACCTTGTAGTTCACGGAGCCGGCGTCGCGGAACTCGCGCAACTTGCCGTCGCGGACGAGGCTTTTCAGCTCGTCCTCTGACCGCCCGAGGCGTTCCGCCGCTTCTTTCGCCGAGTAGAACATCTTGGCCATGGGATTCTGCCTAAATCTCGCTTCACTCCGCCGCGGGAAAAACCGAACCACCCCGTGGGACCGACTTTCCAGTCGGTCATGATCCCGGCGCGCCGGGAGAAAGCCTGTCCCACAAACTCCTACGGCATCTGGTGCTCGGTGGATTGTAGCCGGTACTGCCGCTGCTCCTCCACCATCTTCTCCACCACGTCGGGCGGCAGGTCGCAAACGTTATGGTTCTCAAGGTACCGATCATACCGCCAAGTCCGTGCCCCGGCCAGCCGCAGGCAACCCTTTTGGGCCAGGTACTCGTAGACCCAAATCGTCATGGCGTCGGTGTCCACCATGTACACTCCGTAGGTGCCTTTGGAAAGCTGCCCGGAGAAGGCGAACACGCCCCTGGCCCCGGCGGCGGTCGGAAGCTGCCCGAAGGCCGTCGCGTCCATCGCTACCCCCTGCGGCCGCATCACCAAGGCCGTGGCGATCACCACCAGCGCGCCCGCGATCACCCAAAAAACGGGGTGCGGCGAGCGCCGAGGCTGTGAGTTTCCCAGCCGTGCGGCGTCGGATTGAGTTTCGTTGGCGGGGATGATGGTGAGGATCCTCCGGTTTACGGAAAGCGAGCTTCTTCTACCAGTACGCGCCAGTTCAGGCGCGGCAGGTTCAAGTCCCGGCGCGCCGACGCCTAGTGCTCCATCGCACCTAATTCTGCGAGTAGGTGTGGCCCAGCCGCCCCCGGCTGGGCAGTAGGGCACAGCGGAGGGCCGCTGTGCCACAAACAGCCGAACCCCAAAGCTTGGCTGCGACCGAGCACTAGTTTCGCCGAGTTCCCCTCCGCCACCCGTGGGGCCAGGAGTCGGCGTCAGGAACGACCGGCACCGCCCAGGCTCTCGCCTTGAGTATACCGTGATTCACGGACGTGACAACGACAGGAACGCTGTTGCTACGACTACCTACCCGGTCCCGATCCGGTCGAGCGCCGCCGCCCGGACGAAGTCGGAAACGCCCTCGAACCCCAGCCGCGACTTCATCGCCGCCGCTAAGGAAATCCTCTGCCGCCGGGACCCAAACTACATTGCAGCCGTCCTGCCAAACCTTATTAAAGCCCGAGTCAGACGGTAAACAGATACAAAAATTGTGCTGGGTGCCCCATCCCCCCTTGGTTGGGGGATTGGTGGAACGATTTCAAGCGTAAATACGGGATACGACGAAACGCGGGGCGAGCACGAGGCTGTCATAGAGACTGACAAGATCCCTGCGAAACCGCGCTAAACTGAAACGTCTTCGGACGAGATCGCGCCCGGCCCGAGACATCGCCTCTCGAGGTCCTTCGTCCGTAGCAAGTTCGCGCATCGCGCGTGCAAGCTGGCCGGGGTCGCCCGGCGGCACAAGCAGCCCGTGAAGGCGATCGTCGATCACCTCGGGCACGGCCCCCACGCGCGTCGCGACGACGGCCAAGCCGTAGGCGAGGGCCTCCAACAGGGAGAGCGGCATCCCTTCGTGGCGACTGGGTTGAACATACGCGTCGGCCCACTCAAACAGTTTGGTCTTTTCCACCCCTTGACGCGATCCGATGTATCGAACGGCCCCGTCGAGGTCACGATCACGAATCTTCTGATTCAAGACCGCCTGATCGCCCGCGGTCCCCGGCGGACCGGCCAACGCGACTTCGACGACTAACCCGTCCGCACGCAGAAGCGCGCAGGCGTCCAGTAAATCGTCCACGCCCTTCCATTCGTCCATCCGCGCCAGCATCAGGAACCGACACGGCCCGTCATGTCTCCGCTCTGCGACCGTTTCAGGGAGTTCGATCGCGTTCTCGACGACCGCGATTCGCGCGGCGGGCGACATACTCTGGAGCTTTCGGCGCCAGCCGTCGGATAACGCGATGACGCAATCCGCGCGGGACAGGGACGACTCGATAAACCGCCGAGCGATGGCGCCCGCCTGTTCATAGAACTCATCAAAGGCCGCCCCGTGGACGTGAAGAGCGACACGGGCCCCCGTCCAACGAGCGATCCACATGTCCAACACCGAACGGTAGAACGAGGACCCGCTGCACGTGTGAATATGAACGACGGCCGCGCCGGTTCGGCGAATGGCGCGACGCAGAACCCACAGTTGTCGCACGTGGCGGGCGACTCGTCGGACGATCGACTCGCCGATTCCCGACGACATCGTGACGGGAACGCACTCGATGCGATATCGTCCGTCGAAATCCAGGTTGAGGATTTGCCCCATGACGCCGGCCATTCCGCCGATCATCGTCGGCTCGGGGCCGACCAAGAGGACGGTCGCGGGTGACGAGGGTTCGCGGGTCGCGCTCACGGGTCAATACGCCGGGACGGGTACAAGGTTTTCGACCTCCGCCGCGAGCAACGCATGGAACGCCGTGGCCTCTTCGGGAAGCGAGTCGGGATCGGGCAGGGCGAAGCTCTTTCGTCCGAAGATGCCGGGGTTGCACAAGGCCATCATCGCCCCGCGCCAGCGGCCCTTGATCTGCAGACCCAGTTGACCCCGTTCGAGACACCCCTCCAAGGCCTCGAATAGCTGCCGGGTAGCCTGTGGCTTGCCGTACTCGCGGCAGACATATTCCCGCCCGTCGAGGTTGAAATGGACGTCGCGCTCGAATGTGCGGATCGTCCGAACGAATCCTTCGACGGACTCCGCATAGCCGCAGTGCGGGGCCGGACACGTCGTGACTGCATGACGGCCCTGACAAAGCGTCTCCAAGGCCAGCCGCGACAAAACGCCGTCGAGCCGCGGCACGATCGTCACCGTGGAGCGCTGGATCGCCCGCGATACGTCGTCGACTACGCCGAGGGATTCCACGTTGCGGAACACGCCGTAGTCGGTCGCGGCGTCGCCGAGGATGAGAAAGCGGACGCTCGGCATCCGACGGATCAGCGTGTCCACCCATCGCCCTCCGCAAAAATCGCGTCGCGCCGCGGGAAGGTGACAGAGCGCCGTGAAGACGCCCGGCAGCGGCTCGGGTTCGTACGTGTTGAACACGTGCAGACTCAGCATCGGGCCCGGCGAGGCGGAGACGCCGATCCGAGCGAGGTCGTCGACCAGGGCCTGCGTGCGGGCGAGCTGGACCGCGCCCAAACGCAGCACCGCGTGGGCGAAGGCGCGGGACGCGGAATGGACCTTCGCCCAGAGTACGTCGCGCCCGGTCCAGTAGCGAAGGAGCGGAACGCCCGCGAGTCGCGCCGCGACCAGACTGCGCAGGAGTCGATAGTTTCTCTGTCCGTAGGTGACCAGATGGATCACGTCGGGCTTGGGCGACGATGCGGTTTCGCTGCCGCCAAAAGACACTTCCACGCCGCGTTCGGCCAGCGCGCGAGCGTGGTGCGATGAAACGGTGATGCCGTCGTCGGGTTCGCCGACGAAATGAACGTGCATCGCTGCTGCTCCGGTCTCGCCGCGCGGACCGCGTCGCTCGAGTTCAGCGCGCGGTTGCACCCTCCACGATGTGACTGTCGGCTTACCGGACTTAGCCCTTTAGGTAGAAACCCTTACGTACAGCATCCCATTGAAGGAGTCCACCTGATTCATCCACGCGCAATGCGGCGGCGGAAAGTGGAAGACGAATCGCGGATGCTTGGCCGGGCCAGCGGTCCGACGCAGCCTGTTTTTCGGGTGGCATGGCCAAGCGAAGCGCCGCCATGCCCAGGAAAGACATGCCGGCGCTCGGCTGCGCCGAGCTTGGGCATGCCACCCAACCCCCAGGGTTAGGTGCATCGTCGCACTAGTCGTGCGACCGCCTGCTTTCGGGTACGATGCCACTCCCTGACACTCCGTGACATCCCTGTCAGGGAAGTACCGTACTCGAAAATCAGAGAGTGACGTGAGACTAGGGGTTTGTCCGCGCTCTGCCCGAAGCGCCGCGCTTACGCGGCGCTCGATGCCGATAGGCATTCGTCGCGGGTGAGTTTGAGAAATGGTGAATGACGAAACCCACGGGCTTTCTGGCCGTGTCCATCGCGACGTGCTTGTCTCTGATGTGGCTTGGCTGCTGTGTGATCGTCGTTGGCATTGACGGCGGAGAAGACACCGGGGGCGGCGGCAGCGACGTCGCGCCCGCCGGCGACAACGGGGATGGCCTACCGCCGGCCGGCGACAACGGCGATGGCACACCGCTGCCCGGCGACAATACTGACTCGGACGGCGGCGGGACCGACGTCGTAGTCGATAGCGGCGCCGACGTCGTGAACGCCGACGTCGTGAACGACAACAGCGACGGCCCGCAGGGTGCGTTCCGCCTGGATGGAAGCTGGCTGGACCACGGACGAGAGACCCGCATCGTCACGACCGGTTCCCAGGTCCGCGCGACCTACGTGAGCAAGTTCCTGTGCGACCGAGACACCGGTCCCGTCGGTCCCAACGAGGAACCGGCCCCCGACGCCGATCTTGACGCCACGTTTGAGAGCTTCACCGGGACTCTTTCCCGCAGCGGGAATGTGCTCCCCGGCGACACGATCACGGGAACGACGTCGACCTGCCGCTCCGGCTACACCACGGAGCAACAGCAGCAGTCGGGTCTCCCCAACGGGCTCGTGGCCGCGCCGATCGTGATCACGGTCGCCGACGAGAACACCCTGCAAGGCGTTTGGTATGACTCGATGGACCTCGACGGCAACGGTAAACTCGACGACGGCGGCCGCTTCTTCACGATCACGCGGATCACGCAATGACGATCGCTGGCAGAGACCCGCTCCGGCGGCGCCGCGCTGGGGAGGGCACCGGCGGGCGAGCCGCCGGGGGCACACGGTTCACGCGGGCGAGGTCTGGACGGCGGATTGGAGGGCATTGTGCAGTTCGACGATGCGGTATTCGCCGGCAGCGCCGGCGTGCTCGAACCGGACCACGTCGCCGATGCGTTTGCCCATGATCCCCTGAGCGAGCGGGGCCTTGTAGTTGAACCAGCCCTTGGCGTGGTCGGCGTCCCAGGGGCTGACGAAGGACGTTTCGTAGCGCTCGCCGCCGCCGGTGGGCTCGAACACGACCCGCGTCCCGACGCCGACGTAGTCGGTGGGCACGTCGCCCGGGGTCATCACCCGGGCCATGGCAAGTTCCGCGTTCATCTGGGCCAGGCGGGCGCGGAGAAGATCGCGTTCCTCGAGGGCGAACTTGTATTCGGAGTTTTCGCTGAGGTCGCCGCGCTCGCCGGCGGCGCCGATGGCCTTGGCGTTGTCCCGCATCTTGACGTTGACGTGCTGTTCGATCTCTTTTCTTCGCTTGGTCAGACCGGCTTGGGTCACGTAGAGGACGTCCTCCCGCGCCCAAGGCTCGATCGTGACGGCCGTCTCACGCGAGGGGAACCGCTCGCGCAGATGAGTGAGCAAATCGTCGTGTACGGCGCGGCCGAGGTTGTCGAGTTGGGCGATCTGGGTGCGGAGTGTGGCGGCCATTCCGGGGTCGATGCCTTGCAGACAGCGCAGGAAGCGCTCATAACGCCTCGCGGAGAGTACGGTGCGGGCGCGGGCGGAGATCGTCTTGGCCTGCTCCTTGGGGATGGTGTCACTGCGGCGGCACTCGTCCAACGATCGAAGAATGCGAACCAGGACGGTGAGTGGATTGAGCTTGCCCGATAGCTCGTCCGACGAGGGACCGTCCCACAGCCAAAGCAGAGCCTCAAAATACGCGGTCGGCGAGCCAAGAATCCGCTGCACGACCGGCTCGAACTCCGCCGCGTTCCAACCGTGTTCCACCAGCCGAGAGGCGGCGCGATCGCACAAAACCATCGGCAAGGTCGGCAGCATGGCGACGAGCGGATCCCGCCACTGATCCGGCCGGGCCTCGATCAACGCCCGGCAGGCGAGATCGAACATCGCTTCGCGCTCGATGTGCCGCAAGACGGCGTGCACGTCGGTCGCCTTCCGAAACAGCTCGACGGTCCCGAGGGAGGCGTCGTCCACGCCGGCGAGCTCACCCATCCGCCAGGCGACCGTCCACGCCAGCCCGGCGCGAAGGGAATGATGCTCGCTCAGTTGCCGAGCGTGAGTCGCGGCGAGTTCGTGACATTGGCGCAAGGTCGCGGTGGACGGCGTCTGTCCGCGGTCCTTGCAGCCTCGGACGTACTTCTCCACGGCGTCCAGTTGCGCGATGGGATCACGGTGCTTGGAGACCTCGACGAACAACGCGTCATCATGGGCGACCGGGACATCGTGGTAGGTGATTACGTACGGCGATCGGCCTTCGACTTTGACGTTGTGACAGCGCTTCAACGCCGTCCGCGCTCGGGTCCACCATTTCTTAAACTCCTCCTCGGAAAAGGGGGCGGGCACGAGCAGCCTCTCGACGGCCTCGCTGTCGATGGAATCGTCGTGTTGGCGGCAAAGTTCGATCACGACTTCGGCGGGCTCTTGATCCAGTCGTCGGGCCAGTCGATCCGGGGCGTACTGCCGGAGAACGCGGAACTCCGTCGCGGCCGCGGGGCGGAAGCGGTCGGCTAGTTCGACCGCGCCGAGCGTCTCGGAGGACTGCCCGCTGGAGAACGTGAACTGCCATTCGCGGCGGTCGATGGATTCGACGCGTGCGACGGCGTCGTGGTCTCGCGCCGCGAGGTAGTCACCAACTTTCAATGGAAGGCAGACATCGAGCGTCCGGAGGGCACGACGAACGGGTCTGCCGCCGGCGAGGCCCGCTTCCGTGAGCAGGGCATCGATCCCCTCCTGACCCGCGTAAGCCGCGCGGTAAAGCTCCGCGACCTGGGACCGAAGCTCCTGACTGTCGCCCACGGCCAGGAGGAAGGAACTAGCCAGACCCAGGGTTTCGATCGGCGACAGACGAGTGGACATCGCCTCGATCGCCGTCCAGGCCCACTCTTCCGCCAGAGATGCCTTGCCGACGCGGCACAGCTCGGCAAGGACCGGTTGATAGTCGCGGAGCGTGGACGGCGACGCCTCCGGCGACTCCAGGAGGCCCATCCACTCGGCCTCCACCGTCGCGGTGTTGCCGCTTCCGATCAATTGCACCAGGGAGTCAGGTCGCATAGCGAGCTTCAGGAATCCGGTATCCCGAGGAACAAAACGCCGAGCCCTGTAGTATGGCGGCCTGACGCCCGTCTGTCGAGTCGCCACCCACTATCCGTCATCCGCCGGGTCCGTGACAGTTTAGGCGGACATTTGGCGGATCGCCGCTGCCCCGGTTTGCGTCAACCCCGAAGGGGTTCCGGCATGAAGCCCAGGGTAGCGCCGAAGGCGCTACCCTGGGTAGGCGAGCGGTACGTCACCAACCCCAACGGGGTTGTGCCCCTATCATTGCCCCGTGTCGATCCTATGCGATTATCGCAGGCGAAAAACGCTACAACCCCGTTGGGGTTGCTGTGACTCTCTCGCACAGTTCCCCAGGGTAGCCGCATCGCGGCAACCCTGGGCTGGAGGGCATAACGCCTTCGGCGTTGGGTGTGAACGCACCAACTTCCCACGCCGGCAACGCCCTCGTGGGGCATCGGT
>JAZDHF010000117.1:0-17187 GCA_043806315.1 Planctomycetota bacterium | reverse complement strand
GGTCCACACCTTGCCGGTCGTGTCGATGTCGATGGGCCGCATGATGACCAGCTCGCCCGGCCGCGCGGCGGTCAGTAGTTGCAGGTCGATGAGCGCCGCGACTTGTTTGGATACGTAAGGCCGGATCGCGTCAACGTACTCTTGCGGGACCGGCTTCACCGGCTCGCTGTCAGCCACTTGGCACTTGCCGCGCTTGAGTCCGGCGACGGCCCGCAGAGCTTCGTAGACGGCCACGGGTACAAGCTCCTCAGCGACGGCCCACTTGAAGATAAACCGTATCGCCTTCGTGAGACGGTTGACGTATCCCCGACTCCGGGGTCGCCTACCTTCAACGATGAAACGCTCTCGGACGGCTTTCAGTTTCAACGGTCCGAACGCCGCCGCCGGCGTCGCGCCGTACAGTTCGACAACCGGGGTCCACGCCATCTTGAACTGCCCCAGGTCGCGCTTGTCGATGGACTCAGACTCGCAATGGCGACGGAAGGCGTTGACCAGTTCGACGACCGTCAAGTCGTGCGCCTCGACGCGAACGCGCCGCCCGTTGGCCAGCCATTCGGCGACGGCTTGATCGTAGCGGGCTTTCGATTCGAGCAGTTCGTGTCGGCCAAAATACCGCCGCCGCCCATCGAATAGGGCGTAGGCTTGGCCGGTGGACTTGTGGATTTTGAACGATGGAACGTCGGGGATTTTCTTCGTCACGGTAGCAGCCTCCAAAACGCGCCGGGTAGGCTACCCGGTTTCGCCTTGTAATGGCCGCGCCGTCACGATGACGGGTTAGCGTGTAAGTCACGCTATCAGCACGATTTACGTCACTAGCGGGCGAACGGACTCGAACCGTCAACGTTCAGCTTGGAAGGCTGATGCTCTACCATTGAGCTACGCCCGCAAACGCGGTTTTGCTCTACTTGAGCCACGACCGCCGCTACAATACCGGCCGGGACCGCTCGATATTGTACCCGGAGCTTCGGCGCGGCCAAGGCGCGACAACGTATCCCAAAGCTCAGGTTCACGGCGTGAAATTAGGGACAGTCACCTATTACGTTGCCCGACTCGCGTGGCTGGAGTAGGCTGCAGGTTCCCGGCGACAGCCGCTCTTTTTTCTGCCGATCGGGACGAACGGGCGGCGGGTCATTGCGCCGCGGCGGTCAGAGCCTCGGCCGTTGTGCCGTCCGGCAAGGGCTTGCTACTCTTGCACTTGGGATATTTGCTGCAACCCAGGAACGGCCCTGAGCGGCCCGTGCGGATGACCATCGTCTCGCCGCACTCGTCGCAGGGAATGTCGGTGGGGATGGGTTTAGCCTTGGGCTTTACCGAGTCGGGGAACTCGACTTCCGCCCGTCTCTTCGCGTCGCCGCGTAGGTTGGCGACGAACGAGCACTTGGGATAGCCGGTGCATCCGAAATACGGCCCATAGCGGCCGTTCCTGGGCATAGCCTCCTTGCCGCAGTCGGGACAGTGCAGCGTTTCCTCCGGCCAGACTTCGACCACCGGTCGCCCAGTGCGCGTCCAGGCGAAGCCCTTGGGCGGCGGGCCCAGGGCCGCGATGTCGACTTTTTCTTTCGCACCATTGCGCGCGGCACGACCCCGCGCTCGCGCTTGGGGTTCGGAATGGGGCGGCGCTTCGGGAATCTGACCCGCAGCCGCGAGGGCCTTGAGGTGGTCGAGCTTCTCCATCGGCGTCGCATTGCGGCATCGTGGGAACCCGGAGCAACTCAAGAACGGCCCGCGACGACTCTTACGAATCACCATAGGCCGGCCGCACTTGTCGCAGCCCACGCCCGCCTGTTCGGCGGGCGGCTTTTCGACGAAGAGGCCCGCCGGAATCGGCTGGGTCGCCTTACATTTAGGATAGTTCGTGCAACCGAGGAACGACCGCCCGCGGGCGAACTTGACGGACATCGCCGATCCGCACTCGCCGCAGTTCTCGTGAATCTCCTCCGGTTTGACCTTCCTGAGCGGCACGCCGTGGTCATCGCTGGGCAGCGTATTGGTGCATTCGGGGTACCCGCTGCATCCCAGGAACGGGCCACGGCGGCTCTTACGGAGGATCATCGGCTTCCCGCAGACCGCACACGGCGCCTCGGCCACCACTTCCGCGACGGGATTGCCGTCGGCATCGACGTTCATCGTCGTCTTGCACTCCGGGTAGCCGGAGCACGACAGGAACCGCCCGTTCTTGCCCAGCCGATAGACCATCGGCTTGCCGCATTCTTTGCACACATACTTGCTCGGCTCGGGCCGAGCCCGCTGCATTTCCGCCTGCGCCTTGTCCAACGATTCCTTGAACGGCTCGTAGAACTCCCGCAGAACATGCACCCAGTCGAGGTGCGCTTCCTCGATCTTGTCCAGCTCTTCTTCCATGTAGGACGTGAACTTCACGTCCATGACGGTAGGGAAGTGCTCGACGAGCTTTTGGGTCACGATCTCGCCTCGGGCCGTCGGATGCAGCTTGCGGTCCATCAACTCCACGTAGCCGCGATCCTGGATCGTCTGAATCACCGCGGCGTACGTGCTGGGCCGACCGATGCCTTCCGACTCCATCTTCTTGACCAGTGCCGCTTCCGTGTAGCGAAGCGGCGGCGAGGTGTACTGCTGTTGCGGATCAATCTGCAGCGGCGCGACCTTGTTTCCGGCGCTCACTTCTGGAATGACCGTCTCACCATCCTCCACAGCCCCCATCACTTTGAGGAAGCCGTCGAACACCAACCGCCTGCCGTTGGCCTTAAAGGTCGCTTCGCCGACGGCCGTCGGCGCGGAGATGAGCACGGTCGTGCTATCCCATTCTGCGGGCGGCATCTGGCAGGCCACAAACCGCCGCCAGATCAGGTCATAGAGCTTGGACTGCTCGGCCGTGAGCCTGCCGCGAACCGACTCCGGCGTCCGCGTCGCATCGGATGCACGGATCGCCTCATGGGCTTCCTGCGCCCCCTTGGCGCTGCCGTAGAAGTTCGGCTTATCCGGCAGATACCGTTCGCCGAACTGTTGGCGGATCAACCCGCGGACCGCCTCGATCGAGTCACGGCTTAGGTTCGTCGAGTCCGTGCGCATGTAGGTGATAAGCCCGACCGTGCCTTCCTGCCCGCCCAGGTCGATTCCCTCATAGAGCTGCTGCGCAATTCGCATCGTCCGCGACGGTGCGAAGCCGAGTGCGCTGGAGGCCGCCTGCTGCAACGCCGCAGTCGTGAACGGCGCGTTGGGTTTCGATAGCGTCCGCCTGGTCTGGATATCACTGACGGTGAACGGCGGGGCTTTGCTGGTGTCGGTTCGTCCCCTCAGGACGATCGTCTTGAGTCCCTTGTCGGCGTACGGCGTGAAGTCGCGTTCCTCGACTTGCTCGCAGACAAAGCCCAAGGCCTCCGCCACTCGTCGGGCGTCGCCGACCCGCGTCGCGCGAAACTCCTCTCCGCCGACCTTCACCAATTCGGCATAAAGCGAAGCGTGTTTGGCCAACCAGGCGTTGCGTTCTTTCACCGTCCGCCCGGCCTGCGGGTCTTTGCCGCCGGTCAAAAACTTGTCCCACGCCTGGGCGTGCGCGGCGGCCTTGGCGACTTCGGTCGCAAAACATCCGAGGATCCGCCACGATTCCTCGGGGACGAACGCACGAATCTCTTGTTCTCGTTCGACGATGATCCGAACCGCGACGGATTGCACACGCCCGGCGGAAAGTCCTTTCCCGATCTTTTGCTGGAGCAACGGGCTCAGTTGATACCCGACGATCCGGTCCAGAAGCCGGCGGGCCTGCTGGGCGTTGACCTTATCCATGTCGAGGTCGTGGGGAGCCGCGAACGCCGCATGGATCGCCGACTTGGTGATCTCGTTGAACACGACCCGTCGAGTGGATTTCGGGTCGAGATCGAGGGCGGCCAGCAGATGCCAAGCGATCGCCTCGCCCTCTCGATCAAGGTCCGTGGCGAGGAAGACGCTGTCCGCACCGCCGGCGGCCTTTCGGAGCGCACCAACCACCTTGCGTCTAGTGGCCAGGACTTCATACACCGGCTCAAAGTCGTTCTGGAGGTCGATCCCGAGGTCGTGGAGGGGCAGGTCGCGGACGTGGCCCATGCTGGCCATCACCTCGTACCCCGATCCGAGATACCGGTTGATGGTCTTAGCCTTCGCCGGCGATTCGACGATGACCAGCGACTTTCCGCTCTGTTGCGACTTTTTCGCCACAGCGTACATTCCCGCCATGCAGCCCGAACGCCCGCTAACTCTCGTCGGCGACGGTCGTTACTATCGACCAGGGGTGACGGATACTCCAACCGCCGATTATAGCGCCCCTCCGACTTGGGTCGGGTTGTGTAACAGGGTGGGGGCTGGGTGTCAAATGGGGGTATTTGGACCGATCAGCTTCAAGGTTGCTTTTTGACGGCAATCGGGTATAGTGTCGGATTCGCATTGTGAGTGACATAACCCTCGTTGGTTGAAGGATTTACGTTATGTTGATGAAGTTCTTCCGCAAGCACAACAAGCAGCTCCTGGCGTTTTTCATGGTCGCCTTGATGATCGTCTTCATCGGGGGCAGCGCTCTCCAAGGGCTGATGACGCCGAAAACGAACCCGGTTGTGGCCAATTCCAGGTACGGCCCGGTCACGCTGGTAGACCAGCAGAATGCGAACGCCCAGACCAATCTGCTCGAGCTAATGCAGATGGATTGGCGCCGCCCGGTACCCGGCGGCGGGAAGCCGCTCGAGGTGGTGGACTGGATTCTGCTTCGCCGTGAGGCCCAGGCGTTCGGGGCCTCGCTCACGCCCGCCGCCGTTCGGGCCGCGATGGACCCATCCTTTCTGGACCGAATCAACGATGTCGCCCAAAACCTGAGGCAGAAGCCGGAGGTGATCCACGCGGCGATGGCCGATTTCCGATCCATCCAACAGGCCGCCATGGCCGTTGCCGGCTCCACCGTTCCCAGCGAGGCTGAGTTGATGACCGCAGCGCGCGACGCGCTGGAGACCGTTTCGATCCGTGCCGTGCTCCTGCCCGCGAAGGCGTTTGTGGACGAGAACCTCTCCTTTTCGGAGGCCGACATTCAGGCCCAGTTCGCCAAATTCCGTGACAAGGAGCGCGGCGGGGGGTTGAACTTCGGCTACTTCCGTCAGCCCAGTCTCAAGGCGCAGTACGTGAAGATCGACCGCCAAGCGATCGCCGCCGCGGTCGGGGTCGCCAACCTCGACCGAAAGGCCAAAACCTATTACGAGGAGAATCGCACCAGGAACCCGGCGTTTCGCAAGAAAGAAGCCCCGCCCGGCCCCGACCCTGCCGCCGCGGGGTTGATCGCGGGCCCCCCGACCCCTCCGTTCGATCCGTATTTGGCATGGGACGACGCCAAGGACATCGCCGTCGAAGTGCTTCGCAAACAAAACGCCGATCAGGCCGCCGAGCGCATCGCCAACTGGCTCGTGCAATATGCGGCGGAGAGTTGGCTGGAAGTCGAACGCGGCAGGGACGGATATCGGATCGCGCCCGAGGGCGCTGCGCGGCCGGACTATTACGAAGACGTGATCCGCCACATTCCGGCCTCGATGGCTTTTTCCGGCGCGGTTACAGCCGGCGCCACGGACTTCTTCACCGTGGACGAAGCGCCCGACGTGCCCGAGCTCGGCGCCGCCCGATTCCGCCCGGAGCGCGGCGACCCCCAGTCTTTCGCCGCCCTGGCGTTCCGAACCAAGGCCATCGTTCCCAAGGTCCCCACGGAGGAGGGGACCAATTCCGCGGATTACTTGGCGACCCTCCAGTCGTGCTCCTTGCCGCTCACCCACGATAAGACCGGCGACCTCTACATCTTCCGAATCGTGGACGCAAAACCGGCGCACGCCCCGGAGTCCGTCGCTGAAGTTCGCGATCAGGTAATGGACGATCTGCGTTTGCTCAAAGCGTACGACGTCGCCAAGGCGCGAGCCGAGTCCTTGCGCTCCTGCGCGGCCTCCGAGAGTTTGCGTGAGGCCTACGAAGCCGACACCGAACTCGTCGCCTTCAAGGAAGGGAGTGAAGGCGCAAAAAGCGGCTTTTTCGAGCCGCCGCCGATGACCCGCGTCCTGAGGCATCAAGCCGCGAAGGGCCGTTCGCCGAACGGAGTCTTCGTCGGACTGGGCATCGAGTACGTGCCCAACGACGTTGTCGATCAGTGCTTCGCCCTGGAACACGCCGATGACAAGATGAAAGTTTTTGAATTGAAAGACCGTGCCGCCGTCCTGCTGGCTGAGTGGGTCGAAACCAAGCCCGCCCCGGAGGACGACTTCAATACGCTGCGCAAGCAACTGGTCTCACAGCTTGCCGACGCCCGATGGCGCATCGCCGCCGCGGCCTGGCTGGATCCCGAAAAGGTCCGTGCTCGGGCGGGCCTTGCCTTCGTGACCCGGTAAGTGATCCGCCGGCGGTGGGCGTGGGGAAAATATTTTTTTCCTCCTCTTGCCTTTTGCGGATGAGCGTTCCTATAACCTCAACAGATAGAGGCTTTATCCATACCTCTTTCTTCTTGTTCGGGGCAACGCCCCGTCTGGCCTTACGAAGACAAGGTCGGGAGAAGGACTCGGGCTTCGCGGACAACCTGATAGCCAACGCATCCGCCCCAAGCGGTTGCTGTGCGGCGCCCGCGCGTTGCGGCGCGCCGTCTCGGCGGATGCGATAGGAAAGCTCTCCCCCCTTTCGCGTCACTACCCACCCGCCGGTGACGCGGACGACCACAGCGCCGCATGTGCCCTCCCGCGGGGCACATGCGGCGCAGCCCTTTTTACGCCGTTGATTGCACGTGGATTATACTCCGCTACACGTATGGAACACGTTCAAACCAAGCGGGAAATCGAGCTCACCCTTGCCGCCGCCGGGCTGCATCCACGCAAGCGCTTCGGACAGCACTTCCTGATCGACGGCAATCTGATGCGGCGTTTGGTTGATTCGGCGGAGCTGACGCTCGACGACTTGGTGCTCGAGGTCGGCCCCGGCACCGGTGGGCTGACCGATCTGCTCGCCCGACGCGCCGGTCGCGTCGTCTGCGTCGAGATCGACCGCGATCTAGCCGCGATCCTTAGCGAACGGTTTCGGGACGCCATCAACGTTACTCTCATCCAAGGCGACGTTCTGCAGGGCAAGCACCACTTGACGCCCGAAGTCGCCGCAGCCATCCGAGACTGCGCGATTCCACCTGGCCGGGTGCCCCACCGCTTGCGCTGGGGCACTGAGGAGTCCGAGGCTCCGTCCGCCGCCCCAAGGGGCGGGCCACCCACGACAGGTGCAATCAAGTTGGTTTCCAACCTGCCCTATCAAGCGGCAACGCCTCTGGTGATGAACTTGCTCATCGACCATCCGCGGGTGCGGCGGATGTGTTTCACCGTGCAGGCGGAGGTGGCGGAACGAATCACCGCTGAGCCCGGGGGCAAGGACTACGGACCGCTCAGCATTCTGTGCCAGTGTCTGTGCACCATTGCGACGATCGCGCGCATCGGGCCGCATTGCTTCTGGCCCGCGCCGGCGGTGGACTCGGTCATGCTGCGGCTGGACGTGCGCGACCGCGCGCTCGTCGACCGCGGCGAACTCCCCGCCTTTGCGGCCTTCGTCCGTTCCGCGTTCGACCATCGTCGAAAGCAGTTGCGAACGGCGCTCAAGCATGTACTCGGCGACGAGAATCCCCCCGTGTGGCCTGCGGGATTCGATGCCGCTCGTCGTCCCCAAGAACTGCCCATCCACGAGTGGTTGACGCTCTATCACAATATGGGGCAAACCGGAACATCCTCGACAGGGGGTTGACCTTGGGCAGGCTTGGGCGTATCGTTTTAGGCAGAGATTGATATGCGTTTACAGGAACTCCAAGACGCACTTCGCCGCCAGCCATTCCAACCTTTTCGTATCCATCTGACAGACGGGCAGACGTTCGACGTTGGACATCCGGAATTCGCCGCCCTGACCCGAACGAGCATCTTTGTAGGACGTTCGTCCGGTGATGATGAGATCCCCGATCGCATGATTCAATGCGATCTTCTGCACGTCGTCACCCTTGAGCCGATCGACGGGCAACCCAAGCCGGCGTGAGATGCGAATCCGCATCCGCCTTGGCCGCGCGGCGATCGCTATAATCCAACGACGGAAGTGAGTTCGGCGCATGATCTATCTGGACAACAACGCAACCACCCAGCCGCTTCCTGAAGTCGTCGAAGCGATGCACACGTGCCTGCGCGAGGCCTACGCGAATCCGTCGAGCGTTCATCAGTTCGGTCAGGGCGTGCGGCACAAGGTCGAATGCGCCCGCGAGCAAGTAGCCCGGCTCGTCGGGGCCTCGCCCAAGGAGATCATCTTCACCAGCGGCGGGACGGAGAGCATCAACCTCGCCATCCGCGGCGGGCTGCGCATTCATCCCCATCGGCGTCACTTCGTCACCACGGCCGTGGAACACTCCGCCGTGCTGCGCGTTGCGGAACAGTCGGCGGCCGAGGGGTACACCGTTGACTACGTCGGCGTCGACCAGGAGGGTCGTCTGGACGAGGCCGAGTGGGCCGAGAAGATCACCGACCGGACGGCGCTCGTCTCCCTCCTGCACGCCAACAACGAGACCGGGGTGATGTTCGACGTCGCCCGCTTGGCCGCCGTCGCCGCGGACAAGGGCGTGCCCGTCCACGTCGACGCGGTGCAGTCGGCGGGAAAGGTGCCACTCGATGTCACTTCCTGGCCGGTGCAGCTTGTCAGCATCGCGGGGCACAAGTTCCACGGTCCCAAGGGCATAGGGGCGCTGTACGTTCGACGGCGAACGCGGATCGAACCGTTGATCCTCGGCGGCAGCCAGGAGCGTCTTCTCCGCGGCGGCACGGAGAACGTCGAGGGCATCGTGGGCATGGGGGTCGCCGCGGAGATCGCGGTCCGCGATGGTGCACGGGTCGCCGGGCACGTACGCGGTCTGCGCGACGCACTCGAAGCCGGGGTCATCGCGAGGGCGCCGTTTGCCCACGTCAGCGGACGGGGAACGGAGCGCATCTACAATACTTCCAACATCGCGTTTGAAGGTCTGGAGGCCGAAGCCATCCTGATTTTGCTGAGCGAGGCCGGCGTTTGTGCTTCCAGCGGCGCCGCGTGCAGCAGCGGCTCGCTGGAGCCGTCGCACGTGCTCAAAGCGATGGGGATTGACGATCGCATCGCCCACGGGGCGATCCGGTTCAGCCTTTCGCGGTTCAACACGCGCGAAGAAATCGACCAAGTTGTGTCGATCTTGCCGGGGTTGTTGTCACGACTGACGGTACTCAGCGCTCGTTGACGCGGCCTGCCACAGGTGGACAAGCTATTGGCAAGTCAGAACGGCACGAAATCGTCGCGGGCGATGCGAAGAGGCTCCGGCTCGTTGGAATAGTTCCCGAAGCGAGTGAGTTTCTTGTTGAAGCTCAGGGTGATCGCTCCGGTCGGGCCGTTGCGCTGCTTGGCGATAATCAACTCGGCCACACCCTTTACCGTCTCGTCTTCCGGCTTGTAATACTCCTCGCGGTGGATGAGCAGCACCACGTCGGCGTCCTGCTCGATGGCCCCGGACTCCCGCAGGTCGCTCATCAGAGGGCGTTTATCCGCCCGCCCCTCCGGCATCCGGTTGAGCTGGGCCATGGCGATGACGGGAATGTTCAGCTCGCGGGCGAGGCTCTTCAACCCCCGGCTGATGCCCGCGATTTCGACCTGCCGATTCTCCGCCTTCGGCGTGTGCATGAGCTGGAGGTAGTCGACGAAGACCGTCTTGATCCCGTGCCGCTGCTTGAGCCGCCGGGACTTCGACCGAAGTTCCATCGCGCTCATGCCCGGAGTGTCGTCGATGAACAACGGTGCGGTCTCGAAGTCCGGGCAGACGTGCATCAGCAGATAGCTGATCTCCTCTTCGGAGAGCATCCGCCGCCGCAGCTTTTGGGCGTCAATGCCATGACCGTACGCACAAACGAGGCGTTGTGCGATCTGGGCGCTGCTCATTTCCATCGAGAAGAACAGCACCGGGTAACGGTGCTCCAGGGCGAGGTGCTGGGCCATGGTCAGCCCTAATGCGGTTTTGCCCATCGACGGGCGACCGGCCACCACGATGAGGTCGCCCGGCTGAAAGCCGCCGGTGTACTCGTTGAGCTGCGTGAAACCGGTCGGAACCCCGGTGCAGACGCCCTCCTCGCGACTCTCCAGCAGCGTGGCCAGCCGCCGCATCTCCTCGCGGATTTCAATGGCGTGTCCGCTGACGCGGCGCTCGGTCACCGCGAAGATTTTCTGCTCGGCGACATCGAGGATGTCCCGCGCGTCGTCCACGGCCGTGTAGGCATGGTCGGCGATCTGCGAGGTGCAGCGGATGAGGTCGCGGAGCATCCCCTTGTCGCGGACGATCTTGGCGTAGTGCTCGGCGTTGGCCCATTCCGCGAAGCTCTCCGCGAGCTGGATCATGTACTCCTGCCCGCCGACGAAATCGAGCAACTCGCGGCGGCGCAGTTCGTCGGATACGACGATCAGGTCGATCGCCTTGGCGGGGTCGTCATAGAGGTCGAGAAGAACCTCGAAAAGTCTCTGATGGACGGGCAGGTAGAACCAGGGGCTGTCGCCGCGGCCGATGATGGGGATGACCTCGGCGATGGCGTCCCGGCTCATCATCATCGAGCCGATCAGGGCCATCTCCGCGTCCAGGTCCTGCGGAGGAAGTCGCTCGGGGCGCGCCGCAAGGGTGCTGTTATTCGTCGCGACCGTCGTCATCGCCGCCGGCCTCCTTGCCGACTTCGTCCGTCACCGCGGCCTCCGCCTCATCGTCCTCGCCGGTCTTCTCGCGGACCACCCACACCTTGATCTGACTGAGCAAGTCGCTGGCGAAGCGCACATCCACGGTCACCGTATCGAGGCGGCGGATCGGCGTAGTGAGCGCGACGTGCTCGGGCAGCACAACGTGACCTTCTTCGGCCAGGGCCGCGACGATCTCCCGTCGGCCGACCGATCCGTACAACACGCCTTCTTCGTTAGCCCGCGCCCGGACCGTGATCTCGACGCCCTCCAACCGCTTGGCGGCCTCTTCCATCCGCGCCCGCTCGCGGGCGACCTCTTGCTCCGCGACCTTCCGTGCCTCCGCCAGCCGGCGAACGTTGACCGCCGTCGGCTCCGTCGCCAGCCGCTGCGGCAACAAGTAGTTTCTCGCATATCCCGCGGAGACATTGACGGTGTCGCCGACGATTCCCAAGTTGTGAACGTTCTTGCACAGCAATAGTTCCATGGTTCGCCTATCGACCTTTCGCTCTACCTTGTACGCCGATTCCCTCGTCGCGCCGGTATCGGCATCTACGATCTTCGGCCACCAGTCCGAACCGGGAGCGCCGGCGACCGGCCAAATGGCCCCGCGCTTGCGCTTGGGGTCCGGAGAACACTCGCGCAACGCACGGTCATCTAAAACGGAATATCGTCGCCGGATGGTTGCGGGGCCTCGTAACCTCCCGCGGCGCTCGTCTCTCCAGCACGTCCTCCGGCGGCACCGGCTGCCGCGGGAACCCCCGCGGCGTTCGTCTCTCCAGCACGTCCTCCGGCCTCACCGCCGCGACCGCCGCCGAGGAACGTGAAGTTCTCCACAAAGACCGCATGTTTGCTTCGCTTGTCCCCCTCGGGCGTGGTCCACTGTTGGAAGTCCAAGCGGCCTTCTATCAGTGCCATCTGCCCTTTTTTCATATACTGGTTGAACACCTCGCCGCCCTTGCCGAACACGGTGCAGTCCACGAAGCACACTTCCTCGCGGGCGTTACCCTCGCGGTCCTTCCATTTGTGGTTCGTGGCGATACCGAACTTGCAGACGGCCGTGTTCGCGGGGGTGTAGCTAAGCTGCGGATCCCGCGTCAGATGTCCGACCAGGATGATCCGGTTATAACTCGCCACGTTGTGTCTCCTCCTCGCGCGCCATCACGTCTCGTTTTCGGCGTTTCCCTTTTTCGGCGTTTCGGCGTTTCGGCGTTTCAGTGTTTCGGCGTTTCGGCGTTTCCCTTTTTCGGCGTTTCGGCGTTTCGGCGTTTCAGCGTTTCAGTGTTTCGGCGTTTCGGCGTTTCGGCGTTTCGGCGTTTCCCTATTTCAGCGTTTTCTACTCTACCGCCTTCGCCCCCGCCTCGGTTACCGCCTCATCAGCATGTTTGGGCGGACCCTTGCGCCGCCTGGCTGCGGCGCGTTCGGCGTCGCCCCCGCCGTCCCGGCCCTCATAATGATGGCTCCTCGACGGCCCCCGGTCGCCGTAGCCCTCGCCTTCGCCCCGCTCCGACTCCGCATGTTCGGCGCGAGCGGCGGCGGCCTGTTCCATCATCTCCGGCGTCAAGTCGTCGGCCCGCAGGACGAGCAAACGAAGGATGTGCTCCGAAAGCTGGGCGTCCCGCTCGAGCGGAGTGATTTTGTCAGTGGGGGCCTTGAAGAACACAAGGACGTACACGCCGCGCTTTCGTCCCTTGATCTTGTACGCCAGCCGACGCTCATCCCACCTGCGGCACAGAAGAATCTCCGCCTCCGCCCGGGTCATCAGCCGGCGGATTTCGGTCTCGCAGTTCTCGAAGGAACCCCCGAACGTCGGGTCGAACAGGAACATCGCTTCATATTGGTTCAACGTCGATCATCTCCTCGCACGGTCGCACGCTCTACCGGCCGTGTGCCACTGCCGTGTCGGCAGTGGCGGCCACGACTGACACAGCCGTGGCACACCTTCATTCACCCGACGGCTCCGCATTGAAGCGGGTCATCGCCAACTCCGGACCGGTCTCGATCCAACACTCCCCCGCATCGGCGGCGCGCCCCGTCGCCCAGTCCATGATCGCCTGCTCGGTTTTGTCGAAGCGGCTCAGCACATAGGCCGCCGCATCGCCGACGGCCTCACCGATTCCGATCCGCAACCGGCACCATGCGTCGCTGCCCACGCGGTCGATGATATCCTGCAGGCCTTTGTGACTGCCCGACGATCCGCCGGCCCGCATCCGCAACCGCCCCACGGGAAGGGCCAAGTCGTCGGCGATCACCAGAAGGTCCGCCAATTCCAGTTTGTAAAACCGCCCCGCGGCGACCACCGCCCGACCGCTGCGGTTCATCAACGTCGTCGGCTTCAACAAGGCGACTCGTTCGCCGCCGACATCCGTCTGCCCAAACCACCCGTGAAACTTCTCCGAACCGAGGCTCACTCGCCAGCGGGAGGCCAGGATATCGACAACCTCGAACCCGACGTTGTGTCGCGTTCCGACGTATTGCGGCCCCGCGTTGCCCAACCCCACGATCAACTTCACAACAAAGGGTCACAACCGCCGTCGCCCCACCCGCAACTCGACAATCGACAATCGACAATTGACAATCGGCCATTGGCAATTGGCAACCGGCAATCGGCCCGGCATCCAACGGATGCTACTTCTTCTCCTTCTTCTCTTCCCTCTTCTCTTCCTTCTTCTCCCCTTCTCCCTCCTCCACTTCCTTCTTGATTCGTCCGATCCGCTCCGGTTCGGCCACCGCCTCCGCACCCTCGACCGGCGCGACCGGGGCCACGACCTCGGCCGCGAGCAGCCGCACCGTCGCGATCCGCTCGTTTGGGTCCGCAAGAGCCGTCACGCCCGGCGGGAGCGGCAGGTCCTTCACGAACAATGAATCGCCGAGGGCCAAATGCGTCACCACCGGGTGCAGGGTGTCGGGGATCTCGGTCACCAGACACTCCACCTCGATCTGGGCCATCTGCTGATCCAGAACGCCGCCGTCATGGATCCCCTTGGGTACGCCGCGAAGTTCAATGCCCACGCGAACGCGCACACGTTCATGCAAATCCACCCGGGCGAGGTCGAGGTGGAACAAGTTGGTCGCCAAATGGTCGTACTGCACCGCCTTGATGAGATAGGGCTTGACGGCGCCGTTGAGGTCCACCTGCAAGGTCCGCGCCCCGTGGGCCAACGCGACCTCCACCTCATGGTGCCCCAGGGACACCGTTTCCGGCGGCTCGCCGTGTCCGTATATCACCGCGGGGAGTCGCCCCGACGCACGCAGCGCCCGGGCCATTCGCGTGCCCGAAGTCGCACGCGGTTCCGCCTTGATGGTCATTGCTTCCATGGTTGTTCAGAATCTCCGTACATTCCGTAGCAAAACAGGGCACTGACGGACCGATGCTCATGAATACGCCGAATGGCTTCGCCCACCAGACTCGCCACCGACAGCACCGTCAGGTTCGGCAACCGTTTCGTCGCCTCCGTGCCGGCCGGGATCGTATCCGTCACCACGATTTCATTCAGTTGCGCCGACGCCAGTCGGTCCAGCGCTTGGCCGGCAAACACCGCATGGGTCGCCGCGACGTAGATCGCCGCGGCCCCGTGCTGGCGAACCAGCTTCGCCGCTTCGGAGACGGTCCCCGCCGTGGTGATCATGTCGTCGAACATCATCACCGTCTTGCCCTTGACGTTGCCGATGATGGTCACCGCCGTGGTCGAGTCGCCGGACAAACGCCGCTTGTGGATCACGGCCAGCTCTCCGCCGATCCGCGAGGCGAAATCGCTCCCGAACTTGATGTTCCCCACGTCCGGCGAGACCAGGACGGCGTCCTTGAGACGGCGGCTCAAAAAATGTTGGGCCAGCACCGGCGCCGCCGTCAGGTGGTCCACGGGAATATCGAAAAACCCCTGGATTTGATCGGCGTGCAGATTCATGGTCACGACGCGGTTGAGCCCGGCCTTGGCCAGCATGTTGGCGACGAGCTTGGCCGTAATCGGCGTCCGGCCCTCCGACTTGCGGTCCTGCCGCGCGTATCCATAGTACGGGATCACCGCCGTGATCCGCTTCGCACTCGCCCGTCGAAGACAGTCGATGAAGATCAACAACTCCATCAGGTTGTCGTTGACCGGCGGGCACGTCGATTGAACCACGAAGCAGTCCTTCCCGCGGACGTCGTCCTCCAGCTTGACCAAGGTTTCGCTGTCGGGGAACCGGCTCACGCTCGCCCGACCGCGCTTCATTTCGAGGTAGCCGCAGATTTTCTCGGTCAACGCCTCGCTCGCCGTCCCGCCGAAGATGACGATGCCGTTCGGGTCGCGATCGCCCGACGTTTGACTGCCCCAGTTCATGATCCCACGACTCCGTTCATCGCGGTCGGTCCGACGACCGCTCCGTCCTGCAAGGTTTCACCCGCGCGCACGCACGCGAACGGTCCGATCCGACCCCGTTCCCCAATTGTCGCACCCGCGCCGATGAAGGTAAACGGGTAGATCGTGGTCTCCGCCCCCACGGTGGCGTCGGCCTCAATCCAGGTGTTGTCCGGATCCACGATTGTCACACCCTCGTCCACCAAGGCCTTTTGCAGCCGGTCCTGCATCGCCCGCCCCACGACCGCCAGGTCGATCCGCGAGTTGATGCCCAACGCATCCTCCGCGGCCACCCGCACCAACGCCGACACTTCGTGTCCGCCGGCCTTGAGAATCCCCACGGTATCCGTGAGATAATACTCTCCCTTCGTCGCCTCCGGCTCGATCTTCTTCAAGGCGGAAAAGAGCCGGTCCGCGTCAAAACAATAGTAACTGACGTTGACCTCCCGGATCCCTCGCTGCGCCTCGGTGCAGTCGCGATGCTCGACAATCGCTTCCAACCGCCCCGCCGAGTCCCGGACGATCCGCCCGTAACCCGTCGGGTCGTCCAGCATCGTCGTCGCCAGCGTCAAGGCGTCGCCCGACTGCTCTCGCGCTTCGATCAAGTCAACCAGCGTCTCCCGGCGAACCAAGGGCATGTCGCCGGCGATCACCAGTACGGTCCCCGTAAAGCCCTTCAACGCTTCCCGGCAACACAACACCGCATGACCGGTGCCGCGTTGCTCCGTTTGCTCGACCCACACTACATCGTGCTCCGCGGCGAAGCGTTCGATCACCTGCTCCTTGCCGTGTCCGACGACGGCGATCAGCCGATCCACGCCCGCAAGTCGGCAGGTGTTGAGCACGAACGCGAGCATCGGTCGCCCGCAGATTTCATGCAGCACCTTGGGCTGGTCGCTCTTCATGCGGGTGCTTTTGCCCGCCGCCAGAACGATCGCCGCAACCTCACTCAACGACGCACCGTTATCTTGTTGCAGAGAATGTCGAACGGCGAATCAAGAATGGCGAACGTACAGCTTCGCGGGTCGGTGGCTCTGCGTCCGTAATTCGTAATTCGTAATTCGTCATTCCGCACTTACCCGGCCAGGATTCGAACCTGGAATACCAGGACCAAAACCTGGTGTGTTACCGTTACACCACCGGGCAGTTTCCGCGATCCTCGGCGAGACAACTACCATTCCAAGCCATATCCCCGCAACCTAAAGACGCCGAGCGACGAGAGGGGCGCGGCGGCGGTGTCGCAGCCGAGGCCTGAACGCTCCGCCGCGAAGAGGAACGCCCATCACCCCGCGGCCCTCCTCATGGACCACCGGGTACGCCCCAAGGGCCGCAACGAGCTCGAATCCGAGCCTGGCCCGAATCCAACGCGTAGGCTACGGGGCGGTGATCCCTTCGTCAAGCACAGCCGAAACGGTCGTGTGGCAGTATTGAGAACAGCCCATCATAACCGATAAGCCGATAATGTAACCAGTTTAGGCAACTTGGGCAATGATTTTATTGAGAACCAGCCCAGCGATGCCCGATAAGATTCACGAATCGGACAACGGAAGTTCCAGGGAGAAAAACGAAATGAGCACGTTGAGACGGGTGGTTCACGAAACGTGGCGCGCGGCGATCCTCCTGTCCGCGGCGGGAACGATGTTGGAGGCGAGCTGCAGCACGGACCAGGTGAGGGCCGTCCTGGCGGGCGTTGAGGTGGCAACGAACCAGCTCGACCAGGCCCAGAATGACAACATCAGCTTCGGCGATTGGCTCGCCAGCGAACTGGATAACTAGCCTGCGTAAGGCCCGGGTCGCAAACGCGGGCTGAACTCGCCAAGACACTCGCAAGGCCGTGCGGTCGGCGCAAGCAAGGAGGCGAACGCCGCCGCGGCCTCGCGGGATCGGGTCACGGTCTTTTACTGATCGATCCACGTCACCGATCTTCTCTCTCGCAGCGATTCCGCAAGTAGGTTTTTTTCTCGTCCATAAACCCATGTCGTGACAGGCAGTTACGTTCTCGGTGGCGGGGTGGAGCAGATTCGCATTCGTTTTGGGGCTTGACAAGGGCGTGGTATCTGATATAATATATGTATGCCAGTCAAGCGATCGCGTTCGCGGACCCACATGAACGTTGCGGAACGGCAGGCCCGCTCCGCCCTGG
>JAZDHF010000116.1:0-24408 GCA_043806315.1 Planctomycetota bacterium | reverse complement strand
GACAGGTCGGTCCGTTTGGTGACCCCGCGGTCGTCAATCTTCTAACTTCGCACTTCGGACTTCTGCCTATGGTCCGCAGGCTGGCGTCTGCGGCTCTGCTCGTTTTTCTGGTCGGCGGGTGCGGCTATTCCACGAAGCGGCCGTTTTCGACCGATATTCGGACGGTTCACGTGGAAATGTTCCAATCCAAGGAGTTCCGACGCGAGTTGGAGTTTCGACTGACCGAATCGGTTATTAAGCGGATCGAGATGGACACGCCGTATCGGATCGCGCCGCGGAAAACGGCGGACGCGGTGCTGACCGGCGAAATCATCAAGGTCGAGAACCGCACGTTCGGGGACGACTTCGATACAGACCTACCCCGCGAGATCGGCTCGACGGTGGTGGTTCGGTTTCGGCTGCAGGATTTGCGCTCGGGGGACATCCTGGTGGAGCGGCCTAGGTTGGTGTTTCAAACGAGTTACATTCCGCCCGTGGGCGAGACGTTCACGCAGGGCATGACGCGGGCGATGGACGGACTGGCCGAGCAAATCGTCGAAACGATGGAATCGAGCTGGTAGCTCCACTATCATCTTTCAGGGGCGTCTAGCGCTCCCCATTGAACGTATCCGTGGTAGCGGAGTTTGGGTAGCGGAGTTTGCGGTATGACGGAAAGCAACGGTTCGGGGCCGCAACAGTCGCCCGGAAAACGATCCAACGGCCCCAGCGTGAAGATGTCGCGCAACCTGGTCAGTTGGCTGGTCCTTTTGGGGCTGGCCATGCTGCTGGTGGCGTTACTCCAACAGGCGATGCCAACCTATCAACAAGTCTCCATCAGCGAGTTCGACGCCCTCGTCCATGACGAAAACGTCAAATCGCTGGTGATCAAGGAAGATAGCGTGATTGAGGGCCTCAAGAAGCATCCGGGGGAGAACGAACCGGTCAACGCGCCGCTGCAGTTTCGGGTCGCCTATCCCCGCGAAGCCATTGACAACAATTTTCTCACCCGCATCGTCGAGGCGGTCCGCAAAGGCGGCGGCGACGTCAAGTACGAGAAGCAGAACCAATACGTCATTCTGCTGCTGAGCATGTTGCCGTGGATTCTGATTTTCGGCTTTATCTGGTTCTTCATCTTTCGGCAGCTTCGTAGCTCGAACGGGCCAGGGGGCATGTTGGGCAACTTCGGTCGGTCGCGGCATCGCGTGACCCCCAAGGAGCACACCAACATCACCTTCGCGGACGTAGCGGGGATCGAGGAGGCCAAGGACGAGGTCCAAGAGATCATCGAGTTCCTCAAAGCCCCGAAGAAGTTTCAGCGCCTGGGCGGACGAATCCCGCGGGGAATCCTGTTGGTCGGCGCGCCGGGTTGTGGAAAGACGTTGTTAGCGAAGGCGATCGCGGGTGAGGCCGAGGTCCCCTTCTTCTCCATCAGCGGGTCGGATTTCGTGGAGATGTTCGTGGGCGTCGGGGCTTCACGGGTCCGCGACCTTTTCAAACAGGCCAAGGAGAACTCCCCCTGCATCATCTTCCTGGATGAGATCGACGCCGTGGGGAGGCGTCGCGGGGCGAGCTTCGGCGGCGGCGGTCACGACGAGCGCGAGCAAACGCTCAACGCCATCCTCGTCGAGATGGACGGGTTCGAGACGAACTCGCAGGTCATCGTCATTGCGGCTACGAACCGCGCGGACGTGCTCGATCCGGCGTTGATCCGTCCCGGGCGCTTTGATCGGCAAGTGTACGTCAGCCTGCCGGACCTTCAGGGCCGGTACGAAATCCTGAAGGTGCACATGCGGAAGGTCAAGCTCGGACCCACGGTGGACATCCGCCGATGCGCGCGGGGGACGCCCATGTTCAGCGGGGCGGAGTTGGCGGCGATGGTCAATGAGGCCGCCCTCATCGCCACGATGTACAACAAGGAGTTCGTCGATCAGGACGACCTCGAAGAGGCGCGGGACAAGATCCGTTGGGGCCGGGCGAAAAAGAGCGCCGTCGTCGATGAACGCGATCGTCGCATCACCGCGTTCCATGAGGCCGGGCACGCTCTGATCCAAGCGCTGGAGAAGGACGCCGATCCGCTGCACAAGGTCAGCATCATTCCACGCGGTCCTGCCGGCGGAGCGACGTTCTCGCTGCCCGAGCGCGATCGGATGGTGTATACCAAGGGATACCTGCTGGCGACCATGCGGGTCATGTTCGGCGGTCGGATCTCCGAGCAGGTATTCTTCAATGAGATCAGCAGCGGCGCCGCGGCGGACATCAAGCAAGCAACGGACATCGCCCGGCACATGGTCCGCGAATGGGGCATGGGCGAGACCGTCGGCTTTGTCTACTACGGGGACGCGGATGCCAGCGGGGCGATGTTCGACCTGGGGATGCGGGAGTACTCCGACAAGACGGCGGAGACGATCGACGGCGAGATCAAACGCATCATGGACGCGGCTTATGAAACCGCCCACCGCACGATCATCGAAAACCGCGAGAAGGTGGAGACCATCGCCAAGGCGTTGCTCAGGCTCGAAACCGTCACCGGGGAAGAGGTCAACGCCCTGATTCGCGGCGAACCCCTGGAGCGGGCGAGCGTGTCCGACCTCCTGGACGGGGTCTCGGGGCCGACGGTGGGGTTGGCCCGGCCCGTGCGGATCGACCCCACGCCTCATGCCGAACCGGGCTCCGGCCCGCTTCCACAACCAGGCTGACATTCCGAACCACGCCGCAGGGCGTTTTGGTCGCCACGACGACGCGAATCGTTGCATATCCGCGCCGTATCGGACGTTTCCAGGGGCCTGGACCGGATCGAGGCGTGACGTGCCTGGGTCGGTCTCAAGCGGGGATGTCCGCAGACCGAAATGGACGATGGGGTAGTTTGCACGGGCCGACCGCGGCCCGAGGCTCAATCATCCGGTCGGCGGGTCCGCCCTGATCCTGCGGGCGGCCGCTGTAGGGGGTCTTCATCGGTGACGGTCCCACAACAGCCTTCGGGTTTTCAACAGTTGCTCGGCAAGACGCGCTTGCGGGAGCCGCCTCCCAAGAACGTCGAGAGCGAGCTGGATGCGCTGGTCAACGCTCTCGACGAACGACGGAAATCCGTCGACGCGGAAACGCCCGGGCGGACCGTGGACCCGATTCACGCCCTTCGCGAGCTCACCTTGCGGGAACTGGTCCCCGTGTTCGTGGAACTGGTCGAGAAGTATGCCAAGTCCGGAATCGCCATGCAGATGGACGCCTCAAGCCTGCTCGAGGGGGGCCGGGAGATCAAGTTCGAGTTCGGGATCGGCGAGTACCGCGTGCAACTTCAAGGCACGGTCACGAGCGACGCCATCGCCTTTCACGAGGTCCGCTACGCCCCAGACATCCACGGTCAGCTTCTCGCCGGCCCGATGCTGCGGTTGAAACAGCTCAACGCCAAGACCTTCCGCGAGTTCGTCTGCGAGCGGCTCGCCATCCTGCTCCGCTCCGCGTCGCGGCGGAAGGGACCTACGGTTTGAAGCGATCGCCTTGTTCGACGCCCTCCCGACGCGGCGTACCAAGTGTCTCGGCTTCCCGCTTTCGGAACTCGTCCATCCCCGGCGGTTCGGGGAACGCGCGTTCGACGGCCCAGGGGGGGGCTTGGGCATCGCATAGCTTCTCGAAGAACGGACGAAGTCCGTCGTAGGCCGTTTGGCGCCGCTCGGCCGGCAACCCGCTCCACAGTCGCACTTTGGCCAAGGGGTCGACCCGCGGTTCCTTCATGAAGCCCTCGATTTGGTCACGGAGCATCACGGCCGGGGGCGGCAACTTTCGTCGATCGTTGGGATCCACCCTCGTGTCGATCATCCAGTAGTCGTAGCACTGTCGGGCCCGGGCCATCGAGGAGAGACCGGGTCTGGTCTGCCCGAGGGCGAATTGCTTGAGCGCCTGGCGGATGAAGCTGCCGATGATCGCACTGGCGGCCTTGTACGTCTGCAGTTGCGCCAGTAGGTCGCCCATCACGAACTCGTCGAGGGTCACTAAATACCTCTCCTGTGTACGACCGTCGGGGTGGGGATTGTGTTCGCGCAGCCAGGCGTAGTAGTTCTCCGCTTGCTTTCGATTCTCTTCACCGCCTTCCAGGTAAAGCAGTTGGATCCAGTTGTGCATCGCGCTGACGAAGCCGTTCAGGTAGCGCGGGCCGGGTGTGCCTTCCACGAAACGCGGATCGTCTCCGAAGTGCTTTTTCCCCAGTTTCATGTAGGCGTCATACAGGTAGGGGATGTATCGGATGTCCGGCGTCAGCTCAATGTAGGAGGAAAAGGGATCGTCGAAGTTCGGCCAGAGGGTGATTCGACCGCGGGTAATGAGGTTCTGCAGGGAGAAGAAGACGAAACGGGCGGTATTCATGGCGTCGGCGGGGTCAGTCGCGGCAACCCCTTCGCTGATTTTATCCCCCCAACTGGACCAATACAGTGCGTGGGCGAAGGCATTGCGCCAGTCAAGCGGCCCGTATTGTTTGACCATCAGATCGTACATCCAATCCAAGTCGAGAGCGTAACGATTGCGAAGTACATCCGATCGGACGGCGGCCAGCAGACGGTCCAAGGCCGCGGCATTCGCAGGGTCCTTCAACAGTTCGAGTCGGCGCGACATCAGCCGGTCGAGGCTGGACTTCTCCTTGGCCAGGTCCGCAGCGCCCAGCTCGGGCCGAACGTAGCGAGCCACGACCTCGAGCACGCTCTGGTCGGGACGAAGGTCGACCTCCTTGAGGCGCGACGTCAGTCGCACGACCTCAACATCGGTTCTCAAGAACCGCTCCAGGTCGCGCGGGGCATCGACGATTTTGCGGAACCAGTCAAAGTACTCCTGGTCATGGAGCGCGACCGGAGGCGCTCCGAGGACGGTCTCCATTTCCACGGCAATGGCGCGCTTGTAGTTGAGGTGCTCATCATCCAGGAAATCGCCGATCTTATGCCAATAGGTCCAGGCAAGTTCCTTATAAAGCGTGACCGACCTGGGATTGTACTTGATTCCCTTGTCGCGAAGGATTTTGATTCCATTTTGCACCCATTGCCAGCGCGCCTCGGGGGTGTACTGGGACACGGAGATGTTATAGGCCATGTTCCAGGCGGCGTTGGCCCAGACTTTTGGAAAACGGGGCGCCAGCGCACAGACGGTCTCGTGCAGTTGCATGGCCTCATAGGTTTTCCCCTGCTCTTTGAGCCGCTCGGCGCGAATCGACGCCCAGTCAATAGCGAGCGCCCGGAAGGTGCCGAGTTTCCCCAAGAGAGCGATGTCCGGCGGCAGCCCTTTGATGGTCTGCGGGTCGATGACGAGTTGCTGCTCCTTGCGAATGGCATTGACCGGCCCGATCAGAAGTCCGGCCAGCGTAAGACACGCTGCCGCGACCGCCACCGCGACCATCTGGACGCCCCATTCACTTTGTTGGGCGGCGCGGCGGGCGGCGAGGTGCTCGGGTAGAGCATGACGCAGAGTCTGAGGGCTTGTCTGTCGTGCTCCGGCGTCTTCCATGCGTCTGGCCCTCAGAAGGACACCTCCGCCACCTCGCGGCGGTGAAAGAACAGGACGGCCAGCCCGAGGATGAGGAGCGTTTTGAGCAGGACCAGTTCCGCGGTCGCCTGAAGAATCCACACCAGGCTGACATTCCGTCCGGCGACGAAGGTTTCGACGGGGTCGTACCGGCTGAAATCGGGAATCACCCAATGAAGCATGTTGAGGAGGTGAATAAGGGACTGTACGAAAAACTGCTTAGCAGAGGAAAACATGCTCACATACTGGTTGGAGGCCAGGTCAAGGGCTTCGAAAAGGAAGGAGCCGGCGCCCGCCAGGACATACACGGTAAAGGCCGTCAGGCATGCCACGGGAAACGAGAATATCGTGACCATGAGGACCGATACCGCGGCGAGGAACATCAGCTTGCACATCATCAGAATGTGCAGGCGGACCAAGTTCCACTCGAACGATCCGACGACGAACAACACCTCCACTCCGTCCGCCGCGCGGAACTCAATGACATTGCCGAATTGCCGCTCGCCCTCAAACGGATTTTGGTTATAGAAATGGGCGAGCAGCGTGCGATCTTCAGCGACGGCGTCGGCGGGGACGCGCATGGTGTGGAAGCGTCCCACGATGTGGCGGATGGGAATGGTGTACTCGGGCGTCCCTTTGTACGGATCGCCGAAGCGCCACACGGCGCGAAAGATTTCATCGGGAGGATACTGACTGACCTCAGTCTTGTAGCGGATTTGGATGGTGTTGTCGTGGGAGCGGTTGCACAGGACGTTTTCGAATTCGAAGATCCGCCAGTCGCGCGGTCCGACGACGCGCCAGCGAGCTTCGTGCTTCTTCAGGAGGCGGGCTTTCTCCTTTTCCGGTTTATAGTCGGGCACGTCGGCGTACATACCCTCTTCGACGTTGTGCTGAAACTCCAATTCGGCGTCCTCGGCAAAATCCGGCAGCTTGGAGGGCAGGGAGTGTCGGGCGACGAGCACTTCATTGGTCAGTTCCGCGGCGTCGAAGAGCTCGTCGATCGGGGGGTGAGTTCGTTTGATGTAATGGACCATGCCGTAGATGGTAAGTCCGGAGGCGGTGAGAAACGCGGCATTGAGGACGGTGATTCCCAGCCATTTCCCCACGATGTACTGCCAGCGTGGAATCGGCTTGGTCATGACCAGAAAGATTTGACGGTGGACCAGTTCGTCGGATAGGGAACGGGACATGAAAATGGTGAGTATTCCCAGCAAGAGTCCCGTAGCGCTCAGTCCATAGGACATGAAACTCTGAACGGCCCCGGTCAAGGAACTGTCGCCGGAAATGGAAAAGGGGAGTCCGAGGACCACCATGCCGATGAGCACGAGGAAGACCAAGGCGATCTTCATGCGAATGCCTTCGGCGATCATCTGACGTGCGACGGCCCAAATCTTACTCACGATTTACTTCTCAGGCTTCTTGCGCCCGTCCCCGCCGAGAAGATCGTCGATGACACTGCGGTCCGCAGCCTTCCGGATGCGTGGCAGGTCCGACGGCGGCGGCACGGGTTCAAGGTCGCGGATCGGCGGCGGCTCGACGGGCAGCCGCGTCTCCTTGCGTCCCAAGAGTTCGTCGATCACTTGGCGCGACGGTTCGGGGCGTGGTCGCATGGGCGTCGGTTCGGCGGGAGTCAGCCGCTGCGTCGTTCGGGACGAGGCTTCGACCAACGACTCGATGATGTCGTGCGTCGTCGTCTCGGTCGGCTTCTGGAGGAACTCCGGCACCTGTCCGCCCCGGCGAGCGCCGGAGGTGCGGACGTTGGCGGCCTGGGCTTCCTCGACGATCCGCAGGAAAAAGTCCTCGAGCTTCACCCGCGGGTGGGAGACGTCCAGAATGTCGCGCTGCTCCAATCGACGGATCAACGCCTTCAACTCCTCCACCGTGCTTTCGGAGAGCGGAGGCGTTGTTATCTGAGTGACATCACGTTGGCACAATAAGTCGGCGATGTCGCCGGCGGCGCGTTGTTGGCCGCCGTAAAGGATGGTCACACGGTCGCACACATCCTCGACGTCGGCGAGCACGTGGCTGGAGAGCAGGATGGTCTTGCCCTTATTGCCCAGTTCGCGGATGACGTCCTTGATCTGGCGGGCGCCGATGGGATCGAGGCCGGCCGTAGGTTCGTCGAGGATGAGGAACTCAGGGTCGTTGATGAGGGCCTGGGCGAGCCCGATGCGCCGGGCCATTCCCTTGCTGTATTCACCGATTCGCCGCCGGGCTTCCTGACGCAGGCCGACCATGTCCAGCAGCCGCTCCGTCCGGTCGCGCCGAATCCGTGCGGGCAGCCGAAACAGACGACCGTAGTAGTCGAGGGTCTCATGGGCGACGAGGAAGCGATAGAGGTAGGACTCTTCCGGCAAAAAGCCGATTCGGGCCTTGACGGCGACGTTCGTGGGAGCCTTTCCGAACACGGAGATTCGGCCCCGCGTGGGGTAGAGGAGTCCGAGGAGCATCTTGATCGCCGTGGTCTTGCCCGAGCCGTTGGGACCGAGCAGCCCGAAAACTTCGCCGGGGTGGATTTCGAGGTTGAGGTCCTTGACGGCTTCGACGCGGGGGCGACGCCAGAAGTCGCGGAACGTCTTGCACAACCCGGCCGTCTGCACCACCGGGAGCGTACGCTCGACCATGACGGAACCTCACCCCCCCTCCGGTCCGACGGGGACGAGGCGTTCCGGACGAAGCGTCGAGGGATCGAACTCTTTCTTCGTGAGGCGCCGTTCCTCTTCGAGTCGGGCCTGCTCGGGATCAAACGGGACGTGGAGCCGAATCTGGCATCCCGGCGGGCGGTAGAACTTGATGACGCCCGCGGCGGCGAAGATGTCCTGGCGGGTCTGCTCCCAGAGGCGTCCGATCAAGAGCGGGGCGTTCCGCTCGTACTCGGGCAGGAGCGTTCGATAGAGATCCACATCGCTCTGCATGCGGCCGACGACGACGGAGCGATAGGCGCCGGCGTCCTTGATGAGGCGACCGGCGTTGCCTTCGACCTCCGTCGTCAGCAGTAGGTCCAGCTTTTTACGGCCCGCTTCGGCGGATGCATCCCTGCCGCCCTTGTCAACCTGATTGAGCAACTGGATGACGCGGGGGAAGGCCGCCCCGGCCGCTTCGCTGAGCATTTTCGTACGCTGCTGCTGGGCGTCCTGGATCCTCTTTTGTTTGGCGTTCTCGGCCCGTTGCGTTCCGTCGAAGGCCTCGCGGATGGGAATCGGCGGAGTGGGCTCAAACATCTCGATGCGCGTGACCTCGATGCCGCTGTGCAATTCTTCGAGTCGATCATTGACCCGCTTCCGCATTTCGTTTTGCACATCGTCCACGCGCGTACGGATCATCTCTTCGGCGGTGTGTTCACCGGCGACGTGAATGCCGACGGTCTCGACCAGACATCGGATCAAGCGTGTGGCCGCCTCCACGTCCTTGCCGACGATCTGCGAGACGTAGCTGCGTACGTCGTCGAACTTGTAGGTCACCTTCCACTTGGTGTGGACCAAGCCGGCGTCGGCGGTGAGCAACGCCCCGTCGAGAGCGGGGTTCAACCCCTCCATTCCGCGGCCAATGAAAGTCAGCGGTTTGCCGATTTCGTCGGGGCGGCGGCTGAAGGTGTGGCTGTCGATCGGAAGATCGTTGCTCTGCCGGGTCGGGAGGGGGACGATCTCATCGATCGGGAAAGGGAAGGCCCAGACCACCCCGGCGTCATACACGATCGGACTCAGGTGACCGAGTCGAAGGAGCAAAGCCTGCTCATGGCTTTCCACCCGCCGGACGTTGGAGAAGATGTATAGCAGGACGAGCACCATCATAATGCCCTTGAGGATTCGGAAGCTGGCCCGAAGAGCGTCGGAGAGGGACTGGTTGGCGGCGTCGAGGGGTTCCTCGATGCCCTCCAGTTGGCGGTGCGGATGGTCTTCCGAATGATCGGCGTGTTGGTGCATCGCGTACCTCTTGTTCTACTCGGGTTCCGGCGACCCCTTCTTCCGCACTTTGAGTTCCTGCAACTCGATTTCCTGCGATTCGGATCTCTTCGATAAATCATCGGGATTAATGGCGCCATCGAATCGCTCGCCTGGGATCGACGATCCGGGAACGACCCGAACTCGGGCCTCCGGGTCAAACACATCCCATGGCGACTCGGTGCTGTCGAGGATTAATGTGGTGCGCTGTTTCAGGGCCTCAGCGACCGTGCGAAGCTTGTCCAGAAAAATCCTCAGTTCGGGGTGCTTGTCGAACTCCTTGTAGTATCCACTTACGACGGCCTGGGCTTCGGTCTCGATCTGGGCGGCCTTTTTTCGCGCCGCGGCCATGATCCGCTCCTTGGTCGCCTTGGCATTGGCGACGATATCCGCGGCGCTGGCGTCGCCCTCCGCCAGATACTTCGCCGCCTTGGCCTGCTCGTGCGATTTCATACTCTCGAAGATGGACGTAGTCACCGACTGCGGCAGGCCCAACTTCTTGATGCCGAAGCCCACGACCTCGATGCCATATTCCTCGCGCACGTCCTTGGCGACGGCGGTCTGAATGGCCGACTCGATTTCCCGCAGCTTGCGTTTGGCGGGGTCGGTGGAGACGAACTCGTCGAAGCCGCGCTGGCCGATCACCGCGTGCTTGTGGGTGATGACCGTGGTACGGAGCTTGCGTTCGCCGTCCTCGACGCCGGTGGGGAAGTTGGTGTGGAACCGGGAGGGGTCGCTGATGCGCCAAAGCGTGAACGTCGAGAGAACCAGGTTTTTGCCGTCGACGGTGCGGGTTTCCTCGGTGCGGTCTTCCATCATGCGGATGCGTTGGTCATAGCTCACGACGGTTTGGATGGGCGTCGGCCACTTGAAGTACAGGCCCGGCTCGGTGATCGCCTCTTTGGCGGGTTTGCCCCACGTCTTTTTGATCGCCACTTCCGTGAACCGCACCTGGAACGTGCACATGTACAACGCGAGCACGACGGCGAGGAACACGGCTGCGGCGATGGTTCCGAGGTTTTTCATGGCAATGCGGCTCCCAAGGACTCTATTTGCCCTTCTTCTTCTCCGCTTCGAGACCTTCGGACAGAATCTTGTCCAACCCGCCTTCCTGGGCGGTCTGGTATTCGATGATCACGTTGGACGGGTTGCCGACGATCAAATACTTACGGACGTCGCCGATTCCGGCGTACATCTCGAGGATTTTGCGTTGCGTATACAACGCCGGGGCCGCCTGATACGCCGCCACTTCCGTACCGAAGGCCCGGGCCTGCGTCGCCGCGAAGGTGATGAGTTCGCTCGCCGAGGTTCTCGCGTTGGCGATCAGCGTTGCGGTCTCGCCGCTCGGCGGACCGATTCCCTTCGCCGGATCGCCGAGCAACAGTTCGTCCACCTGACGGTCGGCTTCCGCAAGGCCCGCGGGGTCAGCGCCGGACTCCGCGTTGACTTTTTCCCGTGCGCGGATGGCCTCGTCCAGCGCCCTGGCCCGCTCCTCGGTGCCCGCGACGGAAGTGAGCATTCGACGAGCTTCGCCCTCGGCGGCGTCCATCGTCGCGGCCTTTTTCGTCTCCGCCGTCACGACGGACTGAAAGGCGGCGGCCACGCCCTCCTTGGACGGCGGATGGGCGGCGCGAAGCCCGGCGAAGACGATCTCAACGCCCAGGTCCAGGGCATCGAGCCGGTCCTGAATGAGCCGCTTGAGATCGTCGTTGAGCGTCGTCCGGCCCGAACCCATGAAGGCGTCGATATCGACCCCGGCACCATAGTCGGACAGGTATTGGTAGGCGACGGCTTCCATCAGCCGGACCGGGTCGTCGTACGAATACAAATACTTGCTCAGGTCCTTGACCCGATATTCGATCGGCAGGGACACCATCAGCAGGCTGACCGCCACGCTGGCGGTGCCGCCGCGAGAGGGTCCCACGGCGGCGGGAGAACGTCCGGGGGCCGACGGTTCACCCTCCGTCCGCACCTTCGGCGCCGCGACCAACAGCATCAACTCCGGGAGGTAATCGTGCGCCTCGGTCCAGAGGATCGCCTTACGCGGGTCCTCCTCGTCCTTCTCCGTCGCTTCGCCGATCACCAGTTCGCGGACGCGCTTGACCGGCGCTCGGTGCACGACGTCGATCGGATAGGGCCACTTGACGTGCAGCCCCGGCGGAAGCACGCGGACCGCCTCGGCCATCGGGCGGCCGAATCGCTCGACCACCACCTGCTCGTCGGCGTCAACGATCACCACTCCGGTCAACGCCAAGACCGCGACGAAGGTCACGACCATGATGGGGAACATCCACCGTTGCAACAGTTGGTAGAACCAGGTGGAGCTGACCTCGAAGCCGAACTGGTAGTTGGCCGCGTCGGCGATGGATTTGGCGATGCCGCCGGGTTCACTGATGAGGCCGAGGAGGCGGCTGTCAAAGGACGGACGCGGCACGACCCCGGGAGTGTGCGGGCGGTAGAAATCGAGAATGAAGTTGCCGGTCAGCTCGATGCCGAGCACGATCAAGCCCACGCGCACCAGGTAGGCGAAGAGCGGTTCGGCCCAGTCGGCGGTGGTCGCGGCCATCAAGGCGATGACCAGCCCCAGGCAGGCGAAGGCATTGCCGGCCATACACGCCGCCCCGGCCCGAAGCATCCGCCAGTTGGGGATGCGGGAGAGGGCGATGACGTATCGCGCATAGAGGAAGCAGAGGAACCCGATGCCGACGATGAACCACATCATCAGGGTCGGCTGCTGCGTGCGGCTCAGACCCTCCGGGGTGAACGCCTTGTCCAGCGACCAACCCCAGGCGATGAAGTGACCGAGTAACAACAACAGGGCGACGAGCACCGTCGTCGTGGGCAGGAACCACCGAACCATCCACCGCAGACGGTTTTGCTCGAGGAGGAGGGCCTCGTCGTCCAGCTCGAAGATGTGGTCCGCGGCGTCCTCCGCGCGTGTGCGGCGGAGTTCGGCCGTCTCCAACTCCTCAGCCCCTACGCGGCGTAGCTGCTTGAAGATCAAAAAAAGGATGAACCAGATGGGCAGCCCGGCCAGCATGACCCGGGCGACGGCGGCGACGGCGTGTGACTTCGACGAGTACGCGACGCCGAGCAGCGTTCCGAAGGCGGCCGCCTGGAGGACCAGTCCCAGGGCGGCCACATGTTGGGCACGGCGATCATCCGGTCGAGTGGGCTCGTTCATACGTGTTCCGATGACGCGATCGACATTAACCGGACCGTAGCGCCGCCCCTTGTGGGCGGCGCACATCACGCCTTGCGCCACCCACGAGGGGTGGCGCTACATACGTTGCTGTGAACCTCCGACGCACTGGAACGTACCGTAAGCATGGTTCCGCAGTCCGCGCCGCCTTGCCGAAACGCGAAGGCAGCTTACAATAACGCTTTGCAAGTGCCAACCCGCGGCTAACCGGCCGGTGTCGAACGCAGCGAACGCGGCTCTCGAACCAGGACGGTCCGCTGGAGACCGCTGATCGGCGTCCGATGATTCAACGCTTTTATGCCCTGGCCGCCACCACCTTCGTGGAGACGATCCGCCAGCCGATCTACGGCGTGATCCTGCTCACCACCGCGGGGCTCTTGATCCTCAACGTCTCCCTCGCGGGCTTCACCCTCGAGGACGACGACAAACTCCTCCTCGACCTGGGACTCTCTACGTTGCTGCTGAGCGGTTTGTTCTTATCCGCCTTCAGCGCCGCCGGGGTCCTCAGCCGAGAAATCGAGAACAAAACGGTGCTCACGGTGATCTCCAAGCCGATCGGTCGTCCGCTGTTCATTCTGGGCAAATTCGCGGGGTTGGTATCGGCCTTGGTCGTAGCGTACTACCTGAGCTTCCTGGTCTTTGTGCTGGCCGAACGGCACGGAGTGTTGCAGACCAGCACCCAGCCCTGGGACGCGCCGGTCCTGGCGTTCGGATTCGGCAGTCTCCTTCTCGCCTTCGTCGCGGCCGGCTTCTGCAACTATTTTTATGGGACAGACTTCCCCACCAGTGCGATCGCCTTCATCGCTGCGCTGTTGACCGTCAGCGTGCTGCTGGTCGCCAAACTCGACAAGCATTGGGCCGTGATCCCGTTCGGCAGCAAGTTCGTCGGCGGGCAGATCGTCTTCGCCGCCTATCTCGTGTTCCTCGTGATCCTGGTGACCTCGGCTGTGGCGGTGGCCGCTTCGACGCGATTCGGACAACTGATGACGCTCGTGATCTGCACAGGCGTACTCGGCCTGGGAATCATCTCCGACTACGCCTTCGGACAGTACGAGCAAGGATCGGCGCTCGCCGCCGTCGCCTATCGAGCCGTGCCCAACGTCGGACCCTTCTGGATCATCGACGGTTTGACCTCCGGCTCGGAGAAGACGGCCGTCACGTGGACCTACGTCGTCTACACCACCGGCTACGCATTGCTGCTCACCACGGGCATCCTCGGCATCGCCGTCGCCGCCTTCCAAAAACGCGAGGTCGGTTCGCGGTCTCCCTCTCCCTCCCAGGGAGAGGGTTGGGGTGAGGGTAAAGTTGCGGATATCACCCCTCACCCGGCCTCTCTCCTCAAGGGGAGAGGAGTGTCCCAAGAGAGCCTACGTTGCTAACCAGTAAACGGAGGCGGCGGCGGGTCTGCGCGTTGACGCGGCACGCGTTTTGCGGGTATCCCTACCCGAAGATGGGATTGGCAGCACGCGTGGAATCCTCGAGACGCATGAACAGACCCGCTGCGGTTGCGCTGCTGCTGATCCTCACGTCACTGGCCGCCGGTTGTCGATCCTACCTCATCGACCGCACCGATCGCGGCGTGTATCGGTTGATCGAGGATCGGCAGAAGGCCGCTTTGGGCACAACCTCCGACGCGAACATCGGCCCGGAATCCGGCGAACTCACGACAACGGGCGATATGTACAGTTTCACGCCCCACCCGACGGAGCCGGACCTTCCCGAGGCTTTCCGTAGACCACGGAATCGCGGGGAGACGAGTGCCGCCGTTCCGTCCGAACCCGGAGCGCAAGCGACGGGCCAAGACCCCGCTCTAGCGCTTGGGGTTCGGATGCAACCCACCGGCGTCCAACCGGCGGGCATTAGTCAACCCTCCGAGAACATCTTCACGGACGAGGAGCGCGGGCAAGTCACGGTCCTCGGCCTGCGCGAGGCGCTCGCCTATGCCATGCACCACGCCCGGGACGTCCAGGATGCCAAGGAGGCTCTCTACATCGCGGCCCTGGACTTGACCCTCGAACGACACCTCTGGACGCCGCAGTTCGTGACCTCCGTGCAGACCGAGTTCGCCGACTTCGGGCAGGTGCGCGATTTCGATCGGGCCATGTCCGCAGTGAGCAACGTCGCCGCAACGCAGAAACTGCCGTACGGCGGCGAGGTGACGGCCAGGGTTATCAACAACCTGATGCGCGACCTGGGTGTACACACCACGTCCGGCGAGTCGGGCAATGTCATCTTGGAGGCCAACATCCCCCTGTTCCGCGGCGCGGGAAAGGTCGCCTACGAATCGCGCTACGCAGCCGAACGTGAGTTGATCTACGCCGTCCGCACCTATGAACGCTTCCGTCGATCGTTCTTGGTCGATACTTCGGCCGCGTACTTCAACCTTCAGCAGCTCAAGATGGCGATCGCCAACACGTACCGTAGTTATCAAAGCCGCCGCAATGACTGGGAGAAGGCCGATTTCATCAGCCGAATGGGGCAGAGCAAGGATGTCTTCGAAGCTCCTCGCGCCCAATCCATCTTCCGGCAGGCGGAGGCGCAGTTGGTGAGCGCCAAGGAGCAATACGCCTTCGCCCTCGACCGCTTCAAGATTTCGATCGGGATGCCGGTCGATGCCCTGCTTGACGTACTCGACCAGGATGCGGATGAAGACGCCAAGGTCCTGGACGACCTGCTGCCCGACGTGGACGTCGCCACCGCGGTGGAGGTGGCCGTCCGTTACCGGCTCGACCTACTCAATGCCGCCGATCAGGTGGACGACGCCCGCCGGGGCGTGGTAGTGGCGAAGAATCGAATCCTGCCCGACCTCGACGCCAGCGGGAGCGCGACCCTGGATACCGACCCGGCGCACCTTAGCTCCACGAGCTACAACACGGACCGGACGACCTGGCGGGGCGGCGTCGAGCTGCGCCTGGACGATCGAAAGAAGGAGCGCAACGCCTATCGGGCGTCATTGATCGGGATGCGCAAGGCCGAACGGGACTACGACCGGACTGCGGATACTGTCCGGGCCGATGTCCGCAGCGCCATCCGCCGGATCGCCCAGCAGGAGAACCTGCGGACCATCCAGGCCCTCAGCGTCGACGAGAACCAATTGCGGCTGGATGCCGCCCGAGCACAATATGACCTGGGAAAGAGCACGAACCGCGACGTCGTCGATGCCGAAAACGACCTCCTGGCCGCCCGAAATAGCTATGCCCGCGCCGTCGCCGCCTACCGAGACGCCATCCTGGAGTTCCGTCGCGACACGGAGACGCTCCGCGTGACGGACGATGGTCGATGGGAGCGGCCGGAGGAGCCGGAGCCTGCCAAGCCGACCGGCCCATGACCCCCGGCCGTTACACGGGCGTTTCACACAACATTCCACGGTCACGGGCTTTGTGTCGGGGAACCGATTCTGGTATAGTGGGAGTGGGATTTTGCCCCGGTTTTGCAAACCATCAAGGGGGTCCATGCCATGACCACGACGCTGACTTCGGTTCCACCCGTCGCCCCGGCCCTCAGCGGGAGCGCTGCGACGCGGGCTTCTCGCGCCACCGCGGCCGGTCGACGCCGCACGTTACAACTTACGTTTGGGGTTGTGATCGTCGGCCTGCTGGCCGCCGTCGTTTGGGCGACCACAAGTTGGACGCGCGCTGCGACGTACATCGCCAACGTGGATAAGTTCACTGTGGCCCCGCAAACCTTCACGGTTGCCCTCAAGGAAAAAGGTGAACTCAAGGCCGCCAAATCCACCGACATCAAATGCGAGGTCGAGGGGAAGTCCACCATCATCAGCCTCATCGACGAGGGGACCAACGTGAAGGAAGGCGACCTGTTGGTGGAACTCGCCAGCGACGAAATCGTGGAGCGTATCCGGCAGGAGGAGCTGACAGAGAGCAACGCTATCACCGCCTTCGAAGCGGCGAAGACGGAACTGGACATTCAGCGTGACCAAAACGCCAGCAACATCCGCAAGGCCGAACTGCAGATCGAATTGAAGCGGCTGGAACTCGACAAATATGAGAAGGGCGACTGGGAGCAAAAGCTGAAGGACGCCCGGATCGCGATCGAACAGGCCACCATTTCGTTGCAACGCCGCGACCAGGACTACAACGCCTCCAAGGAGCTGTACGCCAAGAAGTTCATTACCCAAACGGAGTACCAAGAGGACGAATTCAACTTCAAGAAGGCCCAGTGGGACTTGGACAAAGCCAACAAGGCGATCGAAGTGTTGGAGACCTACACCCACGTCGCCGAATTGCGGCAGAAGCAATCGGACCTCGAGGAGGCGACGAAGGAATGCGAGCGGGTGAAAAAGAATGCCGAGGCCGAGGAGGTCAAGAAGGTCCGCGCCTCGGAAGGCAAGGAAAAGGAACTCGCCCTTACCCAGGACAAATTGGCGAAGCTACGCGGGCAGAAGGAGAAATGCCGGATTTTCGCCCCGACCCAGGGGTTCGTCGTTTACTACAATGAAGACAGGCGGTGGGGAATGTCCGAATCACAGATGAAGGTGGGAGCGTCGGTCATCGAGCGGCAGATTCTGATGCAGCTCCCGGACACGTCCAAGATGACGGCGGTGGTGCGCGTTCATGAGGCCAAGACCGACAAGCTCCACCTCGGGCAGTCCGCGATGGTCAGTGTGGAGGGTCTACCCGGAAAGCGCTTCCCTGGAAGTGTGACCAAGATTGCCGCCCTCGCGGACAGCAAGAGTGGCTGGCTCAATCCCGACCTCAAGGAATACGAGACCGAGATCACCCTCGACCCGACCGAGGACCGACTCAAGCCGGGCGTCACGGCCCAAGCGGAAATCATGGTCGAGACGGTGGAGGGGAAGCTGGCGGTGCCGGTCCAGGCCCTCTATACCAAGGGCGGCCAGAGATATGTGTTCCGCGACGGCGGATCCGGTACGGCCTATGTTCCCGTCCAAACCGGCGCCATCGGGACGGAATGGGCGGAGATCGCCGACGGGCTCTCCGCGGGCGACAAAATCCGCCTGGCCTTTTCCGACGACGACAAACGGGCGATCCCGGACGCCGCGCCGGGCGACAAGGCCGACGCCGTGAAGCGCATCGGACGCCGACCGCCCGCTGACGGCGCAGCCGCGCAGCCGCAGAGCGGGCAAGCGCCTGCCGGCGGCGCTGCGGGCACGCCGCCGGGCGGACGGACGCGGCGAGACAGAGCGTCGGGTTCGGGCGGTGCCGCGGGACAATCCCAAAGCGGCAAGAAGCCGTAGCGTTCTTTACCGTGGTCATCGCTTCCATTCACGAACTCACCAAGACCTACGCCAAGCCCGGCAGCGCCGTGCACGTCCACGCCCTTCGCGGGATCAACATCGAGTTCACCGAGGGCGAGTGGGTGGCGATTTGCGGGCAGAGCGGCTCCGGCAAGAGCACGCTGATGAATCTTCTGGGCTGTCTGGACCGCCCGACGTCCGGGCAATACCTGCTCGGCGGGCTGGATGTTTCGCAGCTCGATGACGACGAGCTTTCGGACATCCGCGGCCGGCGGATCGGCTTCGTCTTCCAAAGCTTCAACCTCATCGCGCAGCTTACCGTGCTGGAGAATCTCGAGGTGCCGCTTTTCTACCAGGGGTGTCCCGCGAGGGTTCGCCGCGAGAAGGCTGTGGAACTGGCCGCCCTGGTCGGATTGGATGACCGCGGGCACCATCGCCCCGCCGAGCTTTCCGGCGGCCAACAACAGCGGGCGGCCATCGCCCGCTCCATGATCAACGACCCGCTGATCCTCTTGGCTGACGAGCCGACGGGCAATCTCGACACGGCCACCGGCGAGGCGATCCTCGCCGTCTTCGATAAGCTCCGCGACCAAGGCAAGACGATTCTCATCGTCACCCACGAGCCGGACGTGGCCGCGCGATGCGACCGGACCATCACCCTACGGGACGGCGCGGTAATCGACGATTTGCGCAACCGTCGGCATTCCGTCGAGCGAAGTTCCGTCACATGAGCTTTGGGCCTTGTCCTGAGCCTCGAAGGAAACGCGGCGAGGCGCTCATCGCGGCCCATTCGTTGGACGAGTTGAAGCTCGTCTATCGCGTGCTGCATCGTTACCTCGCCAAACACACCGAGCTGATGGACACGCACTTCCTGATCGAGCTGCAAAACTTTCTCCACGAGCGGGCGTCGGCCGAGGGCGTCGATACGACCGATCACAGTGCGTGGGACGCCCGGCTGGGCAACACCGACGCCGCACCCCGCGACCGCCGCCTCCGCCGCCCTACGGAGCGGCGGTGAATACGACTTTCCCGCCGACGATCGTGTGGGACGGCTTCACGTCGGCAAGCCGCGAAGGGGGGATCGTCAACGGGTCGTCGAGGAGGATCACGATGTCCGCGAGCCTGCCGGCCTCGAGCGTGCCCAGCCGCGACTCTTGATGAACCGCCTTGGGCGGTGACACGGTGTAGGCACGAAGCGCCTCCACGACGGTCAAGGAGTGCGACGGCAGCCACACGTCGCCGGAGAGGGTCTTGGCATTGACCGCGGCGTCGATCCCCGCGAAGGGGTTCAGGGTCACGACGGGCCAATCGCTGCCGAAGACGAGCAGGGCCCCGGCATCGACCAATTGCCGATAGGCGTACGACCCTTTCAGACGCTCGGCACCAAGCGCTTTTTCGGCGTAACGACCGTCGTCGGCCTTGTGGAAGGGCTGCATCGACGCGACCACGCCCAACGACGCAAAGCGGGGAATGTCGGAAACCAGCAGATGCTGGGCGTGCTCGGCGCGGGGTCGCCGACTTGTCCTGAGCCTCGAAGGATCGGACGCACCGCTTTCCTTCGCGGCGGCCTCATAGGCATCGAGCAACAGGTGATTCGCCTCGTCGCCGATGGCGTGCACGGCCATCTGCAATCCCTTCGCATCCGCCTGGACCACCTGCTGTCGAAACGACTGCGACGAGGCGAAGGCCGTAAGCTGTCCGCGAGGATAGGGCGTCGTCGTCGTCGCGTCGCTGTACGGCTCGCGCATGTAGGCCGTGCGACTGCCCAGCGAGCCGTCCATGTAACCCTTGAGGCCGACAAACTCGAACATGGGACTGTGTGAGTCGTGGGCAGCCTTGACGACTTCGTCCAGATGGGCGGACCACTCGTCCACGCTGAGGTACGTGGTGATGCGAACGGTCATCGCGTTCTCGGCGGCCGCCCGACGGAAGACCTTCACATCCGCCGGCGCGGACATATCGTGGACCGACGTGACGCCCAGCGAGTTGGCATGCTTCATCGCCCGCAGCAGGGCCTCATAACGCTGCGCGTCGGACGGCTCAGGAATCAGGCGGCCGACCAAGTTCATCGCCGACTCCTTGAGAAGGCCCGTCGGCTCATGCGTCTGGGGGTCTCGTTCGATCTCCCCGCCGAGGGGGTCCGCCGGGCCCGCCCCGTCGATTCCCGCCAGCTTGAGCGTGGCGGAATTGACCACGGCCTCGTGCCCATCCATCCGGTTGAGAAACACCGGCACCTCGCCGGTCACGGGATCAAGCCAACTCCGATTCGGCGTCTCCGGCCTCTCCCAACTTTCGACGCTCCACCGCCCGCCCACCACCCACTCGCCCTTCTGTGCTCGCGCCGCGGCATTCTGCACCGCCGCGATGAACTGTTGTTTGTCGCGGACCTCACGCAGATACAATCGCGACAGCGAAAACCCGCCGCTGATGAAGTGCGTATGGCTGTCCGTAATCCCCGGAATGACGCGACGGTCCTTCGCGTCGATGACTTTCGTGTTCGATCCGACCCGTGTTCGAACCTCCGCATCAGCGCCGACCGCAACGATCGTGTCTCCGACGACGGCGATCCCGGTTGGTTCAGCGCCCGACGGCTGCGCGCCGGTCCAGATTTTCGCGTTACTGATGACCAGGTCCGCCACGCCGCCCGGCGCATCGTCAGCCGCTGCGCCCGCGGTGACAAGCCACATCGCGCCGACCATGAGCGAATTCGCGCCTACCCAAAGGGTTCGCCGGTGTTGCCGCGGCATAGGAAAGGGCTCCGCGAGCCGGTCGGGCGATTGCCGGAGCCGATCGGCTCCGCGGACAATGGACGCCCGGCGTCGCAGGAAGCTATAGTACATTCCCGCGCGAGGGATGGAAACTCGCGGCCGCGCCGTGATGGGAGGCCCGTTGCTGAATACCGCGCACCATGACGCGATGGTCGTCCGCGGAGGACGGGTCATCGACCCTGCGACGGGGCGGGACGGAATCGTCGATGTTGCGATCGCCGACGGCGTCATCGCCCAGGAGCCGCATCGCAACGCCTTCGTGCTTGACGCGACCGGTTTGGTTGTTTGTCCCGGTCTGATGGACATTCACGTCCACCTCCGCGAACCCGGACAGGCCCACAAGGAAACGATCGAAACGGGAACGGCCGCCGCGGCGGCGGGAGGGTTCACCTTTGTCGCCTGTATGCCCAACACGCAGCCGGTGTTGGACACCCCGGACCTCATCCGATGGGTGATCGGGCGTGCCGATGAAGTGAATCACTGCACGGTCGCACCGGTGGCCGCCATCACCCAAGGCCGCCGCGGACGTGAACTCACGGACTTCGCCGCGCTGAAGGCCGCCGGCGCGGCAGCGTTCAGTGACGATGGGACGGGGGTGGAGGACGACGCGGTGATGCGCTCGGCCTTCGAGCGGGCGTCGAAGCTGGACGCCCTCCTCATTCAGCACTGTGAGTATCAGGCGATCTCCGCGGGCGGCGTCATGCACGTGGGAGAGGTATCGCGGCGACTGGGACTGCCGGGGTTGGACCCGCGATCGGAAGAGGCCATGATCGAGCGGGACATCGACCTGTGCCGCCGCACCGGCGGTCGATATCACGTAGCCCATATCTCCACGGCCAAGGCGATCGAGCTCGTCCGCGGCGCGAAACGTGAGGGTCTACCGATCACGGCGGAAGTGTGTACCCATCATCTGGTCCTCACGGATGAGGCGTGTTCGGAAGGGAGCCCGAATACAAAAATGCACCCGCCGCTGCGTCCTCAAGCCGATGTAGAGGCTTGCCGCCGGGGACTGCTCGACGGGACGATCGACTGCATCGTAACCGACCACGCCCCGCATTCGGTCGAGGAGAAGGCGGCGGGATTCTTGAAAGCCCCGGCGGGGATCGTCGGTTTGGAAACCGCCGTCGGTATCGCGGCGCGAGCGATGATCGACGACCCCCCTCAATCCCCCCTTTGCAAGGGGGGATCAAGGGGGGTTGTCGATTGGCCGCAACTGATCGCCTGGTTCACCACCGGTCCCGCCCGCGTGCTCCGACGGCGCGCCGCGGCCGTCGACGTCGGCGCCCGCGCCGATCTGACCCTCATCGATCCCCGTTCTCCCTGGGTCGTGAATCCGGGTGAGTTTTGCTCGAAAGGGCGAAACACGCCGTTTGACGGTTGGACGCTCACCGCGCGGGCGGTTGGGACGATCCGAGGCCGACGAATGAGCCGACTCGCTCCGGTCGTCGGCACGGCATAGGACCCGTGGAGAATCGTCCGGCTCGACAGTTGCCCACCGGCGGTTCGATCACCGCCGCCGCAACCTCGCGACGGCGCTCCGCGCCTCGGCATCCGACGGATCGCCTGTCGCCGCCCGTTCATAGGCCCGCAGCGCCTCGTCGATCCGCCCGACTCGCTCCAGGGCTACGCCCAGATTGAAATCGACGCCGATCAATCCCGGTTCCAGCGCCAGCGCCGCCTGGTAATGTTCGATCGCGCCGGTGAAGTCTCCGCGTAGGGCGAGCGCCTGCGCCAGATTGTTATGCCCCTCCGCCGACTGCGGATGGTCCGCGAGGGCCCGTCGAAAGTACGACTCGGCCGCGGGAAGCTCACCCGCCTCCGCCAACGCCACGCCCACGTTCATTCGCGCCATGGCGTTCAGCTTTCGTTCGTCATGCACGGGCCAGTTCACGACCACCGCCACTCCGGCCGCAACTGCCGTCGGCAACAGCAACCTCCGAAGGTCTCCCACGCGCAAACGATCCCACAGCCCCACGCACCCTGCGGCGGCGAAGGGGATCAACAGCGGCGCCAGCGGATAGCGATACCGCCCCAACACATAAAACGCCGCCACCGCGACGGCCATGCTGACGATCAAGGCGTAATACACCCACAGCCGCCGCCGCTCGCCCCACGTCCCCACGATCCCCGCCGCCGCCAACGGACACAACACGCCGAAGTTCCACACCCTCCCCAAGACGCCGAGGATCAGGGATGATTCGCCGTAGAGGTAAGGACTTTCCGCGTCCGACACTTCATAGCGGTTCCACACCATGAGCATCTTCCGCCCCATCAGCCGAACCCACCCGCTGGGATCGCCGCGAATCTCGTCGAACGCCCGGCCCATCCAATACCGCGATACCGCCCGCGCGCTCAGCGTGCGCCCAGTAGCGTTCTGTGCCAAGACCGTGGCATCGTCCCGCTCGAACTCCGGCGTTTCGTGCCCCCGAACCAGCGGCTGGTACCGTCCGTCCGCGCCCCGATGGTTTCCGATATAGAAATTCGGACCGGCCTGGAACGTCGACACCGACCACTCCCCGCTCACCGCGAGATTTCTCAACCCCACCGGCATCAGCACCACCGCGACGCCGACCAGGTACGCGCCGATCGCGGCCGTTTTCCGACGCTTCGGCATTTCGGCGTTTCGGGGTTTCGGCGTTTCTAACCGACCATTCCCCTCGCCCCGCCACACCCACAGCCCGAGCACCGGCAACCACACCATGGCATTCTCTCGCGTGATCGCCAGGCACCCCGTCGCCGCCCCGATGAGCAACGCGCCGATCACCCCTTGTCCGAACCCGGAGCGCAAGCGACGGGCCGCCTTTTCTCTCCGACCGTGTTCCGGCACACTCCCTACGCCGCCGTACCACGCCGTCGCCGCGAACAACCCACACACCAACAAACACGTCAGAGACGCCTTCTGCACGATCCCATCGAAAAAGATCGCCGGCCCGTACAACGCCAGCATGATTCCCGCGATCCCTCCCGCGCCGGTCCCGAACAAGCGACGCGTGCCGACGTATACAAGCCCACAAGCCGCCGCTCCCCAAACCGCCTGAACCACACGGATCGTCCACACCCCGTCGCCCAGCGCTCGGAAGCAGCCCGCCAGCACGTAGGGATACAGCGGGGCCTGATAGAACGGCTTCGTCCCCAGCCACGCTCCTCCGGCGATCTCCTGGGCCCAGCGGAAGTACCCCGCCGCGTCGCCCACAAGGTGCCATATCGTTGGCACTCCTCGCGTCTCATACGCGCACGCCAGCCGAACGGCCAGCGCCCCGATCACCACCAACAGTACGCCGGTCGCGGCCGCGTGCAGCCACGACTCGCCTCCGTTTCGTCTCCGTCCTTCAGCCCGCATCGCAGCCCTTTTCTTCAAGGTCTCCTTCCCGCGCCGGCGCCTTAGGTTCACGCACAGGTTCATAAGCGCCGCCGAAACCGTCCCGGAGGGAGGATTGAGATTAGCGTGTGCCGAGCATGTTTGACAACCGAGGGTGCAAGTCCCCCGCACAACCTGATGGAGGTGAAGTGCGAGCGAACCGCAAGGGCGTCGCCGCGAGGCGGGGTCTGAAAGGTGAACGCGACCGTTAGACGAGCCGATCGAGGAGGGAGGGTCCAGGCGGGAGCGTGAACCGGAGCGGCAGTCGCGGCCTGATGGACAAAAACCGGATGGAGGCATTCGTCGTCGGACGAGCGGGCGACTAATCGCGAAGTCCATATCCATCAAGGACCAGGGCTGTAGATCCGGCAGGTGCGCGGAGAAGGCGGTCAGACTTACCTCGGGAGGTCTGCGTCGTGTCCCGGATTCGGGACTGAGGAAGCTGT
>JAZDHF010000115.1:0-4228 GCA_043806315.1 Planctomycetota bacterium | reverse complement strand
AGCTCCTGGGCGTTCCGATGAAGATCATGGCCCCAAGGAAGACCTGGTCCGAGGGCGAGGTGCCGCATAGTGACGGAAAAAACGCGTAGACCCTTGTATTACAGCATTTTCTGCACAAGGGTGCGGAAGTTGGGCTAACGGCGATCGGTCTTTTACCCCAGATGCAAGAGGTTCGCCAGCGGCCCCGTCGCCGCCGTTCGTCCAGGTGGGTTGCGGCTCGCCACCCGGGCCTAGAACCCGAAAAACGCCTGCGTGTTCACCGCCGTTTGCTCGACCAATTCCTGGTAGGTGACGCCGCGAAGCTCGGCCAGAAACCGGGCGACGTGGGCGACGTGCGCCGGCTCATTCGGACGACGCCCGCGAACGGGGACCGGCGACAGATACGGCGAGTCCGTCTCGACCATCAACTGATCGGACGGATAGCTCTTCGCGATCTGCCGCAATTCATCCGATTTCGGGAACGTCACGATGCCGGTGAACGAGATTCGCCATCCGTGCTCCGCGATCCGATCGGCCTCCGCCCGGGTTCCCGTGAAACAGTGGAACACCACGGGCCGATGGGCGAACCCGTGGTCGAGGAGCATCGGCGCCGCGTGGTCGAGGGCCTCCCGGCAGTGGATGATGAGCGGCTTATCCTGCATCGTCGAACGGGTCTTGGGCGCCGTAGTTACACCCCTCTCCCCCTCTGGGGGAGAGGGCAGGGTGAGGGGATCCTCGCAAGCGGTTCTCCCCGCCGCCAGTTCCAATTGCCGAGCGAACACACTTCTCTGGTTCGCGCGGTCCGCGAAATCGTAATGGAAGTCCAGCCCCATCTCGCCGAAGGCGACGACCCTGTCATGCCTCCATAGCTCGCCCATCGCCGTCAGGTCCGCCTCGGTGACCTTGTCGGCCTCATGAGGATGAAACCCGACTGCGGCGTGGATACGAGTGGGGTACTGCACGGATAGCGCGACCGCCCTTCGCGCGTCGGACAAACTCGTGCCGATGGTGATGACCTGGTCAACTCCGGCCTCGGTGCATCGCGCGAGCACTTCGTCCATCCGCCCGTCGAATTCGGGGTACGTGAGATGAGCATGGGAGTCTATCAGGCCCATCGTCGTCTCCGACGCGCCTTGTTCCTGGACAGGCTAGCGTGGACGCTTTTTTCGCCGCCCGCCGTTTCGGCGTCGCGCGCCGTCGGCCGGCTCAATGGCGACGACGTGCAGAAGGTCGCATTCGGTGTGCTCATCCGGGATGTCATCGTCGCCGGAGGATAGACCGATGAGGATGCTCGTCCGCTTAAGCCAGGCGAAGTCGGGATGCCCGATCACATAGGATTGACCGTTCGTGAGTTGAATCCGGAACGGCTTGAACGGACTCTTGTGCAACACGCTGTGCAACTCGTTATAGCGCATCATCCACCTTCGACAGTGTACTGCGCGCGACTGACCCACACATCGTCACCTGCGTAGGGTCTCGGGATTCATCCGCTCTTTACCTGCTCCCCGAGCAGGCCTCCCAAGTTATTCATCGCGATCGGCGGCGGCGGGCAAGCACCAGTCCGCCAAGAGCCATGAGGGCGAGCGTCGCAGGCTCTGGGACGAAGGTCAGTCCGGAGAATCCGGCGCCCAGGATTTGCTGGTCGAAGCTCCCGACGAAGAATTGCTCGCCGGTGAGCGGGTCAAAGCGATAGAGCTCATTGGAGCCGGGGATGATCGCGAGCGGACCGGCGGTCACGAAGTACCCAAGGTTTCCGTTCAGCGCCATGCCCCCGATACCGCCGACGGTCGCGGCCACGCCATCAAGCGTCGTTACGGCTGCGGTCTGCGGGTCGATGGTTAGTAGCGAGTTGTCTGTGCTGTCGAGACCAATGAGCATCCCGTCGCCGCGCCATCCGAGTCCGGCGATGTCATGTCTTCCGGCGAACGAATTGACGATGGTGGCCGCACCGGTGGTGAGGTTCAACGTCAACAGAACCGGGACGGTGACGCCGCCGTTGACGGCGTAGGCGGTGCCGTTTGGGGAAAAAGCAATCCCGCCCTCGAACGCGAAGACGCCGAGGGGACCGACTAGTTCGCTGGTCACGTGATCGAGCGTCGGCGGTATGGTGAATCGATAGAGCGACGGCGACGCGCCGGTAGTGAACCCGTAATAGAAACCGTCCATCGGATTGAATTCCATCGCGCCCAGTCCGGCGATGCCGGTCGAGTCGATGAGCTGCATCGAGCTGTCGGCGGTCGAGATCGCGAAAAACTTGCCGGTGTCTTCCTCGACGCCGATCAGTTGACCGTGCGTCGGCGAAGCAAAGAGAGCAAGGACGAAAGCACGACAAATCGAGCGCCGAAGACCATTGGAAAAAAGTCGCATGAATTCCCCCTCCAACACCTGGTATTCAAGTTTCGCTGACTCGTGCCGACCGCGCACGAAAACGCGCCAAACCAAACCAACGCGTAACTACCCTTATGTACTCGCAAGGCCGTCGAGGGTCAAGGACCAATAACGAGGCTTAGGCAATGAGACGGGTTCGTCATGCACGGCTCAGAGTTTCCGGCCCGGACATGTAGTCCGATAATATCGAAGAGTGCGGACATAAAATGACGGCACGTGAGAGCGCCTATTTTCTACGCGTATCGTTTCCGCGTAAACGCCGAGCCGAAAGGAATTCCGGCCATTCTCGTAGAAACCTGAGAATTCTCTGCCGCAACCCTTGTCGAAACCATGCTGACCCGGCTATGAATCCATGGGGGAATTGCCGTTCGGCAGTCCGCGCGGCGCGACATGCATACTGTGAGTGTCAGGCGAGCGCCCGTCCGACAAAGCTGAACCTCATAATATCCCCGTGCGGATACACGGCGGAATCGGTGTTATAACGTCGACGCCGATTGCGACGCGGATCAACGGATCAAGTAGACGGAAGACGCATGGACCAAACGGCCGTTGGACGGCAGGGAGTCACTATGAGATTTCGATATCGGCATCGTTATCGCGCGGGCGTGGCTGCGCTCGTCGGCGGGTTACTGCTGCAAGCGGCGGGATGCGGCAACTCCTTCCTCGGGCTGCAGGACTACGGGCGTGACCTGCTGTTCAACGGGCTGTTGTACACCCTGCTCGCCCAGCGGGACAATCGCCTTCAGAACCAAATCAATGACCTCGAGCCACAGGTGCAGGATCTTCAGGATCAAGTGAACAGTGAACCTGAACCGGGCGAGCCGCTGCCGGGACCCGAGGGGGCGCAGGGGCTGCCGGGCGAACCGGGCCTGCAAGGTGAACAGGGCCTGCAGGGTGAACAGGGACCCGCGGGCCTGCAGGGTGCGCGCGGTCCGGCCGGTTCGGTCGGTCCGAAGGGCGATCCGGGAGAGCGCGGTCCGACTGGACCGGCGGGCGCCCAAGGCGCTGCCGGGGCGCAGGGACCACAGGGTCCGGCGGGGCCACCGGGTCCGTCCGAGCTCTTCTTCGATGTGTTCATCGAGGATTTCTTCACCTACGCGGACAGCATCCCCGGATCGCTGCCGGTGAACATCGTCTCTATTCGCGAGCCGGCGTTGGGCACGCCGAACGCTCAAACCGGTGACGCCGGGGCGATAGCGTTTCGACTGGAAATTCCGCAAGTCTATGAGCAAGGCGAGGAGATCACGATGCGCATGCTCTTTTATCGAACGGGCGATGTGCGGGCGGGGGATTGCCTCGTCTTCACCCTCGACTCGCTACGGCTGCGAAACGGCGGCGGGATTGAACCGTATGGCGATCGACTCTGGGTTCGGATCGATGCGCTGATCAAGCTCGTTGCCGACAAGACGGCGGCTGAATCGTTGCTCGGTGGCCAAACGGAGGGCGTCTACATCGTCGTCGAACTGCCCGTCAACTCGGAAGCGGGACTCGGCTGCCCCAACGACTTGGCGGTCGGCGAGATGCTGGGTTTCGAGGCCGCGACGGCCGTCAAGCCGAACCTCAGCGCATGGGATGACGGCGGCCGATACGAGTTGCTGGGCGTTGAGTTCTTTGAGTCCGATGGAGCAACCATTAGCGGCGCGACGCTCTTCGACTCAGCCGATGCCGTCACCTGTGAAGACGGCGAGCCGCAGTAGCAACCCCCCGGCCAGGAGTCCTTCTTCGCCGGCTGGCGACCCGACGGAAACGCGGGGCGCCAGCCGGCGTTCTGTTGCGCGGCCCGGGCGGCCCCCGGGGGCAAAACCCCCCGGCACCCCGCCCCCCCAAAAAAACCCACCAAATACCCCCCCCCACCCACCCC
>JAZDHF010000114.1:0-2080 GCA_043806315.1 Planctomycetota bacterium | reverse complement strand
TGCGATGGCCCAGGACTGGCGGACTCCGGGCGGGGGCGGGACAATGCCCCTGAAAGGAGTCCCTGATGAACGAATCGAAGGCGAGGATGTCCCTCGATCGGCAGCCGATCTCTGCGAACCGCCGCCGGTTTTCAGAGGAGTTCAAACGCGGTGCGGTGCGGCTGGTCGTCGACGAGGAGTACACGTTCAAGGCGGCCGCCAAGGCGGTGGGCGTGAGTGAGAAGAGCCTCCGCGACTGGCACAAGCGGTTCGCCCCGTCGCCCAGTCCCTGCGGCCAGGACGCCACGGTCGACGAGCTGCGTGAGGAGAACAAGCGACTCCGCAGGCAGCTCAAGCGGGCGGAACTGGAGCGTGAAATCTTAAAAAAAGCGACGGCGTATTTTGCGAAGGAGTCGCTGTGAAGTACGCCTGGATCGCCGACCATTGCGACTCGTTTCCCGTGGCCGTCCTGTGCGACGTGTTGAACGTTTCGACGTCGGGCTACTACGAGGCGTTCCACCGCCCGCCGAGCCCGCGGGCCGAGCGGCACGAACGGATCAAGCAGGCCGTCGCCCAGGTGCACGCCGAATCGCACGGCATCTACGGCAGCCACAAAATCGCCGAGGTGATGGACAAACGGGAGGAGTTGGAGACGGCCTGCCGCAACACCGTGGCCACGGCGATGCAGGAACTGGGCCTGAAAAGCCGCGTTTCCAAGGCCTTCAAACCGACTACTACGCAAGCCGATCCGACCAAGCAACCGGCAGAGAACAAGCTCGATCGCGACTTTGTGGCCGACGCGCCCAACCGCAAATGGGTGACCGATATCACCTATCTGCCAACCGCGGCGGGTTGGGTCTACCTGGCCGTCGTGATCGACCTGTTCAGCCGCAAGGCGATCGGTTGGTCGATTGCCGCATCGCTGGCCACCGAACTGGTGAGCGACGCGTTGCGTCAGGCGATTGAAAACCGCCGCCCCGACGGCAAACGGCTGCTGCATCATTCGGATCGGGGCTGCCAGTACACCAGCGACGCCTACCAAAGGACCTTGCGAACGCTGGGCATCACCTGCTCGATGAGCCGCACCGGCTGCTGTTACGACAACGCGGCCATGGAGCGGTTCTTCTGGTCGCTGAAACACGAGTGGACCAACCACGAGCCGTTTGCTAACCTGGAGGAGGCTCGGCTGAGCGTGTTCAAGTACATCGAGACGTTCTACAATCCCGTGCGACTTCACCAAACCCTCAACTACCTCTCACCCAACCAATACGAAGCCGACAACGCCCCGGCAGCAGCGGCGTAAAGCAAGCCCCGCCCGGAGTCCGCCAGTCCTGAGCCATCGCACTACCTCGATCATTGCTTTGCTTCGAGCCTCGCTGAATCTCAAATCCAGTGAGATCGTTTGTACTAGCGTTTCGGGGTATAGACTCAGCGTTGGGGATGATATTGACTGTGCACTGAAGAAGAAAGTAATGGAAGCGAAGACATGTATTGGCATCATCACACCAGTGAGTGTGGAGTCTGCCTATGTGCTTTTTGAATTAGGAGCTCGCTGGGGGGCTGACCTCTCCATTGCTCCAATTCTCGCTGCGGGTGCAACGCCGAGCCTCCTTCGCGGACCTCTCAGGCAAACTCATGCTCTCTCGTGTGACAAGCGGCAGGACTTGCAGCAATTGGTGTCAAATCTTGCAAAACAACTTCCGGTAAAGGCCGAAGAGCCGCAGGTCTATGAGAAGGAGTTGGCAGCCCTCTTAACTGCAAACGCCGAGCAACAAGAGCCGGAAACGCCCGGGCGAGACACACGAGTCATTCGCGAGATTGAAATAAAACCTGCGGCCGACACCACTATAACCGACGAGGATATTACTCCCGTTGCGGTTGCACCCGTTGTCGCCATGATTGAGCGTGAAGCATCGAAGTTTGTTAGAAGCGAGCTGGTCAGGATAATAATAACCCAAACGCAGGAAACATCGGGGAAGCTTACTTTACAGGTGCCAATTCTTCACAACTTCCAGCTAACCCTTTTGGAGTTCAGTACGAAGTCTATCTTGCGCGACTTTCCGGTAAACGTAATGGAATACCTAAGTGGGGACGACAAGAC
>JAZDHF010000113.1:0-2853 GCA_043806315.1 Planctomycetota bacterium | reverse complement strand
TGCCGCCGACAGCTTGGTTCTCGATGGGGGTAAGGGGGTTTTCTGCGCGTACCCTGCCCAACTTGTGCACAACGCATCACGGCCGACGCCCGCCCAGCCTCAGCCACGTCCAATCGGAGCGGTATGAATAATCCGGGCTATAGAAGCGTCCCGCGCAACAGCAACGCCGCGATCGTGAAGTAGATAACAATACCGAAGACATCAACCAACGTGGCCACAAACGGCGCTGAGGACACCGCCGGGTCAAGCCCCAGACGCCGCAGCAATATGGGCAGCATCGCCCCGGCGAACGTTCCATACATCACCACGCCGATCAGCGTCAAAGCCACGGTCAACCCCACCAACGTGGCATGCTCGCCGAATTGTTGAGCACTCGTCGGCCAAAAGGTGATTCGAAGCAGGGCGATGGATCCCAACACGCAACCCAGGGCCAGTCCGGAGGCGAGTTCCCGGACCAGCACCCGCCACCAGTCGAGCATTCGAAGCTCACCCAGTGCCAGTGAACGAATGACCAGGGAGGCGGCCTGGGAGCCGCTATTACCGCCGCTGCTGATGATGAGCGGAATGAACATCGCCAATACCACGGCGTGGGAAAGCTCGTCCTGGAAGTATCCCATGGCCGTCGCCGTCAGCATCTCCCCGATGAAGAGCACGGACAGCCACAGGGCCCGCTTGCGGATCATGGTCAAAAGCCCCACGTCCAAATACGGCGCATCGAGGACCTCCACGGCGGCCATCTTTTGGATATCCTCGGTGACCTCCTCCTCGGCCACGTCCAGCACGTCGTCCACCGTGATCATGCCGACGAGCACGCCGCTGGAATCGACCACCGGCAACGCCACGCGGTCGAGATCGCGGAAGGATTTGACCGCTTCTTCCTGGTCCTGGTCGGCGCGAAGGGCGAAGAACTGACGGTCCATCTTCTCCGACAAGGCGACGGCCGGATCAAACAGCACCAGCTCGCGCAGACGGATGTCGTCGATCAGCAGACCTCGCGCGTCGACGACATAGATGACGTTGAGCGTTTCCTTGTCGCGTCCCACGCGGCGGACGTGCTCCATGACCTGAGCGACGGTCCAGTCGGGAAAGACGGCCACATAGTCGGGCGTCATCCGCCGACCGACGGACTTCGGCGGGTACCCAAGCAGGTCGGTGGCGATGCGGCGTTCTTCGGGGGAGAGCAACTCCAAGAGCCGCTTGGTCGCGGCCGCGGGGAGTTCTTCGAGGAGCGCCGTTCGGTCGTCGGGGGCCATCTCGTTGAGGACCGCCGCTACCTGCTCGGTCCCCAGGCTTTTGAGCAGCGATTCCTGAACCTCGAAGGGGCAATACTCGAACACGTCCGCCGCGAAGCCGCGCGGAAGCACGCGGAACACCACCGCGACGTGTTCCGGCGACATGTCGCTGAAAATCTCCGCGACGGTCGGCGGGGTCAGGGCCATGAGCGATGCGCGCACGGCCGCGAACTCGCGGCTCTCGATCATGTTGACGATGTCAGGTCCGACGAGCTTGCCGAACATGAACGAACCTCACCACGCGACCGGTGGCATGCCACCCAACGCCAACAGGCAAACCGTGTCCTTTACCCGCGGATCAGGCGACAGGCAACCTGGAGATGCGACGCGCGGCCGACGGCGAACGGGTTGCGGCAGAGGGACTTCTCGATCTTGGCCCACGTCCGCCGCGCTTCGGACGTCTCCAACAGGTGACGGTGATGTCGCATGGGTAGGACCGTCTTGCCGACCATCTCCACGACCTCAAAGCCGGCGGTCTCCAACAACGCCCGAAGGTCGTCCGGTCCGAACGTGGTGATCGGAAACCGTTCGTCGGCGTCCTTGGTCAGCCAGTTCGTCCGGCCGTCGCGCAGGAACCGGGCCAGGGATTGCGGGTCGCCGAGGATGAGGTAGTGGTCGATGGCGGCCAGTCGGTTGTCGAACGTCGCCACCAGCACGCCATCGTCGGCCAGCACCCGCCGAATCTGCTTGAGAGCCAGCGCCGGCGACCGCGTGCATCCCACGGGATCGCCCAGGGCGATCGCCAAGGATGCTCCGGCCGCGGGTAGGGCGGATAGATCGCACAGATCGGCCTGGACGAACCGTATTCGGTCGCTGCCTCCCATCCGTTCGATCTTCAATCGCGCCTGGTCGAGCATCTTCGTGGAGATGTCCACGCAGGTAACGGAATAGCCGCTCCTGCGGAGCTTGCAGGCCCATGTCCCCGTTCCGCAGCCCAGGTCCAGCACCCCGACGCTCAGGTCGCGCGGCAGGTAGGGTTTGAGATAATCCCACGTGAGGGAGTTGTGCCACTGCCAATAGGCGTCGTCGTACGAGTCGTCGTAGCAACCGGACACACGGTCATGATAGCGCTGCACCGCGGACCGTTTCGATCGAGACATCCCTGGTGATTGTAGTGCCCGCCGGGGTTGACGAAACGCGGAACGTTCGACCTGTTGGGCTTCACCCATTTCCGGGGTCGATCCCGGAAAGGGAACTGGGTGCTGAAGCGGAAGACGGCCCGCAGCCGCCTGAGCCGGGCGTTGCGGACGGTGGGCCGGTGGCGCCGGTGGAAGCGACATCGACCGGTTGCGGAGCGGCACGACACACTGCGCCAGAAGCTGCGTGGGCATTATGCGTACTATGGCATCACCGGCAACGGGAAGGCGCTGTCGGGATTCCACTGCGCAGTCACGCGCCTTTGGCGGAAATGGCTCGGTCGCCGCAAGCGTGCGGCGCCGATTCCGTGGCCGTTGTTTCAACGCCTGTCGGAGCGTCATCCGCCGCCCAGGCCGGTCATCGTCCATTCCGTGTACCGTGGCGTAGCGAACCCGTGACGTGAGGAACCGTATGCGTTAATCGC
>JAZDHF010000112.1:0-2807 GCA_043806315.1 Planctomycetota bacterium | reverse complement strand
GCCATAGGGCCGTCGGCTGCGGCGTGGGTCGTTGAGCGGTTCGTCGCGATGAGTTCAGGGGATGGCTCGATTGCGCCGGCGTGCGGCGCGGAGGTATTGTTTGCGGTCAGCGCGGTCGCGGCGTTCGGTGACGCGGTATTCACGAATGGCGTCGGGGTGCGTTTGTCGCCAGACGTCCGGACGCAGCATGGTGTAATCGGTTTCACCGGCCAACAGACGATCCAACACGTCCTTGAGGTAGGCCCAGACGTCCAAGTCGTTGCGGACGGCGTTGCTGACCATGGTGAAGAAGTCCGCGGCCCGTTCACCCGCCGCCACACTGCCGATGAACAACCAGTTTTTCCTCCCGAGCGCCACCTGCTTCATCAACTGCTCAACTTCGTTGTTGTCGATCGGGATCCGGCCGTCACTCAGGTACGTCTGCAGCGGCTCCCAGTGGTTGCGAAGATAGCCCTGCGCCTGGCCGAACTTGCTCTTGGGCAGCACGCGGCCGGCTGCTTCGCCCTTCAGCCACTCATCCAGTGAGCCCCAGACCTTCGCGGCCTCGCTCTGACGCAACCGTAAACGGTCCTCCGGCGACATAGCCTTGGCCCGGTCCTCAATGTCATAGAGCTGCTGGAACTTCGCCAGCACAACGCTCGATTCCAGCGGATATACCTCCTTGGCATCGAACACCTTGCGACGCGCGTGGGCCACGCAGGCCCCACGCCGGATCCGGCCGTCGCTGCGCAGGGTGATCCCCTCGTAACCTGAATAACAGTCCGCTACCAAGGTGCCGCAGAAGTCGGCGAGCATCAGGTCCGGGCCATCGCGATGCCGACTGACGGTGAAATCGAACACGCTCAGCGGCTGCGTCACGCTGCGATACGCCCACATCCGCGCCGTGACGCTACAGCGACCCTCGGCGGCGGCCTCGCTGAATACCTCGTAGATGCGTTGGGACTTCGGGTCGTCGACCTCCGCCCTGGGGATCGTCGCCGGCAAGAGCAGCGTAACCCGCGTGTCGTCGGTGCCGATGATGTTGCTGGCCAATACCACCTTCTTGATGTGCTCGGCCAGGGGGCGAAGGACGAAGGCCGAGGCTTCCAGGATGTTCAGCAGCGTCGAACGCTGCGGCGTCCATCCGCCGCCCGCGAACAGATCTTGCTGGCGGTAGACCGGCAGGTGAAATCCATACTTGGCGTTGATGATCTCCGCCGCCACACTGCTGTCGTAGCGATCGCCTTCCACCAGGCCTGTGGCGCGCTCCGGTGATGCAACACCGCAATCGGGATGATTGTCACATGCGTATTTGGGATACTTGGTCACGCGAACGCGGAGCTTGGGACGCTCGAATTCCAGCGTCTCCACCGTGTCATAGCCGATCAGCGTCCGCACGCCGTGCTGGGGGCAGTGCTTGACGTCCTCCGCTACACTCGCTTCGACCTCATAACGCGGCAGGTGCTCGGGCAGTTCCTCTTTCCGCGGAGAACGCCGGTGTCGGCGGCGTTCGTACGCTTGGACTTCGACCGTACGGCTCGCCTCTTCCACCGCCTGGGCCAGCCCCTCGGCCGCATCGGCCGCGGCCTCGGTATTACCCAGATCCAGACGCAGTTGGCTCGGGTCATGGATGTAGCGCTCGCTCCTCTTGCGGAACATGCGCTCGATATATTCGGCGAACGCCACTTCGACTTCCTGCTTCTCGCGGCGGAGTTGCTCGATCGTCTGGGCTTGTGAATCGATGGTATTGTGTTGCGAATCGACCGCGCAGGCCAGTTGTTCGATCAGGGCATGGCTGCCTGCCAGGTCGGCCGGCATCGTGATCTTCAGCGCCGCATCCTTGCCTGCTGCGTCACCCACGCCAACCACCGTAGCACGTACGATGCCAAGGCTCTGACACAACCTCAAAAAACAGGGACATCACCAGGCTTCGACGGGAGGGTTCACCAGGCGCGCTGATACCGTTTGCGCCGCTTGACACGGACCAGCGACACGCCGCCCAGCAGCATGGCCAGTTGCGTGGAGTCGATCGGCGTGGACTTGCCCTTCGAGGGAATCACTTCGAACGTTCCCGCTTCGAGAAGTTTGTAATAGAGCCAATAGCCGGTGCCGTCCCAATGCAGGATCTTGAGCCGATCGCGCCGGCGGTTCACGAAGAGGAAAAGGCTGCCGTCCAGCGGATCGGCCGCCAGCTCGCCGCGCACGATGCCCGACAACCCGTCAAAACTCTTGCGCATGTCCGTGGGTTGAGTGTATAGGAAGATCGAGACGGTGGGCGGGATACTCAACATCATGCCACGCCCGCTTCACGCCCGTGCTCCGCTCGCCCCACTTCACAGCCGCGGTACGCTCGCGCCACTTCGGCGACCACCGTACGAACCGCGTCAAGATCGTCGGCACCCACCTCAATGCGCGTGCCGCAGGGCAACTGAACGCAGACCGCTCGCCCCGCCGGAACCCAACCGGACGCTACCGGACCCAACCCGCGCGCCGCCGGAACCACCGCGATCGACTGGAAGACACCACGCCCATCCGCAAGGCCGGTTCGATGTCGCGGGTGGCCGTCCGTCATACGCCGGCGCCGGCCCTTGTGCCCGAGCTTCTTTCGCCAGTGGTAGAACGAGGCCACCGAGACATGCTCTTGGGCACAGAACCGCGCCACCGCCAGCCCGCAACTCGAGAACCGCTCAAACCGCTCCCGCCACTCGGCGAGCTTCGTGGGATCTGATGGATAAGACATGCCCAATCTCCTGGTCGCGCGTAATCACACAATCAACACGCACGCCAGGATAAGGCCCTCGTCAACAATGGTTCTGGTGGGCGCTCAC
>JAZDHF010000111.1:0-3855 GCA_043806315.1 Planctomycetota bacterium | reverse complement strand
GAGTACAGGGGCCAGAAATAGAAGAAGATCACCCCCAGGCCGAGCACGATGACCGCCGTGACGAGGGGCTGGAGGAAAGCCGGAACGTCATCGGCGGGCAGATCCGCTACGGCACAGGGCAGACCGGCGATCAACCCGCACAAGCCGACGATCAGGAGCGTCATCAGCCCAACGCTCGGCGCGGGATGGTCGATGTAGCGGTCTTGTGTCTGGTTGCCCGTCATCATCTCTGACTACCACTCCACCCCCGTGCGCATTCACACCTGCCTAGGGAGGGCGGAGCCGTGCCAGGCTGGAAGAGGAGTCTGCCACGAAGATACAACAGCCCAGCGTGGGCGAGAACGTTCGTCTTCCCCCATCGACCGCAAATTCGTGTCGCTTTGCGCCCCTCTTGTGCTTAAATGGCCGGGATTTGTGGCAATTCACCATGGGGGAAGACGGATGAAAAAAATCGAACGCGCGCTGATCAGCGTCTGGGACAAGACGGGCATCGTGGAGTTCGCCACCGCGCTCCACGAGATGGGCGTCGAACTGCTCTCGACCGGCGGCACGGCCAAGACCCTGCGCGACGCCGGCCTGCCGGTGAAGGACATCTCCGAGTTCACCGGGTTCCCCGAGATGCTCGACGGCCGGGTCAAAACCCTCCACCCCAAGGTCCACGCCGGCCTGCTCTACGTGCGCGGGAAAAAGGACCACGAGGAGACGATGAAGAAGCACGGCCTCGAGCCGATCGACCTCGTCTGCGTGAACCTCTACCCGTTCGAGGCCACGATCGCCAACCCCGACGTCCTGCTCGAGGAGGCGATCGACATGATCGACATCGGCGGCCCCACCATGATCCGCTCGGCCGCGAAGAACATGAAGGACGTGACGGTGATCGTCGACCCGGCGGACTACGACCACGTGCTGGCCGAGATGGAAGAGCACCAGGGGCGCACGTCGGCCGAACTGCGCTTTGAACTCGGGCAGAAAGTATTCGCGCGGGTGGCCGAGTACAACGCCGCCATCGCGACCTACCTGGCCGGGCAGATGAAGGAGAAGACCGGCCCGAAGCCCCTGGTCATCGGCTGCACCGGCGGCGTCCGGCTCCGCTACGGCGAAAACCCGCACCAGGCGGCGGCGCTGTACAAGACGACCGCCTCGGTCGAAGCCTGCATCGCGCACACGGACATCCTTCACGGCAAGGACATGTCGTACAACAACTACGTGGACGGCGAGGCCGCGCTCGAGGCGGTCAAGGAACTCGCGGGCGAGCCCGGCGTGGCCATCATCAAGCACACCAACCCGTGCGGCTATGCGACGGGCAAGACGCTGGCCGAGGCGTTCGAGGCCGCGTGGGGCGGCGACCCCGTGTCGTCCTTCGGCAGCGTCATCGCCGTGACCATGCCCGTGGACCTGGCCACGGCCGAGATGCTCAAGGGCCGTTTCGTCGAGGCGCTGATCGCGCCGGAGTTCGACGAGGACGCCTTGGATTACCTGCGCAGCAAGAGCAAGAGCATCCGCCTGCTCAAGTTGCGCAACCCGCTCACCAACCGGATGAGGGGGCGGATCGTGAAGCAGATTGGCGGCGGATGGCTTGTGCAGGACCGGGACACCGAACTGTTCTCGCAGTGGCTCACGCCCACCGAACAACCCTTTCCCGAGGAGAAGAAACCCCTGGCCGAGTTCGGCATGAAGTGCTGCAAGCACGTGAAGTCGAACGCCATCGTCATCGTCCACGAGTACCAGAAAGGCCAGTTCGCCCTGCTCGGCATGGGCGCCGGCCAACCCAACCGCGTCGACGCCGTGCGCAAGCTGGCCATCACCAAGGCGATGGAGAACATGGACGAAATGTACCGGACCAACCACTACGGCCAGTCGCCCAAGGAATTCGCCAGTGCGCTTCTGGGCGGCAGCGTGCTGGTGTCCGACGCGTTCTTCCCGTTCCCCGACAGCATCCAGCACGCGGCCGAGGCCGGCATCCGTTACATCGTGCAGCCCGGCGGCTCGAAGCGCGACGAGGAGGTCATCGCCACCTGCGACAAGTACGGCATCGCCATGGCGTTCACCGGGATGCGGCATTTCAAGCACTGAGGAGTGGAATGATGGAATGGTGGAATGATGGGTTGTCTTCCGTGGCCGTAACCAACATTCCAATATTCCAGTATTCCATCATTCCCTCTTTCCAATAAGGAGTGAACCATGACGATAGATACCGAAGCGAAGGTGGATGCAGGCATGGCGGAAAAGCTGGGGCTCACAAAAGAAGAATACGCCATGATCCAGAAACTTCTCGGGCGCGATCCGAATTTTACGGAGCTCGGACTTTTCTCTGCAATGTGGTCGGAACACTGCAGCTATAAAAACTCCAGGAAACTTTTCAAGCTCTTCCCCACAAAGGGAAGACAGGTGCTGGTCGGCGCCGGCGAAGAAAATACAGGCGTTGTGGATATCGGGGACGGGATTGGCGTCGCGTTCAAGATGGAGTCCCATAATCATCCTTCCGCGGTCGAGCCGTTTGAGGCCTCGGCCACCGGGATCGGCGGATGTCTGCGGGATATTTTCACCATGGGCGCGAAACCCGTCGCGGTTTTGGGCGCGCTCCGCTTCGGCAGTCTTGATAATGAAAAAGTGAAATATCTATTCAAGGAAGTGATCCGCGGGCTCGCGCATTATGCGAACAAGGCCGAGGTCAGTGCCGTGGGCGGCGAAACTTATTTTGATGAAAGTTACGAGGGAAACCCCCTGGTGAACGCCTTTGTTGTCGGGATCGTGAATCAGAAGGATATCGTGCGGGGGACCACGGCGGGCGCGGGGAAAACGGTTTACTATATCGGCGGCGACACGGGGCGGGATGGGGTCGGGGGCGCGAGCTTCGCCTCGCAGGAGATCACGGAAGAATCTTCTTCCTCTTCAAGCGCGGTCGCGATCGGCAATCCCGAGATTGGAAGACGCTTGAGGGAGGCGTGCCTGGAGTTGATCGAAAAAGGGCTTGTGGCCGGGATGCAGGATATGGGCGCCGCAGGGCTTATTTGTTCGACCTGCGAGACGGCCTCGCGCGGGGGCACGGGGATCGAGTTCGATGTGGCGTTGGTCCCGCAGTGCGAAACGAAGATGACGCCTTATGAAGTTCTTCTCTCCGAATCGCAGGAGCGAATGCTCGCGATCTTGAAAGAAGGAAAGGAAGGCGAAGCGATCGAGGTCCTGAAGAAATGGGACGTTCCCGTCGCAAAAATCGGATTCGTAACCCCGGACGGCATGGTCCGTGTGAAGGAAAACGGAAAGGTCGTGGCCGAGGTGCCGGCAAAGGCACTTACTGACAACGCGCCGCTCTATGATCGCCCGACCCAGGAGCCTGCTTACTTAAGAGAAGCTCAAAGCCTCGCGCTTGAACAGGTTCCAGAGCCTACAGACTGCAACACCGCATTGCTCGCGCTTCTTGATTCCCCCACGATTGCCAGCAAAGAGGCCGCTTATCGGAGTTTTACCTATCAGGACAAGGAAGCCGTCCTCGTGGGCGCGGGGTCGGATGCGGCGGTCATTGCGGTCAAAGGGACCCGCAAGGCGCTCGCCCTCAGCGTGGATTGTAACGGCCGTTACTGTTACCTGAACCCCTATCAGGGCGCCATGCTGGCCGTCGCCGAAGCGGCGCGCAATGTCGTCTGTGCCGGCGGCCGGCCGCTCGCGATCACCGACGGCCTCAATTTTGGCAACCCCATGAAGCCGGAGAATTATTGGCAGTTCCAGAAATGCATCGAGGGGCTCGCGGCCGCCTGCCGCGCCCTTGAAACACCTGTGATCAGCGGCAATGTGAGTTTCTACAATGAGAATCCCAAAGGCGCCGTGGACCCGACGCCGATGGTCGGGATGGTGGGT
>JAZDHF010000110.1:0-26050 GCA_043806315.1 Planctomycetota bacterium | reverse complement strand
CGGTTCCGCAAACTCAATGCCCCGCACCTGATGAAGGACGTGTACCAGAACGTGCGCTTTGTGGACGGCGTACGCGAGTCGAAACGAAAGAATCGGAAGGATGCCGCCTGAATGCTTTTACACACCTATTGACGCGAGCTCGATGATTGGGACTTTTATGGCTATGGACTAAGCAATGCCCATGTTACCGTTGCTCACCGGTACAGCCCTAATACACCGGACGAGTACCTCATTTGGGCACAAATGGGATATTCGAGAACAAAGGCCCCGTTGACATTCTTTCCAATGGACGGTGTTTATGCAGAAACGGTTTACGGAACTCCCGCTGCAGCTTTTCGAGATATCTTCTGGGACCCCGACGGGGCGCCCCCTGAGGGCACGCACACCTATAGGGTTTGGCAGGCCACGCCGCTCTTTGGCCGCTGGGTATATGACCTTGATGGACTATACTTTCACAGTTTTGCAAGCGCGGCGTGGATTAATACAACGGGCACATTTGCGCAGTGGGGGACCGAACTGCTGAACATGGAGGACAAGATGGTCGGCACACAGCAGTCCAAGTGTGAGTTCTACGACCTTCGAGTATCCCTGAATTGGAGCACCGACGTTTCTGCGTCGCTGCTTCCTGCAAACGTTTACTTCAAACCTGCGACGCCGGGCTCGCTTGAATGGGGTTTTGAATGGCTGTCGTCAACTGCGTTTAGGGTTTGGGATAAGTTCCCGTAGGTCTTTGGGGAGCTAACTATGAGAAAGCAATCTCTTCGGCGTTCCGAACGACTATTCTTGGTTCTGTTGTGCGTTTTCGGTCTTGGATTGCGGGATGCACCTGAGGAACAAAAGGGTCCGAAAGCAGATGACCCAGTCGGCTCAGCCGTCCACGACGTCCAATGGCCCTCAACTCCTGAGGAGCAAGAGGTCGCGCTCGCGTCAGCAGAGAAGTACCTTGGATGCCTAGTACCTTCGGAGGTACCACGAAGCGCCAAACTCGTGACAGTTGAAAACGATCGAACGCCCTTTCTACACGACCGTGTGACTTCCCGCCCGCTTTGGAAGATCACTATTCCGGACTTAACTCTCCATCTTCCATCTACCCCGGCCGAGTTCCATGACACGTTTGCACGAACCATTGATGTTCTGTTCGATTCTGCGAGTAGGCAGTTAGTGAGTGTAGCTTCGCGTTGGCCGGAAGGCGTGCCCGAAATGCCCGCCGAACCCAGCGGCGAGAGCGCCTCAGAGCAGATGCGAAGGTCTGGCAATGAGGTCTATCACGATTTCCCCGCCGATCCGCCGGGAATCAGCTTGATCGACGCTATCGACGCCGTTCAGCGTTGCGGAGGAGCCCCTTTAGCTGCAAAGCAGCTCATCGCCCAATATGTCCTGTGGTCCCGTATGGGGAAATGGCAAGACCCGCGTCGGGTTTGGGCAATCACACTGCGGGGCATAGAACCAGTGAAGCCCCCGCCCGGTACGGCGACCGGGCTGATGGATAAGTTCCGCTTTATCGTGGACGCACAAACTGGACAATGTCTGTGCGGGAGTAATATGCCCCGCCCGGAACAATGGAATCCACAACCTCGGCAGCACAAGAGATGAAGGCTTGGCGCCCAAGTGCCTGGCGCGCTGCCGTCAACGCGGTGCTCTGCGTTGCAGCAGCGGGAACGCCAGCGTTTCTGGCTAGTTTGGGCCGAGTGCGAATTGGGGAGGGGGACTACTCCTTCGGCTGGGTTGTAGTTCCCCAAGCGCAGCTGGTTCCCATTGGGCCGTCATCTTCGGCGAAGTCTCCTGTTTCCGCACAAGCCCCCGTATTTGACGCGGTGCTTCCCGTCTGGATCCCCGCCGGTCTAGTTCTCGTGTATCCCGCAATCAGCGTGTGGAGAGGCCCTGTTGCAAGATGCCGTAGGTACATGCGGGGATACTGTGGGGTCTGCGTCTATAACCTTAAGGGTAATACTTCGGGAGTATGCCCGGAATGCGGGACACGGATCCCAGTGCAATACCGAAGGAGCAGTTTATGAAACAGCATTTTGATCAGGTAGTCACAGTTTAATCGGGGGACAGCATACCTATTTCCTTGCCGGTCGGCGGACGAGCCGGAGGAGCGGGCCAATGTCCTCGCGCCTACCGGACCCAATCGGCGGAGGAGACGAAGCCCGCGCCGCCGGGGAACAGACGACCACGCATCCGTGAAACGATTTGCTCCCGTTCCGCCGGGCCGAGCGGGGGGCGATCCTTTTGACGCGCCGACCACTCCTGCACATAGCGATCAAACGCTCGTTCGCTCAGCAAGAGCACCGTGGGATTCTTGAGCCGAAGGTCTTTCGCCACGGCATCCAGGAGGTGACGTTGCGAGTCGTTGAGGCCCAATCGGACGACAAGATCACGGAACAGCCGTTGCGCATCCGACGGTTCGGGATGCGCGGTCGCTCTCTGTTCCAACCGGTTCAGGAAATAAGCCAAGAACACCAACGCGACAAGGCCGGCGAGCACGACTAGGATCGAGCCGAGCGTGCCTCCTTGGTTGAATTGCTCGCGCACCGCCTGGTAGAACAGCGGCAATCGGTCGGCTTGGAGAAGAATAGGCGCCATCACGCGGACCCCACTTGCCCCACGGATCGTCCGGCAGTCGCGGCTGGCGAGCCTACTCGAGGCGCGACCTGGGCGCCAAGGTCGCGGAACACGCGCTGGGCACGCTGCCGGACGCGTTCGTCCGGGTCGCTGTGACTGAGTTCGACGATCCTGTGCAGGACGGAACGAAGCCGCATCCGCTCGATCACCCACAGCGCACTGAGGCGGTGGGCCTGCGACGGATCCTCGAGCATGTCCAGCAGCACCTCGCCCGCTTCCCGCAGCTCAACACGGAGCAGCGCTCGCACGGCGTTGGCCCGCACCCGGCTATGCGGTGAGCTGAGCTTGGCTTTGATGTAGGGCAGCCTGTCCTCGACATTCAGGCGATCGAGCGCCTCGACGGCGTTGGCCTGCACGCGGGCGTCGGGATCGTTCACCGCGTCGCGGAGGATTCGTGTGGTCGTCGGCCCGGGAAGGTCGCTGAGCACTCCCACCGCGGTACTTCGTACAACCGCTTCGCCGTCGTGAGCGAGCTGTTGAACCTCCTGGGCGATCTCGTCGAGCACTCCGAGGACCTTCGCGACGCGTACCGCGCGGCATCGTTCGATGGGGCTTGCGCTGACGCACCTGGCACGAATGTGCCCGGCCAAATCGGCGACGCCATCCTTGAGTTCAGCGGCCAGCTTGGTTCGCTCGACAGGTGTAAGCCGGTCGAACCCCTCGAAAAACGCCGCAAAAGCATTGGCCGCGCGCACATGCCCTTCGGCAATCCCCTGGCCGCAGATGCCCGGTCGAGCGGGCGTCTCCCGGTGACGTCGCCGGCATTCCCGGGCCGCGATCTCGGCGATCTCATCGCCGGTCCGCGCCGCGATCATGGTCAATAAATCGGTCGCGGGCTTGTCGGGGTCGTCGATGACCTGCCACAGCACCGCCCGTCGCACTTCGTCGCCGCGGGTGTCGAGCAGGGTGCGGAACCGCTCCATCCTCTTTTCCTGCGGTCCGCCGATCGCCCCGAGGAAGCGGACGACGCCGGCGGTCTCCGAGTCCGCAAGTTCTCGAACCTCGCCCAGCCAATCATCGACCCAAGGCCCCTCGTACACCCATCGGCAGCCATGTTCAATCTCGCGATCCGCGAGCAGCCAACACCGCCGCGCCAGCGCTCGGATGAAGAGGGGGTTGCGGGCGTGGGTGATCGCCCGTGCGGCCGCGGGGCGGAGGGGAGGAACCGCCAATGCTCGAAGGACCGCGCCGGCCAGCCGCGGGTCGGACGCGCCCTCGATCATCTCGCTCAGCACGTGAACGATCTTGGATTGCGGTTCTCGCAGCTTTTCGAGGACCGCGGCCTCCACTCGTTCGGCCATCCAGAGGGCCGCCTCAAGAACCTTGGGTTGGAAGTGGAGTTCCCAGCGTTGCACGGCGGTGCGGATGGCTTCCGCGAGGCCGTCGGCTTGGGCGTTGACGACCGACGCGTCGGTCGGCGAAGGCTGCGTGTTCAGACGATCGAGCATCCGGGCGGTCATGCCGTGCAGGGCACCCGCCGCCAGCTCGCGGGTCCGGCGACACGTCGAGCGCACGGCGTCGGCCAACAGATACGCCAGCTTCCCCTCCCCGCTGTCGCGGATCAATTCGATGGCGCCAGCGCGATCCTCGACCGTCGGGGAGACGATCGCGGCCCGCGTTGCGGCGTGCAGTCCGCCGATTCGCCGACTGACCACACTCTTCAGGTCCTCGTCGTAATCGCCGAAGCGCAACACGAGAGCGGCGAGGGTCGGGGCATGGGCGCGTCGGACGAGGATCTCCACGGCTGCGGATCGGGCGTGCGACTCCAGGTCAGGCAAGGCCTCCAACAGCGCGGCGTCGGCGGCGCGGTTTCGTTCACCGGCGAGGAGGGCGAGCGCGGGCGGTGGCGGACGGGACTCCATGATATCTGCCGATATCGACCGTTCGCACATCACGGCTTGCGACGAAAGTCCCGGCGCGCCGGGACCCGCCGGTTAGCGCAGGTCTTTTTCGAAGATGACCACATTGTTGCCGCTGGTCGTGTCCCAGCGGATGCCCACCAGGTCGTACCCTTCACGGATGGCAGCGAGCAGCATGGGGCGGTGCTGATTATTGCACTCGAAACGCATGGTCCCGTAGCCGTGCTCCTGGGCGTAGGCCTGTTGGGCTCGAATGAGCTGCGTGGCGACGCCCAGGCGGCGGAACTCGGGATGGACGCCGCAAATCCAGCTAAAATACGTCGAAGGCATCAACTCGAAGCCGATGATGAACCCCACGTGGCGCTCGTCCATCATCGCCACCATCATGGTCACGTTGTGCCGACCGCGGAAGCGGCGGCGGAAGAACTCCACGTCGGTCCGTGGGCTGAAGACCTCGTTGTAGAGCTCGGTGATCAATTCGAGCTCGCCCGGACCCACGAGCACGATCTTGGCATTGGCCATGTTGATGGTTTCTCCCGCCCCGGCGCGCCGTTCGTTTGATGCTCCTCACGCCGCGCCTCCATTCTTATCGTCTATCGTAACCCGTGCCGGTCAACGTTGGAACAGAACAAAAGCCGCGAATACCCAATGAAACACCTAGTCCGAATAACGGCCGGCGGGACTCAGCACAAGTTCAACGCGCCACGCCCTTCCGAAATACGTTGACCCCCGCAGGACACGCCGCTACACTCGAAAGAAAGGGGAGTTCTGCGCATGCGCGTTTTGCGGTGCGTGAGTGAGCCGAGTCGTGGCCGACGCATCGAACAGCCTACGGCATCCTGTTTTGCACATCCGTCCAGATCCGCCGACGTCGCCGGAGTCGGGGTCGTGTCACTCGTCGATCGATGAGTTCCTGGCGTCGTTACCGATCGAGGTGGAGGGGTGCGGGGACGTGTATCGCGGTCTGGCGCGCATCCTTCGCCCGCCGTCGAACCCGCCGCGGGCGGTGATTGTGTGCCTCGACGGCCTCACGACGCCGGAGTTCGAGTTCTTCTCCATCGTTGCGCGAATGCGCAAGGACGTGAGCGTTTATGTCTATGGCAGCGGCCGCGCAGAGGCACGGATCGCCAAGGCGATCGAACTCGGCGCCAAGGGCCCGGCCACAGCGGACCTCCTTGCGGAACTGACGGGCGGTGCGCCCGCCTCAGCGATGGGGCAAGTTCCCCCGCCCCCGCGCGAGGAGGGTGATGGAACGCCTAGGCCGCCCGCGAGCCCCCCGACTCCGACGGAACCGATTCGCGCCACCGAGGAGGACCTGCGGAAACCGGCTCGCGTGCCGTGGCTGCGCTACGGCGACCGACCGGCGCGCGTCGCACCGAACGCTCGCGAACCCGCACCGGAACCGTCGCCTTCCCTCGGTCGACCCTCGCCCCGATCGGTGTCGTTCGAGCCGCTTTTGACCGAGGAGGAGTTGCGGGCGCTGATGAGTGACGACATCGCCGCGATCGCCCCGGACGAATCGGAAGCCCGCCGGCCCTACGACGATGAGTCGACGCGGGGTGTCCCGTGAACGCAGAGGTTGCCGTGGCCGCCGATCCGCTCGACCCCGAACGACTCTTGCTGGTTGCACCAAGCTCCGACCAGCCACGGCGTTGGATCGAGAACCTCCGTGCGCGTTATCCCGGTTGGGAGGTGACCTGCTGCGACACCTATCTGTCCGGGATCGCCGAGCTTGCCCGCAAACCGGCGCGGGCCGTGCTGGCTTGCGTGGACGCTTCCGCCGCTCCATTGGACCATGCCGTAGCCGGGCTGCGCGAAGCCGCCGGGGCGGCTGCACGAGTCGTCTTATGCTGCTCGCCCGATGCCGAGCCGATCGCCCGACGGGCCGTGAAAAGCGGCGCCGACGACTACATCCTCTTCCCTTTGCAGGGCGAGGAGATCGACGCCGCCGTCGGATACGTTCGTCTGCGTTCCGCCCCAGCGCCGCTGCCTCCGCCCGCCGCCTCGATGGAGGAACTGACCCTGCTCAGCGCCGCCCTGGCCGGCCTGAATGCCAAGCCGATGGCCCTTCTCGAAAAGCTGGCGGCCTTGATCCGTACCGCCCTCGACGCCCGCGGCGCGACGGTGGTCGTGGAGGGTGCGGCCGCGACTTGCGGCGAGGCCGTGACCCGGCCCGTGCTCAGCGCTCCGTTGACCGCGGAAACCGGCGTCATCGGGCAGTTGACCGTCGCCGAGCGAGTCGATCGTCCCTACACGTTGGACGATGCCCAGAAGCTGACGCACTATTCCGCAGTGGTGAGCCACATCCTCGCGGCCGCGTCGAAGCAGCGCCAATGGCGGCGGCTCGCCGTCACCGATGAATGCAGCGGCCTACCCAATCGACGCTTCCTCCGCGAAGAACTGAAAACTATTCTCGCCCGCGCCCAGGCCGAGCAGTTCCCCGTGACCGCGCTGTTCTTCGACCTCGATGACTTCAAGAGCTATAACGACCGCTTCGGGCACGACGCGGGGGATGAGATCATCCGCGTGACCGGCGAATTGTTCCGCAAGCACTGCCGCACGCAGGATATCGTCACCCGCTACGGCGGGGACGAGTTCGCGGTGGTGTTCTGGGACCCCGAAGGGCCGCGAACGGCCGGCTCTAAACATCCGCAGTGTGCCCTCTCCGTCCTCGACCGCGTCAAGGAGGCCCTTCGCACCCAGCGCTTCTCCCGCCTCGGCCCGGAGGCCGAGGGCCGGCTCACGCTCAGCGGCGGCCTGGCGACCTACCCCTGGGACGCTACGACGCCGGAGGCCTTGCTCCAGCGTGCGGACGAGGCCTTGCTCGCCGCCAAACGCGCCGGAAAAAACCGCATCTACCTCATCGGCGACGCCCGGTAGCTTCCGATCCGCGCCGCCAGCGCGATCCGAACCCCAAGGCGCAAGCGCGGGGCCAATCCGAGCGGGGAGCGCGAGCGACACGACCCATCCGAACCCCAAGCGCAAGCGCGGGGCCATTCAGAGCGCGGATCGGCACCGCCGCGACCCGCCCGGCCCCGCATTTCACGCCGCCCGCCGCCCCGCTGACAATGGCCTCGGTATCGGCATTGCTCGTGCGATCTCGCACGCACGGTTCGCAGGATTCCAATCCTGCGAGTTTGCGGGAGGGGATTCCCGCCAGGGTGGGCGCGAGAATCCGCCGAAGGCGGAATCGCACCAGCAGGCTCTGTGAACATCCCAATCATCAGTAATGTTTCTGGCACTTTTTTCGCTCTGCCGGATGAGCATGTCAACGAGACGAAATACCGCCCGCCGGCAACCGTGGCGCAGCCGGGTAGGGCAGCAGGTCGTTGACCTGCCGTCACCATCTCCGTTTGCGGCGTTCCATGACGAAGGCATGTCGATGACATGCCCTACGGAACTTACGGAGGGGGAATCGAGACCCCGTAAATCGGCTCATCGACCCGACACCCTCGATCGACGCTGGCGGCGGATCGGGGGGTCGGAGAATCGTCAAACGGCCTTGAAGTGCTCGAAAGCCTGCAAGCAACTGCGGCGGTAATGGATGGAACGGCACAGTGGGGGACCGAAGACGGATTCCAGGTCCGTATCGAGCGAGTTGCAATAAGGGCAGGGAGTGCGCTCCAGCGTCTGGACCGATCCGCCGGAGCAGCATTGGCCCGGGGGGGCGAGGCCGAAGGCTTTTAAACTCTCTCGACCGTTCGCGCTGATGCGATCCGAAGTCCAGGACGGATCGACCACGACGTTCACGGTCACATGGGCGGGCGTGACCGCGGAAACCGCGGTGCGAATGTTCTCGCGAATTACATCGAGGGCCGGGCAGCCGACGAAAGCGGGCGTCACGTCGATGGCAACACAGTCGCCCTTCACGTCAACACCGGCAATCATGCCCATCTCGACCACATTGATTACAAGAATCTCGGCATCAACAACGGCCTCCAGTACGCACCAGATGGCGGCGATCGACGAATTGTTGAATGTCGAATGCCGATTCCCTGATCCGATCCTTCCATTCGACAATCGCCATTCGGCATTCGACAATTGGTCCCACGCGCCGGTTTCGGCGTTTCGACGTTTCGACGTCTTGGCGTTTCCTCTACCATTTCGCAGTCGGGTCGATGTTGTAGACCAGTTGCATCTTGTCGAGCAGCTCCTTCAGCGCGTCCGGATGCCGTCCGACGCGCCCCCCGTAAACGGGTTCGACTCCATCCGGCGTCGTGAGCCCGGCATCGGCTAGAACAGGAGCGACGGCGGATTCCCATTGGCGTTTGAGTTCCTCCTCGCGCGGACTGATCCCCGCCTGGGCCAGCGGTTCGTCATATTCGGTCGGCTCAAACAGTCCCAGAGCATGAGGATAGGCGAAGTCGAGGGCGGCCTGCATTTTTCGGTGACTGTCCCCGGTGGCATTGCCCAAGCGCAGGACCCAGGTCCGCCCGTGCATCAAATGGTATTTCTCCTCGCCCCGCAGTTTACCGGCCAGTTGGGCGAGAGGGACTAGAGTGCTGTTTGCGAATGCCGTAAGCCGGACCGTCTCGGCAGCGTCATAGAGGAATTGCCGCAAGACGCTGAATCCCCAATCTCCCTTCGGAAGACATACCAACGACGCACAGCGAAACTCCCGGGTCTTCCTGCCGAACGCCAGTGTATCGGGGTCGCGTTCGCCAAGTCGGTGCAGCATACTGTAGTAGGCCTGTGCGTGGCCCATTTCATCCTGGGCCATCGACGAGAACGCGATATCCGCCTCCAGGATCGGCGCGTGGCCGGTCCACTCGGAATTGCGATGACCGATGACCAGTTCATCGTCGGCCAGACGATAAAGAAGATTGATGACAGCCTCGCGGGTGATGCCGGCTAGTGAGTCGAGTGTTTGGAATGCCATAGTCTATTCCAGACAGCCACGGAGCCACGAAGCCACGAAGCCACGAAGGGAGCGGACAATCGGCGGATCGTTTGCAAACACCGAGATGACGGTTTCGTGCGGGGCGCTCATAGTCATGATCGTTTGCCGTGTGGTTCCAATTGCATCTTCTCTAGGCTTCGAATGAGGCCTTGCAGAACTCGATCCGTTTCGCTCAGAAGATCAGTCAGCTCCCCAGCGGAGCGAATGAAACCGAGGTCTTGAGCCAAGAGCATCTGAGTCTGCAATTCCATGAGAGAGCCGCGCGCCGTCTTTAGGAACCGAATATAGTCCTGAAGGCTTTGGCGTCCGTGTCCTTCGGCGATATTCGAAGGGATCGAGACAGCTGCACGCCGCATCTGCGAAGTCAGTCCGAACCGCTCGCTATCGGGGATCAAGGAGGTCGCCTTGTAGACCTCCTTGGCAAGCTGCATCGCCCTCTGCCATGCGATGAGGTCGCGGAATGTCTTGATCTCTCCCATGCCGTTTCTCTTGCTCTTCGTGGCTCCGTGGCTACCTTTCTTCGTGGCTTCGTGGCTTCGTGGCTCCGTGGCTTGTTGTTTTTGGTGTCTTATATCCCCATGACTCCCGGTAGCTCTTGTCCGTTCCCCGCTCGAAGATGTCGTCATTCTCATAGGCCGTGGCCAGGATCGCCTCCGCCGGGACGACCCATAGATTCACGCACGCCTGCCGCCGGCAGTACTGTTCCTTAGCGAGCACGAGAGCCATTTCGGCATCCGGCGCGTGGACGGATCCCACATGCACGTGCGGCTCGCCGCGCGTCTGCTGATGAAACACTTCAAACACTTTCCACTGCGTGTCAGTCATCATGTAGGGCGGGCTCTGCCCGCCTTTGGTTCCCGGCTTCCTCCTAACCCTTACGACCATTCCTCCCGCGCGGCGAGTGTCGCCGCTGCGCGTTCAGCGGCTCAAACCGCACGATGTGGACGAGCGCGCAGTGATGTACGTCCATCGCCACACCCGGTCGTCTTGGATCAGGCACGCCGACGTAGATCGTCGACCGATCGACCACGCATAAGTCAGGGTGGCGAACGTCGTACGTTTGGCCATCCGTCAGGCAAATGCGAAATGCTTCAAACGGACGCTTGTCCAGATGCTTTCGGGCATCTTCCGGTCGAATCATTGCTTCCTCTCAATCGAGAATCGAAAATCGGCAATCAACAATCAATTACTCGGCGGCATCGGAATCGGTCGCTTGGCGGCCGCGGCGGCTAGGGCCTCGCGGACCCACTGGCCGTCTTGGTGGGCGAGGCGCCGGGCCTCCAGTCGCTCGTGTGTCACCGGTCCGCCGCCGCGAACCACGCGCTTGAGTTCCTCCCAGTCAGGTTCTGTGTAATTCCAAGTATCTGTCTCTTTGTCATAATGAAGTCCCTCGTCGGGTATTCTCAATCCCAGGTCGAGCATCTTGGGGACAAACTGCCGGAGGAACTGTTGTCGCTGTTCGTCATTGGTTTTGAGTTTCACGCGCCAGCGGACGAGAAGGCCGGTGTGTGTGGATTCCCTATCCGACGGCCCGTGGAACATCATGATCGGCGCCCACCAGCGGTTCAGGGCGTCTTGCAACATGTCGCGCTGGACTTTGGTTCCCCCGGCGAGCACGACGCACATCTCATAGCCATGTTTCATGTGAAACGCTTCCTCATGGCAAATGCGTTTCAACGCCCGGGCGTAGGGCCCGTATGATCCTTCCGCCATCATGGTCTGATTGATCATCGCGGCGCCGTCGATCAACCACGCGATGATGGCGACATCGGCCCAGGTCTCCGCCGGATAGTGAAATACGTTGGAGAACTTGGCCTTGCCGGTAATCAGTTCCTCGATCATCTGTTCACGACTACGGCCTAAGGTCTCCGCGGCGCGATAGAGCAACTGTGCGTGGCCGACTTCGTCCTGGACCTTCGCACAGAGGGCGAGCTTTCGTTTGAAGGTCGGCGCGTGCGGAATCCATTTTCCCTCCGGCAGCGCTCCGCAGATTTCACTGTTGGCGTGGACGTGAATCAGGCGGATCAGTTGTTGGCGATATTCATCCGGCATCCAGTCGGCCGGCTCAACCTTGTCGCCGCGATTGATCCGCGCCTCGAAACCCGCCAGCTTCCGCTCGTACTCCGCCGACGACAATCCGCCAAGACTCTTCTCAACTGCGACGACCATTGCCACATCTCCATACCAATTGTCGATTGCCAATTTCCAATTGCCAATTAAGAAACCATCGCGTGCAAATTGGCAATTGGAAATTGGCAATTGACAATTCCTTCATCCTCCCCCACGGCGTAGGCCATTGAACAACAGGTCCGTTATCCGTCTTGCAATCTCCTCCGGCGTCATGGGGCCGTCGGGGCGGTACCATTGATAGACCCAGTTGATCGACGAGAGAATCAAGAGGGTGGCGAACTTCTCATCGACGTCGCCGAAGCTCCCTTGGCGAATTGCATCGTGGACCAATCCGCGGACGATCTGCTCATAGGCATCGCGGCGCGCCGCGAACTCGCTTCGCCTCGGTTCGGTCAGGTGCCGCCATTCGGTGGTGTAGACTGCGGCCGCCGAAGCACTTTGGGTGATGACCCGCACGTGAGCCGCGATCAGCCGGCGAAGTTTCTCGACGGTGACGAGGTCGGATTCGACGATCGGCTGGACGGCCTCAAAGTAGCGATCCGCCGCACGACCCAGAACCTCCCACAGAAGATCCTCCTTGGTGGCGATGTGGGAGTAGAGGCTGCCGGCCTTGATCGCCAGGGCGTCGGCGATATCGCGCACGCTGGTGGCCTCGTAGCCGCGCTCCGAGAACAGCCGTTCCGCAGCCAACAAGAGTTCGTCACGTCGCTGAACCGTGGCCTCGGTCATCATCGGCTCCAAGCACCCTAACAAGCGCTTGCTTTGCCGATAAATCCTACGATAAGGCCCTGCCGGAGTCAACAGGTCGGCGACCACGTGCCGGAGCAAGCCTCGGGGATCGCGTGAGCGCGGCAACGCAACGGTCCGTTATCACGATTGGGTTATCGCGTTACTCGGGGCTATTATGGGTAAGGCGTGGCTCAGGTCAGCGGCACACACCGGACGTGGGACGGGGGCCGAGGAGCATGAAGCATCGTAGAGCGAGCAGACTCGCCGGAATTGGTTTGTCGCTCGGCGCGGCGATCGGCGCGAGCGGCGCGCCGATCCAAGTAGTCCCGAACGGGCTGGACGAAGGCGATGGGTACGGGTCCGCGGTGAGCGTGTGGGGGAACGTGGCCGTGGTCGGCTCGCCCCAGGACGATGAGAACGGGGCGAACGCCGGGGCTGCGTACTTGCTGCGACGCGACTGCTCCTCGTGGGTCGTCGATCGAAAACTCGTCCCGGAGGAAGTCATCGCCGGTGACGAGTTCGGAACCGCAGTCGCCGTCGAGGGAGACCGGCTGGTGATCGGCGCGGTGGGAAGCGACGGCGGGGCGGGAGCGGCCTACGTGTACCACTTCGACGGAAACGACTGGGGGTTCGTGCAGAAACTGCCTCCCGATCCGGCCCCGTCGAGGGTGAAGTTCGGAACGGCGGTCGCCCTGGACGGGGACGTGATCGTCGTCGGGGCGGACGAGGATAATGAACATGGGACGAAGTCGGGTGCGGCCTACGTCTTTCGCTTTGACGGGAAGCGGTGGGCGCGGGAGCAAAAGCTGTTCGCGCCCGATGCGGACGACTTCGACTTTTTTGGGCAGGCCGTGAGCGTCCGCGGCGAGACGGTGCTGGTCGGCAACCCTTTCGCCTCCACCACCGACACCTACGCTGGGGCCGTCCATCGGTTCCATTTCACGGGCACGACCTGGGTTGAGCAGCAGAAGCTGGTTGCGGACGACGGACACGATGGGGACGGGTTTGGCTCGTCCGTTATGTTAGACGGCGACACGGCCGTCATCGGAGCACCCTTCGACAACGGCACGCGGACGGACTCCGGCTCGGCGTATGTGTTCACCTGGAACGGCGCCACCTGGGTGCAGAGGCAGAAGCTTCTGCCGCCGACGGAGGCGTTGTTCCATTGGTTCGGGCATTCAGTTTCGCTTTCCGGCCAGGCCTTGTTGATCGGCGAGCCGGGGGACTTGGACTCCAGCGCGACCCCGGGCGCGGCCCATTTGTTCCGCTTCGACGGCGCCGCCTGGAGCTTGGATCGGACGCTGACCGCCGCAGACGGTGCGGCGCAGGATGGGTTCGGATGGTCCGTCGGTCTTTTCGGCGACCGGGCCGTCTTCGGAGCGCCGATGAGTGACGAGGCGGGCAATGCGTCAGGATCGGCCTACGTCGATTACATCGGACCGATCGGGCCCGGCGATTTCGACGGCGACGGCGACGCCGATCTGATCGACTTCCGTTCGTTCACCTCCTGCGTGACCGGCCCGGGCCCTCACGCCGCGATCCCCGCGGAATGCGCCGGGTCCGATTTCGATCAAGACGGCGACGTGGACCTTCGCGATCTCGCGGCCTTCCAACGCGCGTTTGCGTGCGGGAACTGACCCGCGCGCCGGCGAGCAGCATGCCGACCCCGACCGCAACGGAGACAGCCGCGCAGCGGTGTCGATAACGTCAGTTGTGCCGGTTCTGAGTGTTTGCCCTACCATGACCGCCCATGCGTGCGGTTGTCGTTCATCGGGTAAGCGTTTTTCCGCTTTCGATTCCGCTTCGCGGGCGAGTGACCCACGCCGCGTCGCAACGAGACCATGCCGATCCCGTCGTGGTGGCCGTGGAGTTGACCAACGGCATCGTCGGCTACGGCGAGACCCTGCCCCGTCCCTACGTGACCCAAGAGACCGTCGAGTCGGTGGTCCACGGAATCCAGGCTACGTTTGTTCCGTTTCTCATCGGCTTTCATCCGCAGTCGTTCCCCGAGGCGTTGGAGGCGATCGAGGCCTTGCCGTGGGGCGACGACGTCCGGCTGATGCCGGCCGCCCGAGCCGCCGTCGAACTGGCGCTACTGGATGCGGTGCTCCGTGCCTATCACCGCGACATGGACGCCGTCGTGCAATGGATGGGCCTACCCGGTTTCGGATCGCCCGGCAGCATCCGGCAAATCCGATTCAGCGGCGTCCTGGCGAGCGATGACCTTTCCCGGACGGTGCGGCAACTCCGGCTGATGTACTGGGGCGGCCTGCGGGACTTCAAGCTGAAGGTGGGCACGCCGGGCGATCGGGACTATCTCCAAGCCGTGTTGAACTACCTCCGTCGTCCGCTTGCGAAAGGCCGGGCGACCCTGCGGGTCGACGCCAACGGCGCCTGGTCGAAGGAGAGTGCCATCGAATGGCTCTCCGCGACACGCGACGCCCCGATCTGCGCCGTGGAGCAACCGCTGCCGCGAGGAAGGGAAGAGGAACTTCGCGACCTCGTGACGGCGGCGCGGGCGGAGGTGACCCGCGGGATGAATGCCGCAGGTCAGGCTCATGCCGCGGCTCGCCTTTTCGTCCACGACGAATCGCTCATTACGATCGACGACGCTCAACGGCTCATTCAACTCGGCGTGGCCGACGGCTTCAACATCCGCATCAGCAAGTGCGGCGGGTTGCTCCCGTCTCTCCGCCTGGCCGCCCTGGCGCGGCGCGAAAAGGTCCGCATCCAGCTGGGCTGCATGGTCGGCGAGACCAGCATCCTCTCCGCCGCAGGCCTGCGCTTTCTCGAAGTCTGCCCCGGCGTCACCTGGACCGAAGGATGTTTCGGGTCGTTCCTTCTGAGCGACGACGTCGTCCGGAAAGAACTGCGCTTCGGCTATGCCGGCCGCCCGCCGCGATTGAAGGCCCCTGGACTCGGCGTTGCCGTGGATCCGCGCCGAGTTGAATCCCTCTGCCCGGCCACACCGTTGGTGGTGAATCTATAGCCCCGAGCTACAGGAGAACCGGGTGTGTGCCACCAGTCGGCACTTACAAGGCGTGATGCCAGGACTACAACGCTAAGTTGTCTTGTCGCGCGGATTGGGAAGCCCGTTGAAACGGGCTGAACAGAAGCCGTTGGGGTCGATGCGCTACCAGCCGTAAAACGGCTGGCCTGAAACGCCGCCTTCGGCGGCGAAAGGCCGCTCAAGCGGCCTGAAAAGCGAGGCACCCCGATCGGCGCCGATGAGGAACGTAGCGTTGTAGCGCTAGGACGAGCAAGTCAGCACGGCGGCACCGGTGAGCTTCCCGGTCTTGAGGTCCAGCAGCGCCTCGTTGGCGCGTTCCAGTGGATATTTGCGGGTCGTCGTTTGAATGGAAATCGCGGCGGCGAGGGCGAGGAGCTCCTCGGCGTTCTTACGCGTGGCGTTGGCCACACTGCGGACGGCCCGCTCGTGATAGAGATGCTTGGTGTAGTCCAGCGCGGGGATCGGACTCAGGTGAATGCCCGCGAGCGCCACCGTGCCGCCCCGTTCCAGGGCCTCGAGCGCGACCGGCACCAGCTCCCCCGCCGGGGCGAAGACCACCGCGGCGTGCAGACGCGCGGGCGATCCCTGCGACGCGTCGCCCGTCCACTCCGCCCCGAGGTCGCGGGCCAGTCGTCGATTGGTCTCACGGCGGGTGAAGACGTACACCGCGCAGCCCCAGTGGCGGGCGACCTGGATGGCGATGTGCGCGGACGCTCCGAAACCGTACAGCCCCAGCCGTTGTCCGGGTTGAATGCCGCTCAAGCGCAGCGCGCGATAGCCGATCACGCCCGCGCACAACAGCGGCGCCGCCTTGCCCTCGTCCAAGCCCTCGGGGAGTCGATAGGCGAACGCTTCTGGCACGCGGACGCACTCCGCGTATCCGCCATCGACGGTCCAGCCGGTGAACTCGGCTTCGGTACACAGATTCTCCGCATCGCGTCCGCAGAACTCGCACGCTCCGCACGTCCGATGCAACCAGGCGACGCCGACGCGGTCGCCGATTTGGAAGCGCCGGCAGTGCGATCCCAAGGAGCTCACCGTTCCGACGACCTGATGTCCGGGAATCACCGGGGATCGCCGAACCAGCAAATCGCCCTCGACGACGTGCAGGTCCGTCCGACAGACTCCGCACGCGTGGACGCGAACCAGGACCTCCAAGTCCGCCGGCTGCGGATCGGGAACCTCGACCATCGTCAGCGGACGGTTCGCGACCGGCATCGGTTGACGTAGAACCATCGCTCTCATTGTTGCGCGCCTTTGGCCCCTTCCGGTTGACGACGATGCTTTTAGACGCTGCCCCGCGAGTTCGCCAGCCCACCGGACGGCTTGCCACGAGTCCCGATGACGCTGCCGCGGCGGGATCGGCGATATCGGACCTATCGCCCGGCGCCCCGAACGCTGAACGAGTCGTCCTTGAGCGGTAGTCCCACCTGCGGGAAGCCGCTATTCTTGGTGGCCTCAGCGGGCCGGAGCGAACCTGGGGATGGCGCCGCTGCCTCGGGCCTGCGTTGCCGGCCGACGGGTGGGGAATGGCGGCATGGATCAGGTCGGTCCAAGCGGACTTGCGATCACGGGAACCTGTAAGAAGTTGTGGCGCCGAATCGGATGTGACCGAGCGGCCTCGAGGATGACCTGGTGAGCGACCCTCTTCCCGGATACCGGATCACCAAGCAGATCGGCGTCGGGGCCGGGTCCAAGATCATGCTCGGCGTCGAGCTAAAGTCCGGCAAGACCTACGCGGTCAAGCAGGTCGTCCGCGACTCGCCCGACGACGTCCGCTTTCTGGATCAGACCGAGAACGAGTTCGCGGTCAGCAGCAAGATCAGCCATGCCTACCTGCGTCACAGCTTCCATCTGCACCGCGTGCGCCGATTCCTCGCCGTGCGGGAGCTGTACCTGGTGATGGATTGGGTGGACGGGCTGAACCTCGAAAAAGCCCGGCCGAACCGGCTCAACACATTCCTAACGCTGTTCCGCAAGATCGCGGCCGGCCTCGACGCGCTGCACGACGCGGGCTACGTCCACGCCGACATCAAGCCCACCAACATCATGCTCGCCCCGCGAGGCGTCGTGAAGGTGATCGACTTCGGCCAAGCCTGCCCCATCCATCACCGCAAGGAACGGATTCAAGGCACGCCGGATTACATCGCTCCCGAACAGGTGCGCCGCCTGCGCCTCGATCAGCGCACCGACGTGTTCAATCTCGGAGCGACCATGTACTGGGTGCTCACTTCGGAGAAGTACCCCACGGCGATCCGCGGGACCGACGCCCGCGGCGGCTTCAGCCTGGTCACCTCCGACAAACCCATTGCTCCCGTCGAACTCAACGATAAGATTCCCGTCTCCCTGTCCGTCCTGGTGATGGAGTGTTGTCGGGAGAACCCGGGCGAACGTCCGGCGGACATGAAACAGGTGGGATCGAGGCTCGCGGTCGTGCAGAAGCAGTGGCGAAAGTACCGCGAGACCGTTCGCGCCGAGCGTCACGCGGCGGCGCCGGCATCGCCCGGCGGCGGGACCCTCCAGGTCAACGACAAGACCGTCCGCTCCGTTGAGGGGGGCGAATGAACGACAGCGCCCGCGCCGCCGAAATTTTCCTCGAAGCCGCCCGGCTGAATCGCGAGGACCCGTTGTTGCGCGGGTCGCTGTTGGTATTCCCCAACTACGGGCAAGTGGTCATGACCGGCGACTTGCACGGCCACCGGCGGAACTTCGAGAAGCTCAAGCGGTTCTGTGATCTGAAACATCTCGGCGCCCGCCACGTGATGCTCCACGAGTTGATCCACGAGGACGTGCCCTCGCTAGTCGCCAAGGATACGTCGCATGAACTGCTGCTCGACGCCGCGCGGTGGAAATGCGAGTCTCCCGATCAAGTGCACTTCCTCCTCAGCAACCATGAACTCGCCCAAGTCACGGGGAGTGAGATCAGCAAGAACGGGAGGGTCGTGACGGTCGCGTTTGAGGAGAGTCTGCGCGAGGCCTTCGGGGCGGGCGAGGTCGAGGTCCTCGCCGCGATGTGCAAGTTCATCCGCTCCTTCCCGCTCGCCGGTCGAACGCCGAATCGCGTTTTTCTCTCGCACTCGCTCCCCGGCCCGCGCGAACTGCCCGGGTTCGACGTGACCGTACTGTCGCGCGTGCTGGGCGACGACGACCTCAACGACGGCGGCTCGGCGCACGCCATGGTGTGGGGGCGGTATCAAACCGAAGGTGTGTTGACGACGCTTCGGGAACTGCTGGATGTCGATTATTTCCTCTGTGGCCACCAACCGCAGGATACGGGTTACGACGTGCTCCACAACCGCATGGTCATCCTCGCCAGCGACCACAACCACGGGGTGTTCCTGCCGCTGGACCTCGCCAAGCCCGCTACCCTCGATACGCTTACCAAGAGCATCCGCCCGCTTGCCTCCGTGGCGTAGCTGCCCCTGGACGACCACGACGGCGTTAACCGAAGGTCGATGGTGACACCCGCGCGAGCGCGTTCAGGACGGCATAGGCTCGGACGGCGGCGGAGCGGGCTTGCGAAAGTCGCTCCAGGAGCGTCGAGACCGCGCTGGATCGGTCTGTTTCCATCGCCTGAAGGAACCCGCGCATCGCGTCGGCGATCGCTTGACTCTCGGAGAGCAGCGCCCGGACGGTGTTCGCCCGATCCGACGGGGCGTTGAGCAAATGCCGCTGTAGGAACCGGATCGTCGATTCGCAGCTGGAAATGACGCTCGCCGCGTGCCGATCCGAACCGGGAGCGCAAGCGACCGGCCGCTTTGCCCCCTCGCTCGCCCTCGGGATTCGGTTGGCGGGGCAGAGTCGCGCGATCCATTCGTCGATGGCCGCAGGGCCGGTGATGACCCCGAACCGGTTGTTCCGTTGATTCCCCAGCACAATCCGCGCGTGGCTCAACGCAGCGTCGAGGAGTTCAACGTCGCGCGGGACCCGAGGGGTGATCCGCTCCACGACATAGACTTGAATCGGCGGGCGCACGAGGGTACGAAGCGACGGGGACGCGAACTCCGCATCGGACGCAAGAGTCATTCCGCGAAAACCCACGCCCTCGTCGCACGATTCGCCGAGGACGCCCCAGGACGTCATGTGTTCGCCCGGCCAACCTTGCCAGGCAAGGACGGGTTGACCGTGTTCGAGCGCACGTAGGATCAAGGGCCGGTAGCTGGCGTCAAAATGCTGGTCAAACTCGGCGGACGCCTCCAATCCCCGGGCGGCCTCAGGGGGATGGATCTCACGAATCTGCATCCCAAACAGCCGACCGGCCTCGATCAAAAAGGCGTCGCGGGCGTACATCGACCACAAGCCGATGTCCGCTTCGTCGGGGTTCGCGCAGATCATCCAGGACCATGCCATCGCCGCGTTCAAGTCGTCGGGGTCGATGTCGTAACCTGCTTCACGTGCGACCGCCCGCACGGCATAGGCCAACGATTGGCAACCCCTCTCCTCCCCTGGGGGGTCAGACGAGCCGACCGAGGAGGGAGGGTCCGAGGGCAGGGTGAGGGGGCGAGCTTCCAAGTGCCATCGACGTGCCACTGCATGGCACTCGCTCATCACCCGCAGCATGTTCTCCCCCAGAACCTTCGTCAACTCCTCTTCCGAGTAACCGCGTTGCAACAGAGCCGCGGTGAGGGAGGGGAGCTTCGAGCAATCCTCCATTCCACGCGGCAGCGCCCCGACCCCGTCGAAGTCAGAGCCGATCCCGACGTGGTCAGGCCCCACCAGCCGCAGGGCATGGTCGAAGTGATCCACGAGGATATCGAAGGGCGTGTCGTGCCCGGCGTACGGACTTTTCTCGAACCCGCCCCTCGTCGACCAGTACTCTATGACCTTGGGGTCGATCGGCGGAAAGGTGGGATCCACGAAGGCGGCCGCGAAGTTGATCTGCACCACGCCGCCGGTCCCGGCGATCGCTCGGATCATCTCGTCGCTCAGGTTCCGACGATGGGGTGACACAGCGCGGCACGAGGAGTGTGAGGCCATGACGGGCGCCGACGACGTTCCCAGGACGTCCCAAAAGGTTCCGTCGGAGACGTGCGAGACGTCCACCATCATCCCCAAACGGTTCAACTCGCGCACCACCTCGCGCCCGAAGTCGGTCAGCCCGCCGTGCCGCGGCGGCAAGTCCTCGTGGACCCCGGAGGAGTCGGCCCAGCTCGTGTGCATCGCGTGGGTGAGCGTCAAGTACATCGCTCCACGTTCGTGGAACTCACGGAGAACGTCGAGCGAGTCTTCGATGAGGTGCCCGCCTTCGATTCCGATGAGTATCCCCATGTGGCCGTCGGCCTTCGCGCGGCGAATGTCGTCCGCCGTCCGCGCCAGCGTCAACAGGCGATCCAACCGGCGGACCGTCTCGTGAACACGTTCGATTTGCGCTCGCGCCGCGGGCGCCGCGGCGCCGCGTTCGAGATCCCCCGGGACATAGACGGCCAGGAACAGCGCCGTCACGCCCCCTTCGCACAGGCGCGGGATATCCACGTGTCCGTCCTCGTGGCGCACGGAGAAGTCCCATTCGGGCGACATCAACCGTTGCGTGGTGTCGCAGTGGGTGTCGATCACGATCGCCCGATCATGGAGTCCCCGGGCGCGTCGTAGGTGTTCCTCCCCGATGCTCATCGCGACGCATTCTACCTGCCTCGGTCGCGTGCAGCACATCGGGCGACTTCGGGCGGCAACGCACTGCGGTGACGGTCCTGGAGTTCGTTGCCGGACATTCGAACCAGTACAATCGGACGAGGGTTGTTGGCGATCGTCGATTGAAGGATATAATCAAGGAAACTTTTTCGAGGATCCAAAAGGTGGATGAGATACGCAAGAGAATTGTGACCGACGAGCACATGCGGCCGGTCGCGGTCCAGATCGACTACGACGATTGGGTGAAGATCGAACGCGCTCTTGAACAGAGTCCGAAAGAGAACGGACCGACCGACCTCTCCCGCCATATCGGCCGGCTCCGTTGGCCGATCGACGGTCTGGAATACCAGCGGCAGGTGCGGGGCGCGGACTGCCCGACGCGCGGGTTGAACGGTACTCGCTTCCAGGGTCGTGGCGGCTTACATTAGGGCATAGCTGCTTCGTCATGGCTCGCAGCACCACCCCAGTCGGCTTGCGTGCCCTGTCGGGGAACGTGACGGGACAAGGAGTAGAAAGATGGTCCGGGACAATCGGCTTGGAAGCTCTGGATTGCGGGATCTCGTTGGAGTGCTGGCTGTATCAGTGCTGTCGGTCGCCTTTGGAATTCCAGTGTTCGCCCAGTGGCGGCACCTCAGTCAGCGGGAGGTATGCGGTCTGAACCTCAAAGGGATCGGGGTCGCCGCCAAGATCTATGCCAACGACAACGGAGAGAAGTGGCCCAGTCCACCCTTTCGGCGGCAAGCCGTCGACCATGAGGGAATCGATTACCTTGCTGGGGACCGCGTCAACGATCCGCCTGTCGAGCCCGGCGAAGTCGGTTACGACCGCGGGGTTGAAAGCACGACCGAGACGCCCCTCGATCCTACTGGCGGAAGTACGGTCGTTTCCGTGACGCGAGCGCTCTGGCTCTTGGTTCGTTCGGGTGACATAAACGAAGAATCCTTCGTTTGCCCGTCAAGCGGCGATTCTGTCCGTGACGCGGATTTGTTATTTCCGGAGGACTTGTACTACGATTTCGGCAGCTACCATAACATCAGCTACGGATACCAAGTTCCCTTCGGCCCGCGCGACACGCGCCCTCGCGAGGGCGCGGACAACCGCCAAGCGTTCGCGGCGGACAAAGGTCCATACTATCTAAACACCTTCGAACCGACATTTCAGACGGGAAGCCGTCACCCGGTGACGTTCGAGGATCCACAAGGTCGCTGGCGGCGCTACAACTCGCGGAACCATCAGGGCCAAGGCCAGAACGTGCTGTTCGCGGCAGGCAACGTAGCGTTCGCGGACAGCCCAGCGGTGGGAGTAGATGGTGACAACATCTATACAGTGATGACGGACGGCTGGGACGAGACCGGTTTCAACCGCATCCACGGTCAATCTCCGCACTTCGCAACCGCCGGCGAGCTTCCATATCCCGGACAGGACGCGTTCGGACCGGGCTCGGGCAGGTTCTCGACAACGGACTCGTTGATCTATCCGTAGAGCAAGAGTTCGACGGCGAGTCGATATGGATGAGGTCAGCGGACCTCCGCCGTTCATTCCCCGCGGTGTTCGAGGCCGCCAACAAAACGCCGGGTAGCGGTGTCGATCCGGATGTCCATCGGTTCCTCCGGAAGCTGGCCGAGCCATGGACGTTCGTCGTCGTCCGACTGCGGATCGACTGCACCGGTGACTTCTCCTTTCGCGTCGCCCCGATACCTACACTGGCAAAGCGGCGTTTATTGGACGCGTTCCGCCGCTCCGGGGGCAAAGCGACCACAACAATCCCGACCGATAATTTGCGAAGGTCGCGGCCGAATTCGCTCGATAACAAGGGGCGGTAATGCCATCGCGGAGAGCACGCCGGTCCCGGTCTTATCGGGATCGGACCAAGGGACGACCTTGATCCGCCGGACCCATGCAAGGAGCCTCAAGATGTTCGGAAAATATGCTTCGTTGATCGTCGGAGCGTCGCTGGCCTTGGCGAACACGGCCTGCGACACGTGTCACAGGTGCAAGAAGTTTCAGACTTCGACCGACCTGACGCTGGAACAGATCGACCGGTCGATGAAGGAGCCGCGCGAGCATCTCACCAACATGGCCGACAACGCCATGCTCCATGACATGTCCGTCGCGGATATCCATTTCGTGCCGCACAGCGCCGAGCTCAGCGGCACCGGCGCGGCCCGCCTGAATCGTATGGCCACCTTGTTGGACGCCTACGGCGGCACCGTCCGCTACGAAACCTTCATCACCGATGAGGCCCTGGTCAAGCAGCGCCTGGAGAATGTTCGCGAATACCTCGCGTTGACGGGGTGCGAGATGGATCGGGTGAGCATCAAGACCATGATTTCCGGCGGGCGCGGAATGACGGCGACCAAGGCCATCAGGGTGGATGCGAAGGGCACGGCCAAGGACGCCGGCAAGGGCGGGAGTGCGCCGGTGGGCGCCCCAGGGATGGTGGGCCAGCCGTAAGGCTGATAGGAAAGGTGAGGTCGATCATGCTACACAACCGAAAAGCGAGGCTCTTCATCGTCGCGACCCTCTGCGCCGCCGGATGCGCCAAGTCGGACTTCCAGGTCGCGCGACAATCGCGGACCACCCTGCGACCCGCCGCCGCCGACCGCGCGATGGCCAACGCCCCGGAGGAAAAACCGCCCAAGATTCTGCCCGAGACTCACTTCGCGGCGGGGATGTTGTTCGAGCGGCAGGGGCAGTCCGACCCTGCGATCGCGCAGTATCGCAAGGCCGTCGCCCTCAATCACAATTACGTCGCCGCCTATCACCGACTGGCGTTGTTGCTCAGTGCCGCCGGGCAGCACCTCGAGGCCGCCGAGACCCTGCAGCGCGCCGTCGCCCAGAGACCGGAGAACGCCGTTTTGCGCAACGACCTCGGCTTTGAATGGATGCTCGCCCAGCAATGGGACGACGCCGAGCGTGAGCTGCGCAAGGCCGTCGAGTTGCAGCCCGACCTTGCCACGGCGCACATCAACCTGGGCATGGTTCTGGCGAAGTCGGGACGATTCGGCGAATCGCTGTCCGCCTTCCAAACCGTGCTGCCCGAGGCCGATGCGTACTACAACCTCGGTCTGATGTTCCGCGGCCAACAAATGTATCCCGAGGCCGCCAACGCCTTCCGCCAGGTCCTGACCATCAATCCGCAGTTTACCGCCGCGAAGACCCAACTGGACCAGATCACCCAACGGACGGAGCCGAAGACGCCTGCCCTTGCAATGGCCGAAACGCCGCAGCCTAAGCCTATTAGATTGGCGTTCCCAAAAGCTGAGCCACAAGCCCCGGCAGCCGCGGTAGAAATCCCACGGCAAACTGACCTGCTTGCACTCCTTGAGGCTGTGACGGCCCCCGGCGACGCGCGATCCCCGACGACGCCGGAGGTCGCCGAGGAAGAGGCCGCCGCCGAGCCTGAGCACCGGTGGGGAACGACGCTGACCGACCTTGCGGCTCTGCTGGCGATCATCGACGGCAATGCGGGCAGGAACAGCGACCTAGACATCGAGATACCGGTCGCTGCGGAAGAGTTCGTCGAGGAAACAGAACACGACTCGTCGGCGGTCGCCGCGACGCCAGGCCCTGCCGATCTGCCGTTTGAGGAGCAGACGGCATGGCCGGCGGATCCCCTGGCTTCCGAGGAAACCGCAGAGGTTGTCGAGGAAGAGCCGTTTTTCGGGCCGACCGCAGCTCCGGAACCGGTCCTCGCAGTCGGGGATGCGAATGACCAACTCGCACCCTGCGACCCCGAGTCCGACCAAGCGGATGCGGATGAAGTGATCGCCGCGTTGTCCGTCGAACCGATGACCGCTCCGACGGCCCTTGGCGACTCGTGGGCGATGGTGGAGGAGTTGGAGGCCAAGGTCGCGATGCTCCGCTCCGAAATCTCGGCTCCCAGACCTGGGAACGGCGATGTTGCTGAGTTGGCTCTCCTGCGAGATGCCTTCGCGGCGTCGCCGACCCCGCTTGAAGAAGGCCCGCCGAGTTTGGATGCGGACGACGATTCCGCAGTCGCGGGCGATGATAAGGCCGACGATCTCGATGAGCGTTTCCTTGAGTTCGACGACGAGGACGCGGCCGGAACCAACGGTCCCCGTTCGTCGATCGACGCGGCGGAAGAGGCGCCTTACAACGAAGCCGCTCCGAGCGACGCGATGGCGATATGGCTCTGGACGGCGGAGTTCGGCGAACTAACCGCCCTGCTCTCCATCGTCCGCAATGAGACCCTTTGTTGGAATGAGTTGGATGCCCAGGACCGTGATCTGTTGGCCTTCGGCGAGACGCGGGGTCCGTGCCTCGAAACGGCCGAGCAGACCGTCTTACTCGGAACCGAGGAACCGTCCCCCGCCGCGTCGGGTGAGTCCGAGGATCCCGCGAGCGTCACCGTTGACGAGCCTGTCCCCACTTGGCCGATGGATCCATCCGGCGACGTGCTCGCGACCCAACCGCGAACCCTCGATCCGCTGCCTGACTAAGAGTGCATCCCAGCACCCCTCTCCCCCGCCTGGGGGAGAGGGTGAGGAGGTTTCAGGACGCACTCTAACCCATCTTCAACACCGCGAAATCGTAAGTCGTGAAAAATAAAGCACTTACGATTTGGGGTTTTGGCCTTGGCACTACACACCATCCCTTGGCGGTGGACCGCAAGATCATGGGCGGCTTACTCGCAGAAACGCACCGTCGGGCCCAGGGAGACGCCTGCGGCCTGTAGGGCCTTGGCCGCCTCGCCGCGGGGCGCTTGCGGATGACGAACATTTGCCCAGCATTGTTCACCGTCGTCTCCTCCAGGGCCTCCAAGTCGCGCTTCAGATACTCCCATTCCACAGCCTCCCCACGCCCGCCGGGGCGAGACTTCATCCGTCCTTGCAGGTCCTTCAACAACACCAGGGCCAGGAAGCTGCAGAACACGTGTCCGCAGATCGCCCAGCGACTCTCCCACGGTGCGGTCGGCCGTCAGCGTGATGAAGTCCCGGCGGACGTGCTCCCGGATCGGTTGGTGAAGATCGTCCTGCGCAACCATCGGCTTCATGCCGGGAGAGGGTAGCGTCGGTCGCCGCGTCTGGTAAGGGATGGGCCGCCTCAGCGTGCGGCGACGGGCCAATCAGAGCCGCGACCGGCAGGGAGCGGATTCATTCCGACCCGTCGCATTCGTGCGGCGGGCAGTGGTCAGAGCCGCGAGCG
>JAZDHF010000109.1:0-38921 GCA_043806315.1 Planctomycetota bacterium | reverse complement strand
CGGTTCCGCAAACTCAATGCCCCGCACCTGATGAAGGACGTGTACCAGAACGTGCGCTTTGTGGACGGCGTACGCGAGTCGAAACGAAAGAATCGGAAGGATGCCGCCTGAATGCTTTTACACACCTATTGACGCGAGCTCTTACCCCGGGGCGACACTGCCTGAACCTTTGGCATTTTCGGACGCTATGCTCGGGTTTATGCGTCTGACGAATTAGCCTACCGGAGCCAGCGCTCTTCTACAAGGTGTAGTACCCGCAGCGCTGTGATCATCGACATCGTGAGCGCTAAACGCGGCTCAACAATGTGGAAGCGCACTTATTCTCGAAATTTTGTCTTTCTACTGCTGTCCTGGCACGCTTACATAAAGCCAACATGTAGCACCAGGGCAGGCCGCCGGGGTGTACGCTTTCTTGCCGGGAAGTTACGGTCTTTGCCTTGCTGGACACGATCCGTAACATGTCCCTGAACGCCGATGGCCGAGCGGTCAGCAACTATGAGCGAAACGGAATCCACGCAAAACGTCCTGGTGACCGGGGCGACGGGGTTCGTCGGTCGGGCCGTGGTGCGCGAATTGCTCGCCAAGTGTCTGCGGCCCGTCTGTCTGGTGCGGTCGGCGGAGAAGCTCCGCGCCCAACATCCCGAGGTCGATCCCGAACGCTTTACGCCCGTCGTGGGGAGCTTGAAGGACCGCGGCGCGCTGCGCGAAGCGGCCGACGTGAGTCAGGCGGCCATTCACTTGGTGGGGATTGTCATCGCCCGGCCGCTTCGAGGGCAGACGTTCGCCGCCATCCACATGCGCGGCACGGCCGGCGTCGTGGACGCCGCGCAGCAGGCGGGAATCCGCCGTTATGTACACATGTCGGCCCTTGGCGCCCGACCCGACGCCCGCTCGATCTATCACCGCACGAAGTGGACTGCGGAGGAGTACGTCCGTCGCAGCGGGTTGGATTGGACGATCTTCCGCCCCAGCCTCATTCACGGACCGGACGGCGAATTCATGCGCTTGATGAAGCGCTTCATGTGCGGTTTCGTCCCGCCGGTGATTCCGTATTTCGGCAGCGGTCAGGCCAAAGTGCAACCCGTGTCCGTCAAGGACGTCGCCTATTGTCTCGTGCAGTCCCTTCTCGACCCCACGACGATCGGGAAAGTGTTTCCGCTCGGCGGCCCCAAAGCGTATTCCTGGATCGAGCTGTACAACGCCTGCCGCGCCTTGATGCCCGGGGCGAAGCACTGGAAGCCTGTCGTCTCCCAGCCCGTTCCGCTGGCCAAGCTGACCGCCATCCTCGGTCAACCGATCATGGGTCTGGCCGAGACCGTCGTCCCGTCATTGGGTTTGTTTCGCTTCGACGTCGGTCAGGTGCAGATGTCGCAGGAAGACGCCACCTGCGACCGTACGATCGCGGAAAACGCATTCAACTTCCGAACGCGCGATTTCGAGGAGGAATTGTCGGCCTACGCGGAGCGGATTCCATAGTCCACGGCGGTTGCCGTGTGATGGATCATTGCGGGGCGTGCCCTGCAATTGGGGAGCGGTCGGGCGTTGTGGGATTAGAGCCGCTGCGCGCCGCTAACGAGTGCGCCGGGCGCTGAACCGCGGAGGACGTTCGGGCGATGCCCGGTGCGCGAGACGTACTCGGCGAGCGCGGCGTCAAGCGCGGCCATGGCTTTGTCGGTCGATTTCAACAGGACGGCGACCACCCCGCCGCACCCGCGTCCGGAGATCTTCGCCCCGTAGATGTCGGCGTCGGTCCCGTGGCGGCGGATGAGGTTGACCAGTAGATCGGTTTCGACACATCCCAGCCCGCAGCGTTGTCCGTAGCTCCAATGCGACGCGTACATCAACTCCCCGGCCTCGACGAGGGCGTGACGGTCGGCGCTGCGAATGGCCCGCGACAGACACTCGACGAACTGCCGCGAGCGGGCATGCTCGTAGACGTGGTGCTCGGTGCGCGAACGAATCTTGTACACGCCCGACGCGTCGATCCGCGTTAAGGAGTCGCCGGTCTCGCCGAATCGGTCCAGGAAGTCCTTTCCCTTCATCTTCGTGGGAATGCGGTCGCGGAACCGCTCCACGTAGTCGGTGACGGAGAGCCGCGAGAGGCACCCGTCCCACGACCCCTGTTTTGCCCCGTCGTGGCGGATGATGCGGTCGATCAAGGCGCGGCCCATGAAGGCCGCGATTCGCACGTGTCCGTATTTCTCCGCCGCGTCGGCGAGCGTCACGCCGCAGTCGACGCCGAGCAGGAGCAGGTCATCGGGCAAGCGAATGGCGCCGGCCAGGGCGCACGGCTCACAACGCACCTGGACCAGGGTGTTGGGCTCGCCGAGGAGGGTACAGACCGCGTCGGCCATTCCCACCGGGGCGCCGAGCCACTCGTTCTCGACCCGCTGGCAAACCGCGGCGACGGCCAGCGGTTCCAACGCCCGGTCCAAGGCCGCAGCGCACGCCACCACCGTCGCCGCGGTCACCGCGGCGTTCCGGCCGCTGCCGCTCGCATCCGGCAGGGTTGATCCGACACAGATGGAAAGCCCGCCGGAGAGCAGCGGCAACAGGCCCGCGCGCACGCCCTCCGTCAATCCGCCGAGCGCACATGTTGACACGTCGTGACGCGCAGAGCCCCCCGAGCCGCGACCCTGCTCCGCGTGGGCCATCCGTCCGTTGGACTCGCACAGGCGCGATAGGGGGATCTCCGTCGCCGCTGCGCCGTTCCCTTCCGACGCGGTCGTAACCGAAACCTTGTCGTCAGGGCGACGCTGAACGGCGACGCACACATGATCGCCCAGCGTCCGGTTGAGGACGAGAGCGCCCGTGTACTCGGCGATCCCGCCCATGACGTCGAGCCGACCCGGGGCCACGGCCGCAAAACGCGTGGAGTCGTCCCGAAGATGCTTCACGATTTCCGCGACCGTCTTGGCAACGGCCCCGTCGCCGACCGGCGTCGTCGCCGGCCGCGCAACGCCGGCCGCCGGCGGGGAACGCGGCACCTTGGTTTCGTGTTCGACCTTCATGCTGCCTCACTGGCGAACGCGCGGCTTAGCACACTTCGTGTAAGACCGTCTCGTCCACGAAAATCGGGGCCGAGGTGCCCGCACCCACCGCGATGGCGTCCGACGGGCGCGAATCGACCTCAATGAGCTCTCCATCACGCCGGAGAATCAGTTTGGCAAAAAACGTGGAGTCCCGCAATTCGCTGATCACGACCTGTTCCAACTGACAGTCCATTCGATCGATCAGCCGCTCGATCAGGTCGTGGGTCAGCGGGCGTTGCACCGCGATCCCCTTCATCCGCCGGTCGATGGCATAGGCCTCGTGAATGCCGATCAGGATGGGAAACGCCCGTTCACCCTCGGCTTCCCGAAGGACGATCATCGACATCTTTTCGTCCTCCGAGTCGACGATCACGATGCGGGCGAGACTCATCCGGATCAACATGTCGACCTTCCCCGTTGATTACGCGCTCACCGTATCCGCGCGTGCCGCGATGTCAAGCGGGCGAACACCCTACGGGATTCCACGCGAGTCGTCTCGGCTCAGGCGAGCGGGCCCTTCGTGTCCCTCGTCGGCGTCGCCATCGCGCGACGAAGCTCCTCGCATTCAGCCGGGTCCATGGCCACGCAATGCTGGTCAGTCGGAAACGCCCCCTCACTCACGTCCTTCGCAAAGGCCCGAAACGCACCCACTAAAACGTCGTGGAGCTTGGCGTACTGCTTCACGGATCGCGGAGGATGTCCACCACCATATCCGAGCATGTCATGCAACACCACCACCTGGCCGTCACAATGCGGTCCCGAAACGATGCCGATCACGGGAAGTTGGGTCGATTCGGTGATGATCGCGGCGACTTCCGTGGGCACAGCCTCTAGCAGTAGTGCTATCGCTCCCGCGCCCTCCATCATCTTGGCGTCCTCGATCAAACGCCGTGCGTCGGTGGCGGTCTTTCCCTGGACCTTGTACCCCCCGATGGTTTGGATGGATTGCGGCTTCAAGCCAAGGTGCGCCATTACGGGGATCGTCGCCGTCGCCATGCCCTCGACGGTCTTGACCAATCGCCGATCCACCTCGACCTTGACGCAATCGCAGCCCGCCTCGGCCATAAAACGCCCCGCGTTGCGGATCGCCTCCTCGGGGCAAACTTGATAACTCAGGTAGGGCATATCCCCCACCAGATAAGCGGAGGGTGCGCCGCGACGGACGGCTTCGGCGAGCGTGACGATGTGGTCCATCGTCATGGGCAGCGTCGTCGCGTGGCCCAGGCAGACCTCGGCGTAGGTGTCCCCGACGAGAAGCGAGTCGATCCCCGCCTCCTCCATCAGGCGTGCCGTGGCGTAGTCGTAGCACGTCAGCATGGAAATCTTCCGGCCCTCGCGCTTACGCGTTCGCAGCGTGCTGATCGTGATTTTGTTTCCTGAAGCCATCGGTGGATCCTACTCACGAGCTACATCATCACGGCCATGTTAGCAACAACGGGTCGCCGACGCACCCCGACCCTCGACCTGATCCCGATTCATGCACTGGTGAGGAATACAGGCTAAAGCCGAATTCTGGAGCTACGCCGTCGATACGGTCGGTGAAATCTGATCGAGGAAGCCTTCGAGCTTCCGCGCCCGGACGGGATGCTGGAGCTTTCGGATCGCCTTGGCCTCAACCTGGCGAACGCGCTCCCGGGTCACCTTGAAGATTTTGCCCACCTCTTCCAGCGTGTAGGTATAGCCGTCGCCGATCCCGTAGCGGAGCTTGATGATCTCCCGCTCGCGGTAGGTAAGGGTTTTGAGGACCTCTTCGACGCGGTCCTTGAGCATTCCGCCGCCGGCGGTTCCCACCGGCGAATCGGCCGTCTCGTCCTCGATGAAATCGCCGAAGTAGGAATCCTCGCTCTCGCCCACCGGGCGATCCAGCGAGATGGGGTGGCGGGAAATCTTGAGCACGCGGCGGCATTCGCTGACCGGCATTTTGGCCCTTCGGGCGATCTCCTCGATGGTCGGCTCGCGGCCCATGTCTTGCAGCAGTTCCTTGCTGATGTTCCGCAGCCGGCTCATGGTCTCGATCATGTGCACGGGGATGCGAATGGTCCGGGCGTGGTCGGCAATCGCCCGGGTGATCGCCTGCCGAATCCACCACGTCGCGTACGTGCTGAACTTGTACCCGCGCTTGTACTCGTACTTGTCCACCGCCCGCATCAGGCCCGTGTTGCCCTCTTGGATGATGTCCAGGAAGCTCAGGCCGCGGTTGCGGTATTTCTTGGCGATGCTGACCACCAGACGAAGGTTGCCGCCGGACAGCTTCCGCTTGGCGTCCTCGTATTCGGTGAACACGCGATGAATCGAGGTCAGCCGCTCATTGAGCGCCTCCGACTTCTCCAAGCAGAGCGATTCGATCCCGGTCAGTTCCTCCTGCATCGCAAAGATGTCTTCGTCGGGGAGCGTCCGCCGCTTTTGCTGACCGGACAGGCGCCGCTCCAGCTCGGTCATCTTTCGATGCAGCCCGCGGAGCTTCTTCATGAGCGGCTGAATCCGGCTGGTGCGAAGCGACAGTTCCTCCAAGAGCTTGGAAATCTTCCGCCGTCGGTCGCGCACCTCCGACATTAACTGTCGGCGCGTCGCCCCCGCCAGTCGTGCGGCCTGCAACTGCGTCCAGGCCTGCTCGTTCAGTTTCATCAACGCCCGCACGGTTTGCACGTTGACCGGGATGCAGGAGCCGATCCGCGACTTGGCCGCGTGCTCCGACGTGGAAATCTTCATCGTCCGGTCGAAGGGGAGCGTGCCGTCGTGCACCTGCTGCAGAATCTCCACCGCCAGTCCGGCGCAGTAATCGCTCTCCAGCACCTTCTGCCGGAAGGCCATCCGCGTGAGTTCGATCTTTTTGGCCAGGCGGATTTCCTCGGCGCGGGTGAGCAACGGAATCTCGCCCATCTGCGTCAGGTACATCCGTACCGGGTCGTCGATGCGCTTGGCCCCGACTTCTTCAATCACCTCCACGACGTCGACGTCGGCCTCCGGCTCTTCCACCACGTCCGGGAGCGGCGCGACCGTCTCCTCGACCGGCCGGGCCTCGCGCTTCGGCGGCGGGGCCTTACGTTTCTGGTCGTAGCGGTGGGCGTCGATCTCGTCGAGCGTGTCGATCTTCGCCTCCTCGAGGCGCATCATGATCATTTCAAGCTGCGCAGGGTCGATGGCGTCGTCGGGAAGGATGGCGTTCATCTCCTCCCAGGTGACGTAGCCGCGCTTCTGGCCGCGTTCGAGCAGTTCGTCCACCGCTTGTTGGATCAGATCGACAGGTTGTTCCATCACGTCGCTCATGGTCACTCCGTCACGGCGTTCGTGTTGATGACTTCCGGTACTCCCACACCCGGGCCGCTCCCCCCCACCGCCCGACGCACCAGGCGGCGCGGGGCGAAATGTCGATGCTCCTTGACGCCGTCGTTCAACGTTTGCCGGGCGTCGTTCTCGGCCGGCGACGAATTCCCCGTCGCCGCGGCGTCGAGCAGTCGTTGCTTGCTGTTCTCGACCGCGCTCTCGCGGACCGTCTGTCCGAGACGCCGCAAGGCCAGCCGTAACGTGCCTTCGAAGTTCCCCCTCGCCGCGCCGCGTTCCACCAACTCAGTGACCCGCGGGGCATCCGCCGGATCGTGGCAGCAAGCGAGCACGTCCGTTAGCGCGACCTGACCTCCGTCCCGGCGGGCGTCAAAAAGCGCCGTCGCAATGCGACGGTCCCGCGGATCAGCGATCCGGGCCAGGTCCGGGGCGTGATCGACCAAGCTCAGGAGATCCGGCGCGTTAAGCAATACCTCCAACATGTGCGTCCAGACCGCCTGTTCTTCGTCGCGCGGCGCGACCGGCCGCCGGGAGACCGCTTTGCTTGTCGCCGTCCTCGCGCTCTCTCCGCGCGGTGAACATGAACGGGACATCAGCCGCGAAACCTCCTCACGTTCGATCCGCAGCAAGTGCGCGATCTGATTCACGAGCAGGCCGCGCTGGATCGCGTCCACCGCCGCGGTGCTCACCGCGTCCGCGACCACCCGCACGAAGTCGAGCACGGCTTCCCGTCGGCGTAGGTCGGACGAGTCCGCTCGAAAACGTTCTTGCGTCTTCGACCACTTGAATTCTAGCGCGTCGACCGCGCCGTTCAACACGTCCGAGAAGTCGGCGGCACTCGCCCGGCCGAGAAAATCGCTCGGATCCTTGCCTTCCGGGATGCGCGCCAAGCGGACCTTCACGCAACGCGGCAATGCCAAGCCGATGGCACGATCCGCCGCTGCTTCGCCCGCGGCATCCGAGTCGAACAACAGCACCATCTCTTCCCCAAACCGCCGCAACAGGTCCACGTGGGCGTCGGTGAGGGCCGTGCCCAGCGTGGCCACGGTCTCGAGGAAGCCCGCCTGATGACAGGCCATGCAGTCCGTGTAACCCTCCACGACGATCGCCCGCCGCCGCGACGCGATCGCCTCCCGCGCCAACTCGATGCCGTAGAGGTTCCGGCCCTTGTCGAACAACGCGGTCTGCCTCGTGTTGAGGTACTTCGCCTTGTCGTCGATCAGCGTCCGACCGCCGAATCCCACGACGCGACCGGTCGCGTCACGGATCGGAAACATCAGCCGACTACGGAAGGTCTCGTAAACTCGCCCCGTTTCTTCGTCCTTACGGAGCAGGTCAGCCGCCACGAGCATCGCATCGCCGAACCCGGCGCGAGCGGCGGCGCTTCTCAGGGACGGGGCGCCGTCAACCGCCAACCCCAATCCGAAACGCTCGAGGGTCGCATCGGTGAAGCCGCGACCGTGGAGATACTCTCGCGCCGCGCGGCCGGGCGACTCGGCCAGCAAGTTCAAGCGGAAGAACTGCAACGCCCAGGCGTTTACCTTGGCGAGGTCCGTTCGGCTCGGCTCGCCCGGCGCGGCGGACGCTCGCTGCGTCGTGTCACGAAACTCGACCCCCGCCCGATCAGCGAGATGCCGCATGGCCTCCATGAACGACACGTTCTCCCGGAGCTGAACGAACGAGAAGACGTCGCCGCCCTTGCCGCACCCGAAGCACTTGAACAGCCCGCGCTCGGGACTGACCGTAAACGACGGGGTCTTCTCCGAATGGAACGGACACAGCCCGACCCAGCGCACCCCACGGCGCTTGAGGGTCACGTGTTCGGCGACGACATCTTGAATTCGGACGCGGTCCAGGATTTGTCTTTTTACTTGCTCGAAATCTAGCAACCGAACACCATCCCCGGTGGACAGAACGGTCACCCCCATGACCGCACCTCTCGCCTTGAAGGCCGCGTACCGGCCAACACTCCGACGCCAAAAAATCAACTATGGTTGCAGAATGGCGATACTCCCAGTACTGCCAGTATACACCGAAATTCTCGGACGGTCAAATCCGAACCGTTTGTGCCGTAAGGAGTTGTGAATTGTTCCGCCCGGCGCGCCGGCGGTGCTTACCGCACGGCGAAGCGACTGCCGTATCCTAAGAAGTTCAGGAAGACATCTTGGGTCAGAATCGGCACGGATAGGGTCTTCGCGGAATCGAAGAGTTCGTTGTATCGCGCCCACGCCCGTTGCGCGGGATCCTTGGCGGCGGACGGGGCTGCCTGGTCGGCGCCCTCGCCCGCGGCCTTCGGTCGCCGCGGCGCAGCCCCGAGCACGACAAAGTCCGTCAACGGCGTAAGTTCCGTTGAAACCTTCCCCCCCCAGTTGGTGATCAGCGATTCGAGCGTTGCGGCTCCGTCTCGATCCGGCAGCCCGTCGCGGTTCAGGTCAAACTCGCCGAGCACAACAAAGGTCAACGGACGGTTGGGATCATACACCGGGTTGGCGATCAGGTCCCCCTCCAGGATCACTTCGTTCGCGGCGACGTTGACGATGCGGCACTCGGCCGAGTTGTCGGAGACGGACACCACCTCGATCTGGGCCTTCGCCCGCCCGTCTTCGGGAATGCCGGTTTGCGCCGAGTAGACCGCGAACCGCAAGCCGAGCGTCAGTCCGTGCTGTCGCCCGAGATTGATGTAGACCACGCTATCGCCGGGTACGGCGGTCAGGACTTTTCCATCCGGCTGTCGCGCCGTGGCGAGTTTTTCGGGGCCGATCAGTAGCCCGCCGAGCTTTTCCTGCTGGGCGGCCAGCCGCTTCTGCAGGTCGACGAGGCGCTTCTCGGCGGCCTGCCGCTGCTGACGCTCCTTGGTGAGGTCGGCGTCGTTGCGCTTGCGACTCTCGTCGAAGCCGCGTTCGATCGTCTCGACGAACTTGTCCCGTTCCGCGCGGTAGGCGGCCCGGTCGGTCTCACACTGCGAAAGCTGCTGGGACGTTTCCTTGGTCCGCTTGTCGAAATCGTTTTTCAGGTTGGTGCCGGCTTCGACCTGCTGCGTCATTTGGGCTTCGAGTTGGCCCGCGCGGTCTTCGGCGGTCTGTCTCAACGCGTGCTCCCCCTTGAACGCCTCGTACATGCGAGCGAGCGCGTCGTGGTACGACACGTCCTCAAACACGTCCGGCTTGGAAACCGATCCTTCGGTTCGGATCAAGCGCAAGAGTTGATCCCGCTTGGTGCGGACGGCGGATGCGTCCGAGGGCTCACCGCTTGCTATCACCGCCATCTGGCTGCGGGCCTCTTCCAGCAGTCCAACGACCGTCGGTCCGGTCTCCTGGGCGCTCTTCACCAGCTCGATCGCCTTGTCCTCAGCCGGGCTTATCAGGCGGCGGTAGGCCGATTGGAGGCGGTTGTTCTCGCTGTGAAGGTCCTCCTGGCCCGTGTAAAGGATCACCAAGAAGACGGTGGAGGTAAGCCATAGCGCCACGAACACGATCATCCAGACCGTGATGGCGTTGACCCCTTGTTGTTGCCCTCTGGCCATCCGAATCGAGCCTCCTTCGCGCTGGAAATACCGGGGTGCCCACAGACACCCGCCGGCCGCAAGAGCGCTCAATCGCCCTGGGGCCGCTTGGGGGGAACTTCGGTTCTTTTCAACCCCGCGTCGGGGCCTCCGGGAGCTTCCACGATCCCGTCCGACGCCCCGCGTGGGGTCGATAATGCACGCCGCATTCTTGGGGGTGATCGACGTACTGTCAAGCAGCGGTCCCGACGAGGCCGGAGACCGCTGGAACCGCGGCATGTTCGGCCCCTAAAAACTTCCGGGCCACGACCAGAACACCCCTGGACATGGGGGGGGGGCCGGCCTATAATGCGCGGTGATGTGGGGGGTGTCGTGGGGTCCACGAGGGGGATTAGGTCGTACCTTCCACAGCTTTCAAGCAAGCGGGGCGACGTATCCGTCCGGCACTGACGTCTTCCGGTTCGGGTGAGGTGTAGCCTCCGGGAGTGGTTTGTTTATTGGACGATCGGGCGAGCCGGCTTCGTTCGTGGGTAGGCAGGGTCCGGGACAACGGAGGCTGACTGGCAGGCGGGAACCCATCGTGGGGGCCGGCCCGTGCCGTTAGCGTTTTTGCCGTCCGGAAGTCGCTTGAGTCGGTAACTGGAATCGGCTAGACTAGGAAGACCAACAACGCGGCGGCCCGGACGTAGGTTGCGGCGGGCGAGCTGCGGTGTCGAAGAAGGGGACAAGCGAATGTGGAACGTATGTATGCGCTTTCGGTTGATGGCTTTCGGTTTGGGCGTCCTTGCCGCCGGAACGGTCGTTGAGGCGTCGGTCTTTTCGCTGAAGGCGGTGAAGAAGAACGATGTGCCCATCGCCCCGACCGCCAGTCTTTCGGTTCTCGGGGGGGACAAGATCGAGGCCGAGATCTTTGTGTCCGGCTGGATCGGCGACCTTCCCTTAGGAGTACGAACGTTCCAGGCGAGAATAGACTCGACGGGGTACGTCGGCGACCCTAACCCGATCACCAACCCCAACCGTAACGGGAAGGTAATCCCCGACGGTTGGTGCGTTCCGGTGTACAGGATCGGTTGCACACAGTCGAGCACATGTCCACCGGACTACCCGATCTGCACACCGGATCCGTACGGATGCGCCTGCGCGCCGCACAATCCGGACGTGGGCGCGTTCATGAACGAGGATCGCTCGGATTTCCTTCTCTACTACATCGACGGTTTCGCTGGGGTTGACGTTTCGTCGCTCGATTATAGGTACTTCAAGGCCGCCACGGCGAGCATCGGCGTGGTGGACACCGGCGTGCCGCGATATCTCGGCACCCTCGTCCTTCGGGTCTCGGCCAACGCCTGCGGGACATTCCGAATCGGTTTCAAGAATGACCAAACGTCGAACTTCATTGCCGATAAGGCCAGCCCGGCGCTGATCGTCTTTCCGACCCTGCAGCCGCTGGTTCTCACGGTGAGCGATTGTGCCCGCTTGCTTGTGTCGTGCAATCCCGTCCACTGCAACGAGGATGCCCGAATCGCCCACGACCGGCTCGACCAGAACCTAAAGAAAAATGCGAACACGCTCGTGATGAACTTCAGCAAACCGACCACGGGCATGGGCGCGACGGACTTTGAAGTCACGGTTGTCCCTCCCGGGGATGCCATACAAATTACCTCCGTGACGCCGAACGTAGTCGACCCGAAGATAACAACCGTCACCCTCAACAAGCGCATCCAGCAAACACGTTGGACCTGCATCCGCGACAAGTTTAGCAACCGCCGTTGCTGCATGGGCAGTCTTCCCGGGGATGCCGATAACAGCCGAGTCAGCCGGTCGGACGATATCTTCGAGGTTTTCGACAACCTCGCCGGCGGCCTGGTGATCCCAGCGCTGGCCATTGAGAAGTGTGACACCGACCGCAGCTTGCTTTGCACCCCCGCCGACCTGCTTATGGTGGTCGATCTGCTCAACGGCGCCGGTGCGTTCGACGAGGTCAACGGCGACATGCTCCCTCTCTTTTATCCCGATCCTTTCCATCCTAATCCCGCCTACGAGTGCCCGGAAATGCGTTTACCTCCGTGACGGGGCGGGACTGCGGGAACAAGCTCCCGATTGATGGGGAGCGCCGATATCAGTCAAGTGGCGCGGCGGTCGGCAACGACCGTCGCGCTTTTTTGTGCGCACGGGCTTCGCTCAGCCGATAAGTAGGCGTGCACGCCCAACCCTCCCGATCCAATCGCTCCGCCCTTCGGCTGGGAATCCTCACCAGCGTCGAGACTCGGCACCGCTATTTCGTTCAGGCCCTTCGATCTCGTTTCGACGCAGCCGCCGTCGGCTATGAGCAGACGGGGTACGACCCTTCGGCGGCGCCCGACCTTACTCCCGAAGAATCACGAATCGTCGAGAACCACTTCGCCGAGCGTTCGCGGCAGGAGCAGATCTACTTCGGAGGGCAATGCGAATTCGTCCCCGAAACCGAGTCCTGCGCGGTGCGGCTGATGCCACCGGGTCGGCTCAACTCGCCGGCGACGCTGGACTTTCTCGAATCGCACGGGGTCAACACCCTCGTGGTCTACGGGACGAACCTGATCCGAACGCCGTTATTGGAGGGTTTTGCGGGGCGGATCATCAACCTGCACCTGGGCTTGTCACCTTACTATCGCGGGACGGCGACGAACTTCTATCCGCTGCTCAACGAGGAACCGGAGTACGTCGGAGCGACGATCCACCTGATCGACGCGGGGATCGACAGCGGTCCGATCCTCAAGCACGCCCGTCCGACGATCGTCGCCGACGACGGGCCGCACACCATCGGCTGCAAGGCCATCGCGGCCGGCCTTGAAGCCATGATCGCGGTGCTCAACGATCTGAGTCGCGGGACACTCAAGCCCGTTCCGCAGTGGAAGGTCCCCAACGCCCGACTGTACCTGCGAAAGAACTACCATCCCCGACAGGTTGTCGAGCTCTACCGCAAGCACGACGATGGCTTGATCCGTCGTTACGTGGAACGCGCGGCGAAGTCTCCACCGCCGGTCCGGCTGATCCTATGAGGTCGTCGGCGACCGTACGAGCAGGATCGGCGCGGGAGTCGCTCACGTTGCGAGATGTCACGGGGTCGCGGTATACTGCGGTCGGATGGCGCCGCGGGAGCGGTGGGGTCGGGAGTAGGGGCGGTTTCCGGAGAGTTGCGATCATGAGCGTTCAAACGGTGGTGAAGAGCAGTCGTGCAAGCGGTCGCGACCAGATCGAGCTGGTCGAGCACTACGCGGCGCATAACTATCATCCGCTTCCGGTCGTGGTGGCCGACGCCGAGGGTGTCTGGGTCACGGACGTCGACGGCAAGCGCTACATGGACATGCTGGCGGCCTACTCCGCGATCAACTTCGGTCACCGCCATCCCGAATTGATCGACGCGGCCAAGGAACAACTCGACCGCGTGACGCTCACCTCGCGGGCCTTCCACAACGATCAACTCGGATCCATGTGCAAGGCGCTCGCGGAGCTATGCGGGATGGAGGCGGTCCTGCCCATGAACACCGGGGCGGAGGGGGTGGAGACGGCGATCAAGACGGCCCGCAAATGGGGGTACACCAAGAAGGGCGTCGCCGCCGGCAAGGCCAAGATTATCTGCTGCTCGGAAAACTTCCACGGGCGGACTACCACCATCATCAGCTTCAGCACCGACACGCAGGCCCGCGAGGGCTTCGGACCCTATACCCCGGGCTTCGAGATCATCAGGTACGGCGACATTGCCGCGCTCGACAAGGCGATCGACGACAACACGGTGGCGTTCCTGGTCGAGCCGATCCAGGGTGAGGCCGGCATCATCGTACCGCCCGAGGGGTTCCTCCGACAGGTACGACAGCTCTGCACGCAACGCAGCGTTCTCTTCATCGCGGACGAGATTCAGTCGGGCCTGGGACGCACCGGCTACACATTCGCGTGCGAGCACGAGGGCGTCCAACCGGACATCTATATCCTGGGCAAGGCGTTGGGCGGCGGAATCATGCCGATCTCCGCGGTGGTAAGTTCGCGGGAGATTCTCAGCGTGTTCACTCCCGGCGATCACGGCAGCACCTTCGGCGGCAATCCGCTCGCCTGTGCGATCGCCCGCAAGGTCATTGAGATCCTCAAGACCAACCGCTACCAGGACAACGCCCGCAAGCTCGGCGAGTATCTGTTCGGCAAGCTCCGGGCGATCAAAACGGACAAGGTGAAGGAAATTCGCGGCCGCGGGCTATGGGTCGGCATCGAGTTCCAAAAGAGCGCCGGCAAGGCGCGGGAGTATTGCGAGCGGTTGATGCAAGAGGGAATGCTGTGCAAGGACACGCACGAGCAGACGATGCGGCTCGCCCCGCCGCTGTGCATCACGAAGGATGAGGTCGATTGGGCGCTGGAACGGTTGCGAAGAGTCCTCGGATAGCGTAGAAAGTGATATGAAATACACGGTTGTCATTCGAGAAGGCAACGAAGATGGGTACGTTGCGACGGTTCCGGCCCTTCCCGGTTGCGTCTCGCAGGGGCGAACGCGCCGAGAAACCGTCCGAAATGCGAAGGAGGCCATCGAGGTATACATCGATGCGCTTCTTGAAGACGGTTTACCTGTGCCGTTGCAAACGGACGCAGAGGTGATTGACGTGCAGGTTTCGGCGCGGTGAGCCGGCTACCGCGAGGGTTGTCGCATCGGCGCGTAGTGGCCGCCTTAAAACGCGCCGGGTTCACCGTGAAGCGTCAGAAGGGCAGTCACATTGTCCTGCGCCGCGACGAACCGTTCGCTCAGGTGGTGGTGCCCGCGCACCGGGCCATCGACACGGGCACGCTGGCGAGCATTCTCGAAGGCGCAGGAATCAGTGCGGACGAATTTCGGGAGTTGTTATGATGCTCTGTGCATCACCAAGGATGGGGTCAACGGGGCAGTCGAACACTTGCGCGCCGCGCTAGCGAGCGATTAGGCGCTCCTTACCCTCTCAGGTGCAAGGGAGGGTTCGAGACGGCGGAGAACTCCGTTTCAGGGAACGCACAGATGCCCTCGGACGAAAAAGTTTTATGTCCTCATTCCGCCTGCGGGGGGCTCAACGAGCCTAGCGCCAGATTCTGTGCCAAATGCAGGCGACGGGTTTGGGACCGCACCACAGCTTTGATTGCTGCGCCGATTGCGTTGCTCGCGTGGCTTGTGATTGTGCTCGGTGTGGCGCTCGGCGCAGAGGCTGTAGGCATCGGCCAGTTTATTGACCTATACGACGATGCATGGGAATGGATCGATTTGAAGGAAACCTCGGCGTACGTTGTAGTGTTTGCGTCCATCGCATTGGGTGGGCTGGTATGGAGTATTGCTTACACGACGATACTCCGTAGACGAACCCGTTCGGGCTGAGCCGCGGGCGCTAGCCCGCGGACAAGGCACCGGGCTCGCGCCCGGTGCTCTGGGAGATGAAGGATCATGCCAACGTCGGCGATTGAGAAGGACTGTTCCGGCAAGATGGACAAGGCTGTCGAGTTCCTCAAGCAGGAACTTCGCGGCATCCGCACCGGTCGGGCTCACCCCGGCCTGGTGGAACACATCAAGGTCGAAGTGTCATCCTATGGCAGCACGATGGACCTGCGCGAACTGGCCACCATCAGCGTCCCCGAACCGAGCACGCTGCTGGTCAAACCCTTCGATCCGGGGACGCTCAAGGACATCGAGAAGGGGTTGCAAACGTCGACGCTGGGGGTCACACCGCAGAGCGACGGCAAGGCCATCCGCCTACCCATTCCGCCGCTTTCCGGGGAACGGCGGCAGCAGTTGCTGCAACAGGTGAAGAAGATGGCCGAGGCCCAGAAAGTCGCCATCCGCAACGCTCGCCGCGACGCCAACAAAGCGATCGACGCCGCGGAAAAGGCCAAGACCATCAGCGAAGACGACGCCAAGGAAGTGAAAGACCGCATCCAGAAGGTCACCAACAAACACGAAACGGACATCGATGCCGTGGTTACCGCCAAATCTAAGGAAATTCAGGAAGTCTGAGTTGCGCAGTCGTGACGATCGCTGCCGGCGGTTTCCGCGGAATTGCGTCGCCGCGTAGACTTACCTGCCGCGCCTCCACGATTCTGACAGGGTGTAAGGTCCGCTTGCGTCTGTAAATGCACACGGCTAGATTCCTTCCCCTTCACAAACTTTTTCGGACCATTGCGAGGAGCACGAGGCCATGCCTACAGCGGAGTTGGACGTAAAGCAGATCGGGGCCCATGCGGCCGCCGCGAGCGAGCCGTTTCGGCGGTTGCTGGAGCAGATGCACCGCGTGATCGTGGGGCAGGACGAGTTGCTGCATCGGATGCTCGTCGCGGTGTTGTCCCGTGGGCACGTGCTGATCGAGGGCGTGCCGGGGTTGGCGAAGACGACCGCAGTATCCTGCCTGGCCCGCGGGATCAACACCGGTTTCCAGCGGCTTCAGTTCACGCCCGACCTTTTGCCCGCGGACTTGATCGGCACGTTGATCTATCGGGCGAGCGACGGGGCGTTCGTGGTTCAGAAGGGTCCGATTTTTTCCAACATCATTCTTGCGGACGAGATCAACCGCGCCCCGGCCAAGGTTCAATCCGCCCTCTTGGAGGCCATGCAGGAACGGCAGGTGACCATCGGGCAGGAGACGTTCCCCTTGGTGGAGCCGTTCCACGTCCTGGCGACCCAGAACCCCATCGAGCAGGAGGGCACGTATCCCCTGCCCGAGGCCCAGGTCGATCGGTTCATGTTGAAGCTCAAGGTGGGCTATCCATCGAAGAAGGAGGAGCGTCTTATCCTGGATCGGATGGCCGTCACTTCGCCGGTTCTGGAAATAGACCCCGTGATGTCACCCTCGGACATTGCCGTCGCACGGAACGTGGTGGATGAAATCTACATCGACGACAAGATCAAGGACTACATCGTGGACATCACCTTGGCCACCCGCGAACCGGCGGTCTATCAAATCCCGATCGCCGACTGGATTCAATACGGCGCCTCCCCGCGAGCGACGCTGGCCTTGACCATCGGGGCGAAGGCCACGGCGTTTCTCGCGGGTCGAGGCTACGTCACGCCGCAGGACGTCAAGACCATCGCCATGGACGTGCTCCGCCACCGCGTCATCGTGACCTATGAGGCGGAGGCGGAGGAAAAAACGTCGGAGGACGTGGTCAAGGCGGTGCTCGACAACGTTGCGGTCCCCTAAAACGCAGAAACGCAGAAAACAGAAACGCAGAAACGCAGAAAACAGAAACGCGGAAACGCGGAAAACAGAGAAGCCCGTGTAGAGGGATCGTGATGGGGCGACTGACCGGTGATCTGAAAGAAAGAACTTTGCGATTCGGGGTCGAGGTCCTCGGGATGGTGGGCACTTTTCCGCAAAGAACAGTGGGATGGGTTGTGGGAAAGCAATTGGCCCGCTGCGCAACATCCATCGGCGCCAATGTATGGGAGGCAAATGCAGCGTTCAGCGACCCAGACTTCGCCCACAAGATCAGCATTGCTCACAAGGAGGGCAACGAAACCCAGTATTGGCTGGAGATTTCACGGCGGGCAGACCTTCTCGATTCGGCTGCGTATGATCGTTTGCACGCCGAAGTCGAGGAGCTGATCTGCATCCTTGCAACAATTGTGCGGAAAACGAGGAACCACATCGATGAGGACCGCTAGCTGCTTGATCGTCCGTCCGGCCTCGACTCTGTCGGACGGGGTTTTGGGGAGCGTTTCTGCTTTTTTGCGTTTCTGCTTTCTGCGTTTCTGCGTTTCTGCGTTTACGCCATGATTCCAAAAGAGTTGCTGAAGAAAGTTCGCCAAATCCAAATCCGCACCCGTCGTACGGTCAACGACGTGCTCGCGGGGCAGTACCACTCCGCCTTTCGCGGGCGGGGGATGGAGTTCGAGGAGGTCAGTCCCTATCAGATCGGCGACGATGTGCGGCTGATCGACTGGAACGTGTCGGCCCGCTACGGTGAGCCGTTCATCAAGAAATACCGCGAGGAGCGCGAACTGACGGTCATGCTGGTGGTGGACGCCAGCCGATCGGGCCTGTTCGGAAGCACGAACCAGTTCAAGCTCGACGTCGCCGCCGAGTTGTGCGCCGTGCTGGCCTTTTCGGCCATCCGCAGCAACGACAAAGTCGGGCTGATCCTGTTCACGGACGAGGTCGAAAAGTACGTTCCGGCGAAGAAGGGCACCCGTCACGTGCTGCGGATCATCCGCGAATTGCTCTATCACCAACCGCAAGGACGAGGAACCGACATCGCCGAGGCCCTCAACTTCTTGAACGGCGTCACCATCCGCAAGTCCGTCTGTTTCTTAGTGAGCGATTTCCTGACGAGCGGCTATGAGTCGGCCTTGCGGATCGCGCGAAGACGGCACGACCTCATCCCCATTGTCGTCAGCGACCCGCGGGAGTGGGAGTTGCCCGATGTCGGATTCGTGGAGCTGGAGGACCCGGAGACGGGGGAGGTGACATTGGTTGACACTTCGAGCCGGGGTTTGCGCCGGGCCTACGCCGCCGCCTGCGCTCGCCGGGCGGTGGATCGCCAAGGAATGTTTCGCCGCATGGACACCGAGACGATCGACGTGCGTACCGATCGCTCGTACGTCGATCCCTTGGTGAGGTTTTTTCATAAGCGGGAGCGGCGACGATGAGATTGTCGAATCCTTCGAGGCTCAGGACAAGTGTCGAATGTCGAATGTCGAATGGCTCGCCGCGGGGCCGCGGGCTGCAGAGCCGCGACCGTAAGGGAGCGGTCACGCGGATGCAAGCGGCGGTAGGCATCCTCGTTTTGTCATTCGCCGTTTCGGGTTGCGGCAGTCGGGGCGAAAAGACCGAACGAACGAAGGCGACGGTCGGTGTTACGCGTACCGCGCATGACGGGCCCGTGACGGTGACTCTCACTGCCAGACCGGCGGAACTGCCTTTCAACGAGCGGGCAGAGGTCCTCGTTGAGGTGATCGCGGAGAGCGGGGTGACGGTGGAGGTTGGCGATTACGAACGGAGTGAATCTCTAACGGCGCACCAGTTTGAGTACCGCGTGACTCCGCTGGAGCGGAAGGCGGCTGTACCCACGAACGACGGCAAACTCAAGTGGACCTACCGATACGGGATCGAGTTCTTCCTACCCGGCCGTTATGAGCTTCCTGCGGCCGCTGCTTCCTTTGTGGACGCGCGGCAGACCCCGGACTCAGCAACGCCGGCCGAGGCCCACAAGATCACGACGGAACCGCTGGCCGTTGTGGCCCGCGATCCGAATACCAAACCGCTTACGCCTGAGGAGCTGAAGACGATTACGGTGTTGCCGCCGGTGGAGCTTCGCGAGCCGTGGAGTCGGTGGTGGTGGGCGGCGCCTCCGGTCGTCGCCGCGGCGGCGCTGCTCATTGCCGCGCTCGTCCGCCGCTCGCGCCGCAGGCAGCAGGTTGTGGTTCCGATCCCCGCGCACGAATGGGCCCATCAACAGATCGCCGCGCTAGTCGCCGAGGACTTGGTACGTAAGGGTCGCGTGCAGGAGTTTTACTACCGGATCAGCGACATTGTTCGCGGGTACGTCGAACGGCGGTTCGGAGTGTCGGCCCCGGAAATGACCACGGAGGAGTTTCTCGCGGCGGCGGCGTCCGACGGTCGTTTCGGCGAGCGTAACACAACGGAACTCAACGAGTTCTTGAACGCCTGCGACTTGGTGAAGTATGCACGACAGCTTCCGCGTGCGGGCGAGGCCGACGCCGTATTGCGGGCAGCCGGCGGATTCGTCGAGCGAACCCGCGAGTCGCTCTACCGTACTGACAACAACGGGAGTCCGGCGACCCCCACGATGGAACAGGCGGCATGATCGAGTGGTTTCGTGACAGCTTCGCCCCGGGGCCTGTGTTTTTTTGGCTCTGCCTCGGGTTTTTCGGGCTTATTCCGCTGGTGTGGATTCGACACCGCCGAGGAGGGCGGCGTACCGCCCTGCGGTTCAGTTCCGTACAACCCCTGCGCGGCTTGGGCGCGACCTGGGCGACGCGGACGCGGTTCGTTCTGCCGTTGCTCCGGATGCTGGCGATGCTCGCGCTGATCGTCGCCCTCGCCAGGCCGCAGTCGGGCGGCGAGTACCACGACACGAGTGAGGGGATCGCCATCCAAATGGCCCTCGACGTCTCCGGCAGTATGGCCACCGATGACTTCGTGCTCGACGGTCACCCCGTTCGCCGGCTCGATGTCGTGAAGCGGGTGTTCGAGGACTTTGTGCTGGGACGCGGGTCGCTGCGTGGACGCGAGAGCGACCTGATCGGCATGACCACCTTCGGGATGTTCGCGGACACGCCCTGCCCGCTCACGTTGGACCACGGAAGCCTGCGCGATCTCTTGCGGGAAACGGAGATTCCGGGGTTCGTCGATGGACGCCAGGTGCGGCAGCAGGAGGAGGCCGGTTATACGGCGCTGGGCGACGCCATAGCCCTGGCGACGGACGATCTTCGCCGCGCGGGAGAGCAAGCGGTGTCGGGCGTCCCCGGTGCGGAGGCGGCCAAGAGCCGCGTGATGATCCTTCTGACCGACGGGGCGGACAACCCGCCGCCGATCTCGGGCGTCACCCCGACCAAACCGCTGGACGCCGCCAAGGTCGCCGCGACGTTGGGAATCAAGATTTACACCATTGCGGCCTTTGGTACATCGCCGCAGCGTCAGCAAGGGTTCGGAATCTTCGCCCCGATGCGCGGCGGGTTCGACCCCGTGGCCGAGGCTGCTCTGAAGGAGATCGCATCCGTGACCGGCGCGAGATATTTCCGCGCGACCGACACCGACTCTCTGGTCAAAATCTACGACGAGATCGACCGGTTGGAACGTCGGCGGACGGGCGAGCGCAGCTTCCGCGACAACGTGCTGGCAAGCAAGGTCGCCATGTTCACGGCGTTGGGGATGTTGATGGCCGAAGTGCTGCTGACCAACACGAGGTATCGACGAATCCCATGAACCGACGGGCACTCTATCCGCTCGGCGTATGGTCGGCGTGGACGCTTGTCGTCCCGCTCGGCGTGATGGCGCTGGCCGCTCTGGTGGTTGCGACCGGCGACTCCAAGACGCTGGTGTTTGACAACCCCGGCCTGTGGTGGCTGGGGGCGGTCGTCCCGGCGACCGGCTGCGCGTTCTTGTACGGTGTGGCGCGGCGACGGCGGGCGTTGCACGCCTTCGCTTCGGCGCAGCTTGCCCCGTTGCTGGCGGCGTCGGTCAGCCCCTCGCGACCGGCCGTCCGCGCGGGAATGATGATCCTGGCCGTGGTGATGATCGTCTCCGCGCTGATCGGGCCGCGATGGGGAATGTACCTGGAGAAGCAGAGGGTCTTCGGGGTGGACGTGGTCGTGGCGTTGGATTTATCGAGATCCATGCTCGCCGGTGATCTCCAACCGAATCGGTTGGAGCGTGCCAAGCGCGATCTACGGCAACAGCTCACCGAGCGTGGGGCGTTCAAGAACGCGCATCGACTTGCGTTACTGGGGTTCGCCGGAACGACCTCGTTGCGCTTGCCGCTCACCACGGATCACGTGGCCTTTCGCTCGAAGCTCGATGCCCTTCGCGTCGGGGTCATACCGCGCGGGGGGACGGCGGTCGCTCAGGCCATCCGCGCCGCGGTCGATCTGTTCGCCAAATCGCCGCAGCAGGCTACCAAAGTGATTCTTCTTTGCACGGACGGGGAGGACCACGAGGGCGGTCCGGTCGAGGAGGCTCAGGTCGCGTGGAAGGAGCATGGGATTCGCGTGTTCACGATCGGCGTGGGCGATCCGAAGCGTACCGTGGGGGCCGAGGTGCCGGCGGCGGAGGGCGGGGCGTCCAAGCCGCTGCTGCACGACGGGCAGATCGTATTCTCCAAGCTCAACGTGGAGGGGCTGCGGAAGATCGCCGAGGCCGGCGGCGGTGACTATGCTCCGATTGCGGACCTGCCTCGCGTCGTGGACAACATCGCGAGCATGCGCACGACGGAACTTTCCACTGAGGAGCGAATGCGGCGCCAGCCGCAATTCCAGTGGTTCGTGGCCATGGCGTTGTTGCTTCTGGGGGTTGAGACGATGATCCGTGAGGGTCGGTCGTCAGTCGGCGAGCAACTGCAACGGACGTGGCAGGAGGGGGCCTACGCATGAAGTGCAAAGTTCAAAGTTCAAAGTTCGAAGAGTGCGTTTGCTTGGACTCCACACGTGGCCGTTTTCGAACTTCGAACTTCGAACTTCGAACTTTTCTCCCGCTCGCGGCTGTGATGGTTTGCACAGTGGTGACAACCGTAAGCGCCGGCGACGAAGCGTCCAAGCCGCCGATTTCCGCTCCGAAGGCGGTCCGCGAGGGGAATCTCCTGTTGAAGGCAGGTGATGCCGCTTCTGCGCTCGAGCACTACCGCCAGGCCGAGACGGCGCAGCCCAATGCACGCGAAATCGCCTTCGATCGCGGCTTGGGGCACTACGCCCTCGGGCAGTTCGACGAAGCGCGGCAGGCGTTCGAGAAGGCCGCGGGCGGGGCGGGTGACGCGCTCGCCGATGACGCCGTCTATAGCGCCGGGGCCTGCGATCACGCCGAAGCGTTCGCCGGCGGAGCGAATCCCAAAGCCGTGCTGAGCAAGTTGGAAAACGCCATGCAGCGATACCAAAGCGTCTTGTCTCGTCGACCCGAGCACCAAGCGGCGCGCGACGCGAACTACAAGGCCGCGTCCTTGTGGCGGGAACTCAAGCAAAAACTCGAGCAACAGAAGCAACAACAACAGCAGCAGAACGACCAACAGGATCAAAACCAACAGGACCAGAATCAGGAGCAGCAGCAGCCGTCTGAGCAGCAGAAAGAAAACGAACAACAGGAGCAACAGTCCGCCCAGAATCAGGAGCAGCAATCGCAAGAGCAACAGGCGGAGAAGCAGCAGTCCGCGTCCGCCGAGCAGAAGGACAACCAAGATGAGCAGTCCAAGGAGGCCCAAGCCAAGGAAGAGGAACAGAAGGAGGATGTTTCGCGCGAGCAGGCTGAGCGGAAACTGCGGGAGATGATGCAGGCCCTGCGCGATCGGAAGAAATTGCGTCGCGAGGATGTGAAGAAGATCCCCATTTCACCCGTGGACAAGGATTGGTAGGCAAGTGCAAAACTCAAAGTTCAAAGGTCAAAGTTCAAAGAAGGTGAGGCCAATCGCCGCCCGCGGGGCGTTCCGCTCTTCTTCGAACTTTGAACTTCGAACTTCGAACTTCGCCGCGGCATTCGCACTTCTCAGTGCCATCGCCGCCAACGTCGGCGGGCCGGCGGTTGCTGCGGCGCAAGAGTCGGGCGTCGAATTGCGGCTGGAATCGACGACGATGGAGGTCGGCGAGGCCGTCGATGCCCAGTTGGTCTGTACGAACATCGGCCAGCCGGATACGCCGCAATTGTCCGTCCCGCAGGGGCTGGATCTTCAAATCACCAATCCGATCCCGGCCCAGTTCTCGCAGATGTCGATCGTCAACGGACGACGCTCGCAGAAGACGACCTATACCTATTCGCTACGACTGACGGCTCGAAAAGCGGGGACCTACGTGCTCGGGCCGATCTCCGTCGTCGCGGAGGGAACCACGTACAAAACTGCGCCGGTGAGGATCATGGTGCAGGAGGGTCAGACCGCCTCCCATCCCGAACAGGACCAGTTCGTGTTTGTGCGAATGAGCGTCGAACCCAATTCGCTGTATGTAACCGAGAGCTTCACGGCCACGCTGGTGATCGGCATCCGCAAGGTGGAGATCGACGGGCGTGTCACGGACCTGGACAACCTTTTGCAGATCATCGACGGCAGCGCCTCCGAGCTGTCCATCTTCGGGACCCGATTCAGCTCCAGTGAACTCGCCATGACCGACTCCGCCGGGCAGCGGCACCAGTACATGCTCTTCAAGTCCACGAAGGAAGTGCGGGCCGAAGAGGTCGGTCCGATGGGGGTCGGTCCGGTTTTCCTGAAGGTGAACTATCCGACGGCGTTGCGGCGTGGGTTCTTCGGTGGGATGGAGGTCTCTCGATCGCGTAAGGAGACGGCCCGGGCCGAAGCCACGACGGTGGACGTCAAGGGGCCGCCGGAACAAGGAAAACCCGCCGATTTCACGGGGGCGATCGGACGGTTCACGATGAAGGTGGAGGCGAAGCCCACGCGCATCGAGCAGGGGCGGCCGGTCACGCTCAGCATTCTTGTCCAGGGCGCGCCGCTGGACGGACTGGCCGGACCGGACCTTGCCAAGCAGGCCGAACTCGCCAGCCGATTTGATTTTGCCGCGGACGAACTGACCGGTGATGTCGAAGGCAACGCCAAGGTCTTCCGCCGCGCGATCTTCCCCAAGCAGCACGGCGAACAGACCGTGCCGCCGATATCCTGGTCCTATTTCGATCCCCGTTCCGAACGCTACGTCACGCTGGCGAGTCAGCCGATCCCGATCGTGGTCGATCCGCCCGTGCCCGGCGCGGTCGCGGTCTCGCCGCCCGACTTCGGGGCCTCCGAACGAAACATCGCGAAACTGACCGTCGTTCAGGGCGGCATCTCGCCGAACTACGTGGACCCCGGTCTTGTGCTGGTCAACACGTCGGTGGGACTCTCGACCCCGCAGACCGTCGCAGCACTGGCGTTGCCCCCGCTATTGTGTTTGAGCCTGACTCTCACCGTTCGGCATCGGTCACGGTTAAAGGAAGATGTCGGGTACGCTCGACGGCGTCGGGCGAAGCGCAACGGGCGAGCCTTGATCGACCGGGCCTTGCGTGACGGCGACCCCGCGCGGCAGTTGACCGGGCTGTCGCGCGCCATGACCAGCTACCTTGCGGACCAGTTCTGCCTGCCGCCCGGCGCGATGACGCCCGACGAGGTACGGACCCTGCTGGCGACCCATGGCGCCGACGCCGTGACGGCCGATCAGATCGTCCGATTTCTCGAAACCGGCGATGCGGCGCGATACGCCCCGGGGGCGATGGGGGCGCTATCGCCCCGCGAGGCGGCGGCCCAAGTCCGCGAGTGGATCGAGCGGGTCGAGAGAAGCACGCGATGACCGCGCGTTCCTTGGGATGGGCGGTCCTGCCGGTCTTGATGCCCGCGGCGGCGGCGATGCCCGTCGCGGCGGCGCCGGCGCGTGCCGATGCGCAGGTCGAGTTTGACCAGGCCCTGCGCGACTTCGACGAAGCGCAGCGCCTCCAGAACGATCAGCCCGACCGCGCCAGACAGCTCTTCCGTTCCGCGGCGCAGCGTTTCAGCAGCATTGCGGCCGGCGGCGTGGTCAACGGTCGCCTCGAATTCAACATCGGCAATTGCCTTCTCCAAGCCGGCGACGTAGGCCGAGCGATCCTGCACTACCGCCGGGCGCAGCGCCTGATCCCCCGCGACCCCTTACTGGCCGACAACCTTTCCGTCGGCCGTTCACGATGCCTGACCCAGATTCAACCGACCCGGCGGAGCGAGTTTTTCAAGAGCGTGTTTTTCTGGCACTACCAAACCGCGCTCGCAACGCGGTTCCAGGTCGGTCTGGTGTTGTACGTTGCGGTGTGGGTCTTGCTGTCAGCCCGGAGTGTGGCCCCTCGTCGATGGCTGACGGTCTGCGCCGTGGTCGCGGCGAGTCTGGCGGGCGCTTGCGGGGCGTCGGTGGCCGCCGAGCGATGGTTCGAACGCAACGCCCCGGAGGCGGTCGTGACGGCGATGGACGTGGTGGTCTACAAAGGGCCTGGAACCGGCTACCAGCGTCAGTTCGAGCAGCCGCTCCAACCCGGCGTCGAGTGCACCGTCCGTGAACGACGCGGGACGTGGTGGAACATCGAACTGGCCGACGGCAATTCCGGTTGGATTGAGGCGACGAGCGCGGAACTCCTCACCGAGGTTGGCGATGCAACGCATTCCCTGAGCGAACTGTAGCGCCGCCCCTTGTGGGCGGCGTAGGCGCCGTCCCGCGTCACCCACATGGGGTGACGCTACGCGATGTTGCGAACGAAGGCGGCGTATTCCTTAGCGGGCATGAGGGCGCGGAGAGGATCGGGCGTATCCGCTTTGATCTTCACCATCCACCCCTCCTCCAGGGCGTCGTCGTTCACCAATTCCGGGTGATCGACGAGGGCGGTGTTGACCGCCACGACCGAGCCGCCCACGGCGGTGAAAACCTCCGAAGTGGCCTTGACCGACTCGACCTCGCCGATGACGTCGCCGACGGTGACCTTCGCCCCGACTTCCGGCAATTCGACGTAGGTGATATCGGTCAGCTCATCCGCGGCGTACTGCGTGATCCCCATCGTGACGATGTCGTCGTCCAGGAGGAACCATTCGTGGGTTTCGGCATACCTTCGATCGGGTGGAACCTTCATCAATTCTCTCCGCCTTTCGGCGATCCAAAACTCCTCTCCCCTTGAGGGGAGAGGCTGGGTGAGGGGTGACCACCGTCATTCCACCCTCACCCCGACCCTCTCCCTGCGAGGGAGAGGGAGTTTACGATCTACCCTCAGCGGGGCCTCTTGTAAAACGGCAATTTGACGACCTTAGCCTGGACCCGCTTGCCGCTCACCTCGACCTCCAACGCGGTTCCTTCCAACGCCACGTCGGCGGCGACGAAGGCCATGGCGATACTCTTACCGAGCGTCGGGCTTAACGTCCCGCTCGTGACCTCGCCGATGGCCCGGCCGGCACCATAGACCGTGAAGTGCTGCCGTGCAATCCGTCGGCCTTCCAGGTCAAGCCCAACGAGCTTACGAGGCAGCCCCCGTTCGTTCAACCGCCGCATCGGCTCGACGCCGATGAAGTCTTTGCTTAAATCCACGCACCAGGCCTGTCCAGCGGTGAGGGAATCGACCTCTTCGTTCAACTCGTGGCCATAAAGCGGCATGGCCGCCTCGATCCGCAGGGTGTCCCGCGCCCCAAGACCGGCGGGTTTGATCACCGGGTGCGGCTGTTCCCTCGTTCCGAGGAGCTTCGGGATGAGGAAGGGGACGAGGGCCGCCGGGAGGACGACCTCGAGCCCGTCCTCGCCGGTATAGCCGGTGCGGTAAGTGACGATCTGAAGCGGGCCGACGTCGCGGACGGTGAAGTGATAGCGCTTCAACGTCGAGAGGTCGTTGCCGGTGAGTTCCTTGGCCGTGTCGAGGGTCTTCGGGCCTTGGCAGGCAACCATGGCGGTCGCCATCGTTTCATCGACGATCTCCACGTCCCGACCGGCGACGTGCTTGTGCAGCCAGGCGACGATCTTGTCACGGTTGGAGGCGTTGCAGACCATGCCCCAGTGGGTGGTAAAGCGCGAGACGATCACATCGTCGAGGATGCCGCCGTCCTCGCGGCAGACGTGGGAGTAGAACGACCGGCCCGCCTCGGCCCCGGCGAGGTTGCGGGTGCAGATCCGGTTGAGGAACGACTCGGCGTCGCCCCCCATGATCCGCAAGCGGCCCATGTGGGAGACGTCGAAGACGCTGCACGCGGTGCGGGTGTGGTGATGCTCCTCGACGATGCCCGTGAACTGCACGGGCATCTCCCACCCCGCGAACTCGACCATGCGAGCACCCATCCCGACGTGGATGCTGTGGAGAGGGGTTTTCAGCAGCGTGTTCGTCATTGTGAAGTCGCCGTCCTCCTGAAGCCCTGCGCGCTCCGCGCCGCATGGCGTGGACGCCACGGTAGGTCCGGGCGAAAACCGTGTCAACCTGTGCTTCGAGATAGGCCGCAGTGCCGACGGCGCGTGCTCCGAACGTACCCAACAGCAACATTTCGTAGCGAGGCGCGGATGCCGATGTATCACACCCAACGCCGCCGCAAAAGCCAGGTCTTCACGACTTGCGTCAGCACCATGTAGGACAAAAGCGTTACCGCAAGAAGAGGCCAATACAGGGGCGGCAGCATGGTAAATCCAACATGTGGGCCGAGAGGCGAGAGCGAGATCAGGACGCCGATCAACATCACGACCACGGTCATCGCCAGCAGCGGCCATGCGGCGCGGGTCTCGATGAACGGAATCCTATTGGTGCGGATGACGTGAATGATGAGCGTCTGGGTCAACAGACTCTCGACGAACCAGCCTGTTTGGAACAGGGAAGCCTTGTCGAGGGGCCAGCAATCGAAAACGAAGAGCATCATAAGGTAGGTCGTATAATCGAAGACCGATGAGCACGGTCCGATGAACACGATGAACTTCGCGATCTGCCCCATGTCCCAGGGACGCGGTTTGGCGATTTGCTCCGGGTCCACCTCGTCCGTGGGGATGGCCGTTTGGGAAACGTCGTAGAGAAGGTTGTTGGTGAGGATCTGAATCGGCGTCATCGGCAGGAACGGTACGAAGACGCTGGCTCCGAGGACGCTGAACATGTTCCCGAAGTTGCTGCTGGCTCCCATGCGGATGTACTTGAGGATGTTGGCAAAGACCTTGCGGCCTTCGAGAACGCCTTCTTCGAGGACCATCAGGCTCTTTTCCAACAAGATCATGTCGGCGGACTCTTTGGCGATATCGACGGCCGTGTCCACGCTGATGCCGACGTCGGCGGCGCGGAGCGCCGGGGCGTCGTTGATCCCGTCGCCCATGAAACCGACCGTATGCTTTCGGGCTTGCAGGGCCCGAATGACCCGCTGTTTCTGGGCCGGTGACACGCGGGCAAAGAGCGTCGCCTTCTCCGCGGCTTCGGGGAGTTGGTCGTCGGTCAACTTCTCGATGTCAGGGCCCAACAATACGTGCTCGGTGGAGAGGTCGACTTCCTTGCAGATTTTTCGACTCACCAACTCGTTGTCCCCCGTGACGACCTTGACCGAGACGCCGTGCTGTTGAAGGGCGCGAATCGCCGCCGAAGCCGTGTCTTTGGGGGGGTCGAGAAAGGCGGCGTAGCCTTTGAGAATCAGGTCGCCTTCGTCGTCCTTGGAATAGGCGGGTTTGCGTTCCAGATCCTTATACGCGATGGCCAGCACGCGAAATCCGTCCGAACTGAGTTCGTCGTGCTCTTGCCGGAGGTCGTCAAGATAGATTTGGCGCATCGGGTAGATTTCATCCTTCACCACGAAACGCGTGCACCGCGCGTAAACCGCTTCCGGCGCACCCTTGCAGATGAGGCGATGAAGGCCGTCGGGCGTCTCGACCACCACGGACATCAGCTTGCGCGCGAAGTCGAACGGAATCTCGTCCACCTTGTTGAAGTCCGGGACGGAGAGCTGCTCGTGCACCTCACGGTGTGCGAGAATCGCGCGATCCAACACGCTTTTCAGCCCCGTTTGAAAGTGACTGTTGAGGTAGGCGAAGATGAGCACGCTGTCATCCTCCCGGCGAAACACGTCGCAGTGTTTTTCGAGGATGACGTGGTCCATCGTCAGTGTGCCGGTTTTGTCGGTGCAGAGGACGTCCATAGCGCCCAGGTTCTGAATGGCGCTAAGCCGCTTGACGACGACTTGCTTGCGGGCCATCGCAAGGGCACCCTTGGACAAACAAACGGTCACGATCATCGGTAACATTTCGGGAGTCAGTCCCACTGCGACCGCCAAAGCAAAGAAGAACGCTTCGTGCCAGTTGCCCTTGCTCAGCCCGTTGATGAGGAAAACGAGCGGCACCATGATCGCCATGAAGCGCAGCATGAGCTTGGTGAAATGCGAAACGCCCCTGTCGAAGGCGGTCTCAGTTGGTTACTCGGCCACGGATTCGGCCATGCCGCCGAGGTAGGTCTGACGACCCGTGGCGGCGACGATAGCCGCGGCCGTGCCGCTTTCGACGCTGGTCCCCAGAAACGCGACGTTCGCCAATTCAATCGGCGATTTGTCCACCGACGCTCGATCGGTTTCGAACTTCTCGACCGGGAACGCCTCGCCGGTCAGCGAGCCCTGGGTCACGAAGAGGTCTTTCGCCTGAAGAATGCGCACGTCGCCGGGGATCATGTCGCCCGCGGAGAGCTTGACGATGTCGCCGGGGACAAGCTGCGAGATCGGCAACTCCTGGGCCTAGCCGTCGCGGAAGGCCGTCGCGGTGACCGAAATCATCGCTTTCAGCTTGGCGGCCGCGTTGTCCGCCTTAGCCTCCTGGATGAGTCGGAGCGCCACGCCCATCGCGATCATCAGTGACATGACGGTTCCGGCCCGCGCGTCTCCCGTAGCGAAGGAAATCGTCGCCAGCACGGTCAGCAACACGACCAACGGATTCCGAACTGCGTGCCACAGCAGAAGCTGGACGCTCTTGCGCGCGTCCCCAGCCACCACATTGGGACCGTATTCGGCGAGCCGCGTCGCAGCCTCATCCGTGGTCAGGCCGGTCGAGCGGCTCCCCAAACGCTCGAAAACCGCATCAAGAGACAATGCCGCCGATTCGATGACCGTCTGAGCGACGCGGATCGGCGGTTGCTGACGCCGGATCGAAGCGAACAGGTGCTTGGGGAGGAGGATGGAAGGAGCGAACCTTATCAGCCGCGTCGGAAAGCCAGGCATCGTCTAAAACCCTCACCTACCGGCGCCTTGGACATCGCCGCACCGGCGTACCCGTCCGACAAAGATAATGCACGCACGGCTGCAACATCGACCCAAGCCCGATGTTCGTGCGGCCTCGCCTGGTGCGCGAGCGGACGGGCGGCTTCAACGTGGCGCCAAGATCGGTAGAGTCGCGGCGTGATCACCGCCGAACTGGTACGCGCCTTCGAGCGGATCGCCGATCTGTTGGAGATCGACGGGGCCGACGGGCTTCGCATCAACTCCTATCGTCGCGCGGCGCGGACGTGGCTCGAATCACGGCGATTCAGGCCGTCGAGTTTTCTGAGGTCGCAACCGGGAAGCTCGCGCGACGCACGTTCAACCTCGAAAAAGACATACCGGCGCTGGAGGCGGCGATTCAACAGACCGCGGACTGTCGGCTGGTCGTCGTCGATCCGGTGACGGCCTACCTGAGCAAGACCGATTCCCACAAGAACGCGGACATTCGCGGATTGCTCGCGCCGCTTTGCCCGCATTTCTCACCGAGGGGATGGATGAAGGCCGCATCCTGTGGCATAAAACGCTTTGGATAAAGGGTTTTGTGTCACGCAAGGAGGCAGCCTTTATGACCACAGAGTGTAACGCGGAATCGTCCCTGTTCCAGCCCCTCGGTCGGCGGGAAGTCGTGGCCCGCTTCGACGGCGGGACGATCACCTCCGACGCCGGGGCCCTGCTGCTCCGGGAGACCGAACGGATCACCGGCATCATCCGCCGATTGGCATCCTGTTTCACGGATCACCGTGATCCGGAACGGATCGAGCATACGGTAGAGGAGTTGATCGCCCGGCGGGTGTACGGGTTGTGCCTGGGCTACGAGGACCTCAACGATCACGACCAACTCCGTCACGATCCCTTGCCGGCCGTCCCTTCGAGGCTCAGGGCAAGGCTGGTGGGCAAGGAAGACCCCGGCGGCGAGGATCGACGGCGGGATCGTGACCAGGGCAAGGCCCTGGCCGGCAAGAGCACGCTCAACCGCCTGGAACTCACTCCCGTGCGTGCCGACAAAGGCAGTCGCTGCAAGAAAATCACTGTCGACCGCCGGGCGGTGCAGGAGTACTTCGTAGAGGTCTTCCTGCAGGCCCACGATTCGCCTCCGCCGTGCATCATCCTGGACCTGGACGCCACGGACATTCCCCTGCACGGGCAGCAAGCGGGTCGGTTCTTTCACGGCTACTACGACGGCTACTGTTACCTGCCTCTGTACATCTTCTGCGGAGAGCACCTGCTGTGTGCCAAACTGCGGCCGAGCAACATCGACGGGTCAGCCGGGGCCCTCAAGGAAGTGCAACGGATCATTGCCGCGATTCGCCTCCGTTGGCCGCACGTGCCCATCCTGATCCGGGGCGATTCCGCTTTCTGCTGTGTTGCTTCAGACGGAAATGGAGTTTTCGGCCGTGTTGGTTAGTGTAGTCCCAAACGGAGGAAAACGACATGAGCAACACGAAGGAACGGAGACATTTCACAGGGCAGGAGAAGGTAGCGATCCTGCGTCCGCACGAGCATTGGCACGTGGACGTATCGCACATCAATATCTGCGGAACGTTCTACTATTTGTGCAGTTTTCTCGATGGATGTAGTCGATACGTGGTGCACTGGGAGATTCGCGAGTCTATGGAGGGAGCCCGAGGTGGAGATCATCCTGCAGCGGGCGCGAGAGAAGTTCCCCGGGGTTACGCCGCGGATCATCTCCGACAACGGCCCGCAGTTCATCGCCAAGGATTTCAAAGAGTTCATCCGGATATGCGGGATGACCCACGTGCGGACCTCGCCCTATTACCCGCAGAGCAACGGGAAGCTGGAACGCTGGCATCGCTCGATCAAAGGCGAGTGCATCCGGCCGGGGACGCCGCCGTCCTTGGAGGATGCCCGGCGCGTCGCGGGGCGGGGCGGCGCTTGGCTTGGCTACGCCACCGATCGGCCCGATCGCCGACCGAGGAGGCGCCCCAGCCGTGCCGCGTTGTCAGGACTGTGAGTTTTATCGCCAGACCCCCGACGGGTCGCCCCACCTCACCTGCGACCCGTTTACCACCGTCAAGGAGCCGGAGTGCCTGCTCAAGTGGCAGCTCATTCAGCTTAACGTGATCGCCCACTCGCACCAAGCCACCCTGGACATGTACCGCCGCTTCGCCCCGCTCCAGGAGAAGATGTTCAAACACATGGAGCGGGAGATCGACGACGTGGAGGAGGCCGACCGGTGGAAACTCGACGATGACGAGGAAGATGACGACCCGCCGCGGCCGTGAAACTATGTAGGGTCCGCTCCGCGGACCGTTCCCGCGGCAATCGTTGGAAAAAAGGTCCGCACAACGGACCCTACGTTTGCTGCAACCTTCCGAAGCGGACCTTCGCGCCGGTGATGAGCAAGAGTGCCAGAATCGCGAGGCCCCAACCGCCCACGGTCGGGATGGAGTCCCGCGGGCATTGCACGTCTTCACACAAGGCGAGTTTGGACCACTCGCATCGCGCGCAGTCGCATTCCGCGCGGGTCAATCCGTCCGTGCAGCCGCCGAAGGGATCGTGATCGCAACAGGCCCCCAGAACCGGCGGGCACGGCAGTTCCTCGCATTCATCGGGCACACCGTTCGCGTTGCAGTCGGCGCTGGTTCCACTGGCGATATCGGATGCGTCGCTGATCCCGTTGGCGTTGCAGTCCGGTTGGAACTCGTACGCGCCCATGTCCACAACCCCGGAACCTGGGACCCCGGTGTCGGCTGTCGCGGGATCGTCGACCACGCGCGGGCCGCCCGCCAGATCGCGCGGGGTGCGCTCCGTGGTATCGCCGTCGTCATCGAGGTCGGCGACGTCCAGCGGCAGGGCCGTCGTGTCCGCCGCGTCAATGGCGGGTGAGCCGGGCATCAATCGCAAGTCGTCGTCCTCGGTTCCCGGAATGTCGTCCGGGCCGTCAGCGTCGAGGAACAGCGGGTCGGTGTCGAGTACACCGACACCGCCCGCGCCGCTCCAGCCGCCCTGGACGATGCTATAGTTTACGACCGGCGTGCCGCTGTAGGTATGGATCTGCGAAGACCCGCCGATCCCACTCACGTCGCTGTTGCTCCAGAAAATGCTGTTGATCACGGTCACGTTGCTATCGTTTTGGTTGTATATTCCGCCGCCGTTTCCAGTGGCCGAGTTCCCGCTGAGGGTGCAGTTGGTGACCGTTGGGCTGCTGCTGTCAACGTTGTGGATCCCGCCACCGTGGGCGCCGGACGAATTGCCGCTGAAGGTGCCGTTTGTGACCGTTGGACTGCTGCCCGCGTTGAAGATCCCGCCGCCGTGGGAGCCGGCCGAATTCCCATGGAAAGGGCAGTTCGTCACCGTCGGGCTACTTCGGAAGTTGGTCATCCCGCCCCCGACCTCGCCGGCCAGGTTACGGTCGAACGTGCAGTTCGTCACTACCGGGTTGCTGGAGAAGTTCTCCATCCCGCCGCCGTGGAAGGTGGCCGAGTTCCCGCTGAACTTACAGTTGGTCACCGCCAGGTTGCCGCTGCCCGAATTGCCCATCCCGCCGCCGATGCCGCCGGCCGAATTCCCGCTGAACGTGCAGTTGGTCACTGTCGCGCTGTCCCAGTTAATAATCCCGGCGCCACCGACGCCTGCCGAATTCCCGTTGAACGTGCAGTCGGTTAATGTCGGGTTGCTGCCAGGTTGGCTGTTCATCCCGCCGCCGTCTCGCGCCGAATTCGCGCTGAAGGTGCAGTTGGTGACCGTCGGGTTGCTGCTGCCCCAGTTGAACATCCCGCCGCCCAACCATGCCGAGTTCTCGGAGAACGTGCAGTTCGTGACGGTCGGGCTGCTATTCCCGTTGTACATCCCCCCGCCCTTGCCGAATTCGTCGCTCGTCGAATTTCCACGGAATGTACAGTTGGTGACGGTGGGGCTGCCGCCGTTGTTGTACATCCCACCGCCGCGCTCGTTGGGAAAGAATGCGCTTCCATTGCCCGCCGCAATCGTGAAGCCGTCGATCACTGCCGTAGGGTTCATTCCGCTGCCGGTGAGTACGTGATAGCTGTTCTCGGCGTTGTTGTCAGCAAGGATGCAGAAGCCATCGACGCACAGGCTGCCGAAGGAATCGCAGTCGGGCGAACTCTGCGTGCAGGTCACTGGCGCGTCGTCGCCGTTCAGGTCGCCGGAGAGGATGGTTTCATTGGTGATGATGTTGCGGGCGTTCGGGTCGGGTGCGCCGCAGCCGGCGTAGCCGCCCTGCAAGGTCACGCCGTTTTTCAGTTGGAACGTCGCGGACCGGTCACCGGGCGTCTTGCCGCCGCCCCGATCCGGATTGTAGATGCCATCGGCCACACGAATGGTTGTGCTTGGCGAGGGTGCCACCAGCGCATCTTGCACGGTCAGGTAAGCGTTGCACCAGCTCGACCCGTCATGGGTCGACCCGGTGGCGTCCTTGTCGACGTAGATGGTCGCCGCCTGCACGGACACGGCCCACACAAGGACGGGTCCGAGCGCGTTTAGCCGCAATACAATCGGATTTCGCGTTTGCACCTTCTTTCCTCCCGGTGGATGACCCAAGAAGCATCCAACAACGGAATAGGGCGACGTGCCGACGAGTATACCATGATCCCGCCGGCTACGTCAACCATCCTTGCATCTCACCACGAGCAACGGAACGTCGAAATCCCGGCGTGCTTGGGCGTCGGCGTGGTGGTTTCACGCGAATTGCCCCGCGTTTGGCGGACACCTACAATCCCATCCGGCGGTTGTGACCGCGTAGGCTATCCGGGCGGCGCTTGACAGCGGTTGACGCGTTTGCCGCTTCCTGACGGGCGTGGCTCTGAAAGAGGGCGGGGTTCGAATTGTCGATGCATCAACTTCTCCTTGCGACTTCGCGGTTCAACGTCGAACGGCGGGTGTTCGGCGGGTCTGACGGACGGTCCGTAACGCGCGAAGTGGTGGTGCATCCGGGGGCCGTGGTGATCCTGCCGGTCCTCGACGCACGCCGGATCGTGATGATCCGCAACTACCGACACACGGTCGAGCAAGAGTTATGGGAGCTTCCCGCGGGGACGGCGGAGCCTAACGAGGCCCCGATCGAAACGGCCCGCCGCGAGTTGGAGGAAGAGGCCGGTTACCGGGCGGGAACGATGACCCCGCTCACCGAGTTTTTCACGTCGCCGGGGGTGCTCACGGAGCGGATGTTCGCCTTCGTGGCCACCGAACTGCAACCGGTCGGGCAACGTCTGGAGGTTGGTGAGCGGATCGTCGCGGAGATTGTCGAACTGGACCGCGCCCGGACGTGGCTGGTCAACGGCGAGCTGCGCGACGGCAAGACCATTGCGGTGTTGGGAACGTACTTTGCGCGTATGCAAGGGCAGTGAGCGCCATACGGTTTCGGGCCGGCGTTAAACAGAGCCGCGACCGTAAGGGAGCGGTTGGCATGTTTTCCGCTTCCTGACGAGCGCGGCTCTGAAAAAAAGGTAGCGCCCCGGTTGTCAAATGTCGAATGTCGAATGGGTTGGCACTCGCTGACGGGCCAGGGCGTCGTTATTCGACATTCGACAATCTCCAATCGACAATCCACAGCGTATGAGTTGGCGTGACCGAGAATACGCGAGGAGTCCGCAAGGGTGGGGCCAGGTTTGGCCGCCGACGCGGCGGGTTCCGTTGCTCGGCGGCAGCGTCGTGACCACGTTGATCGTGGTCAACATCGCCGTCTTCGTACTCTGTCGGATGACCGTTGACTCTCGCGTCGCGACGCACCCGATGTTTCGCGGCCAGGAGATCATCACCAGCTCCGTTTTTCAGTTCTGCGCCATGGCCACGGGCCCGGTGATGAAGGGCGAGGTCTGGCGCCTCATTACCGCCCAGTACCTGCATTGGTCGTTCAACCACATCCTCATGAACATGCTCGGGCTGCACTTCCTCGGTCGGGCGCTGGAACGGGACTGGGGATCGAAGCGGTTTTTCCTGATTTACCTGATCGCGGGCACGCTGGGGATGATCTTCTACACTGCGCTGACGCTCATCGGTTGGTTGCCTACACAAGGCGTGGCGGCCGGGGCGTCGGGCTGCGTGTTGGGATTACTGGGAGCGTGCGCCGTCCGATATCCGAATGCGGAGGTGCTCATCTACTTTTTGTTTCCGATCCGAATTCGCACGGCGGCGTTGCTGTTCGGGGCGTGGTACGTCATCAACCTCCTAGACCGAGGCCCCAACGCCGGCGGGGATGCCTGCCACATCGCGGGGTTGCTCTTCGGGGCGTGGTGGTCCTACCGCGGCGAGACGTGGTGGGGCCGGGTCGGATGGCGGACGTCGAGTTGGCGGTCGCGGGTCCGCTCATCGCGCGTTCCCGACTTCGAGGCTAGAATGGCCCAACGGCGCGACGACGCGGAGACGGTTGATCGGATTCTGAAGAAAGTGTACGAAGGAGGCATCCACAGCCTTACCGAGGCCGAAAAACGAGCGCTTCAGGAGGCCACCGAACGGCAACGGCAGGCCGAGACGGGACGGGTGGATCGACTGTAGTGCTCGGTCATTGGTGAAGTGATGGGTACAGGGTGGCATGCCCAAGCCCGGCGCAGCCGGGCGCCGGCATGGCGGCGCTGCGCTTGGCCATGCCACACCACGCTTGTTCATTAACAGAACAGGAGTGCCATCGCGCGGGGTGAAGCCCGCGGCTCACGATGAAGAGGGCGGGAGCAGCAGTCATGGTTCCAACGGAAAGGCCGCTGGACAATCCCATCAACTGGTCCTTTCGGGCCGGACGAGTTTGGGGGATCGACGTTCGCGTCCACGTCACCTTCGTCATTTGCGCGATCGTTCTTCTATGGATGGAACTTCCCAAGCCGGGGTCGGTGACTGACGTTTCGCTCAGCCACGCGGTCGTGGACGCCTGCGCGACGTACGCGATGCTCTTCGTCGTTGTCCTGCTCCACGAATTCGGGCACTGTTTCGGAGCTCGTTACAGCGGCGGCGAAGCGGACGAGATTCTGCTCTGGCCGCTGGGCGGGCTGGCCTCGGTCAATCCACCCCACCATCCCCGGGCTCACGCGATCACGACGGCCGCCGGGCCGCTGGTCAACGTGATCCTTTGCGCCGTCTGCTCCGCCGTGCTCACGGTGTGGACCGGAAGTCTTGGGGCCGTTCCCTGGAACCCGCTTCATCCCACTTTGCCGGTGGACGGGTCGATCATCCCCACGACCGGACAGATGTGGGTGATGCGCTTCTATGGGATGAGCTATTTCATCTTGCTGGTGAACCTGCTTCCGATTTTTCCATTCGACGGCGGCCGGCTGGTCCACGCGTGGATGTGGCCGAGGAAAGGATATCGCGTTGCGACGGAGATCGCCACGGGCACGGGAATGGTCGGGGCGATCCTGGTCGGGCTGTTCGGGTTGTTCACCGAAGAGAGCTGGCTGCTGATGATGATCGCGGTGTTCGGGTACGTCACCTGCTGGCAGACGCGGCGGAACCTGCATGAGCAAGGGGACGCGGGGCCGGACGAGTGGGGCTACGACTTCAGCGGCGGGCACACGGCGTTCGGACGAGACGAGGTGCGTGAGCGTCGCGTCGGATTCTTCGAGCGTCGTCGAGCGCGGCGTGCGGCCGCTCGGGCGGAGCGTGAACGGCGCGAACGCGAGCAGCACCAACACGCGGTCGAGGCGGTGCTCCGCAAGGTCTCCCAATCGGGACTCGGGTCGCTTACACCCAAGGAACGGCGGGTCCTGGAGGAGGAGACCCGCCGACAGCGCGACCTCACCGGCAGATAGCACGCCTTCATCACCCTGAGGGCGAGCAACAAACAACAGGTCCGCAGCGTCACGACGCAACGTGGTAGATCGCCGGTCGGTACTTCGGACGAGGAACCGGTTTGCCCTCTTTACGCGCCGCCCGGACCCAAGCGCGCTTGGCCCGCTGGACTTCCTTGAGCGCTTCCTCCGGAGTCGTCCCGAAGGCCGAACAGGCTTTCAGGTCGGGAATGTCGGCGATGTATCCGCCGTCGGGCTTGCTAAAGAGAATGTTGATGTGGTAGTCGCTCACGCGCCTCTTGCTCCAACGTACCCGCGCAGGTTGCCTGACTTTGATCACAGCCGCTTCCCGAATTCGTCGGAGGTCACACCTGCTTGCCGCAACAGCGCCCGGAGGGTCCCCCGGTCGAGTTCGCGATGATCGGGGACGGAGAGCGTGGTCGGCGGATTCTCGCGGAAGATCATCATGTGGCTGCCCTTCTGCCGATCGAACTGAAAACCGAGATTCTGAAGCGCACGAACAAGTTCTCGACCCGACACGACGGGCAACTTGCTCATACGCAAAGAACCTGCGTTTCGAAATCCTCGGCGGGGATCGGCTGGCCATGGGATTTCATGGTCTCGATCCACCCGTCGATCGCTTCCTTGATGTTGGCGATGGCCTCGCCCTTTGTTTGTCCCTGGCTGACGCACCCGGGAAGTGAGGGGCACTCCGCCACCCACCCCGAATCTTCGCCCGGTCTGACGATGACGGCTCGCATGCCCGGCTCCAAAAGCAGTTCTGCGGGACGATCGCCCGCAGCGTGTACTGTCTCCCCGTGTACTGGTTCAGCGTAAAATGGAGTTCGGGGCCGCTTCCGCAAGCGAGCGTCCGCCGTGCTCCGATGCATGAGTTTCTTGAGGCATGGGAGAATGCTCCGAACTGGGGGCGGGGGTTGGAGGCGGAGGGATCGCTCCGCCTCCACGACAGTCCGTCGCACACCCGACCGGTTATCCCTGGCGGGTCGCACTCCTGCGTGGCCCGCGTCCGTTTCACCG
>JAZDHF010000108.1:0-43161 GCA_043806315.1 Planctomycetota bacterium | reverse complement strand
GGGGGGCGACATTATTCCAGGTGTTTTCCAGTAGCTTTGGCGGCAGGAGGCCACGGTCCTCGCAGAAGGCGATGAAGATAACGCGATCGAGCAGGCGCTGGGCGGCGTGGATGGCATCATCGGTGGAATACTTGTACTCGCTGATGAGGGCGTCGATCAGGGCATCTCGCTGCTCGGAGTAGTAGTTGTAAAGCCTGTCGCCAACGGTGATGCGGCTCTCCTGCGAGTTCTCAAGCAGGGCTAGCGCCCGGGGACGCTGCAACGGCGGGCGGCCTAGCAAGCCGTCGGGCTCGAAGAGATAAAGGAACTCGCGAGCCTTGACCGGGTCTCGGAAGTCGACGACCGTGAACTCCTGATAGGCCCGCATGGGGCTGTCGCGGTGATAGAGACGGACGGCCAGGTAGTTCGTGAGAATGCCCCAGGGCGTGTCCGGTAGTTGAGCGAGGTAATCCCAAAGCTGTTGTACGGGTGTGCGGCCATTGAACTTGTCGTGGTCCAGGTCGGTAGTCACATCTTTGCATTCGATGATGGCGCTGGGTACCGGCTCCCGTCCGGTAGCAAAACTGCCCAACGCCCCGTCGGCCGTCCCGGCGCCAGGAACGGTGAATTGCCGATCCATGTTGTAGGCATGGGGGCTATCGGTGAAGGTCTTATAGCCCAGGCCCTGGCCAAAGATCACCTGGAGAAAGTCGGCATCGACGGATGTTTCCTTCTGCTTCAAGGCGCCTTGGGCTGCCAGATCGGCCCATCGCAGCAGCACGGAAAGAGCATTCTTAAGGCGGGCATCGTCGAAGGGGAAGATCGTCGCCTTCTCGGTCAGCAGCTTGGGTAGGACTAAATGCAGATGCCGCCGGCGAAACTCGGGGAACAACAGCGGCTGCCCGGAGTCTTTCGCCTTCTTCGCCATAGCGACGGCTATCTTAATCGCCGGCGCGCATGCAAACGAGTAGGACCAGAAAACGGGACGCGATTCGATTTGACGGCCGGGTTGGCGGGGGTGATTTCAAACCATGCCTCAAGGACCGAGGCACCTTCCCGGCGGTCTGGTGTGAAACGGCGCTACGACGAACAGCCCGGCTACGCCGAACCGGTAGAGGAGTCTTTGCGGCGCCTCGCCAGCCGTTCCAGTGGCCCCAAGGTGCGGCAGCTCGGATGGTAGCGCAGACCTCGGACCGCGGGGAAGGTCGTCGGAGGGTCGATGGCGTTCCGCCCGGACTGCGCGTGAGGAAGTTGAACGAGCCCGCCATGCGCGCGAACCGTCGTGGGCACGTCGTCAGGTTCTTCCGGCATAGGGTCACCTTCGTTTTGTTCGTTGAAAACGGTCGGCTTCGCCCGTACGGGTTTGTCGATTGCGCCCAGTCGCAACGAGGGATAGCGCTCGCTACTTGCCGCCTTCGAGTTCTCCGCGACTGCGTCGCCGCCGGCTCTCCTCGAACACCTCCGCCGCATTGTAGCTGGAGCGCACGAACGGTCCCGATGCGACGCTCACGAAACCCAATCTTCGGGCGTGCTCGCCCAGTTCCACAAACTCGTCCGGGTGGTAGTACTTCACCACCGGCGCGTGGCGGTCCAGCGTCGGTTGCACATACTGCCCGACCGTCAGTACGTCGCAGCCGACCGCACGGAGGTCTTGGAACGTCCGACGCAGTTCGTCGATCGTCTCGCCCAGCCCGACCATCACGCCCGACTTGGTCATGATCTGCGGCGCGATCTCCTTGACGATGCGCAGCACCTCCAACGACCGCCAGTACCGCCCCTGCGGCCTGATCGTGGGCGTCAAGCGTTCCACCATTTCCAGGTTGTGGTTGTACAGGTCAGGCCCGGCCTCACACAACGCTTCGATGCACTCGCTGCGGGCATGAAAATCCGCCGGCAGCACCTCGACGGTCGTCGTCGGGCATCGCTCATGAATCGCGGTCACACAACGTGCGAAGTGCCCCGCTCCTTCGTCCTTGAGATCATCCCGCGCGACGGCCGTGATCACGACATGCCGAAATCCGAGCCGTGCGACGGCCTCCGCCAGCCGATCCGGCTCATCCGCCGCGGGCGGATCGGGCCGGGCCGTCGCCACCGCACAGTAATGACACCGCCGCGTGCACTTGTCGCCCAGGATCATGAACGTCGCGTGGCGCTTTGACCAACATTCGGAGAGGTTCGGACAGCGGGCCTCCTGGCACACCGTCGCCACCCCGCTCTCCTCGACGACGCGAACGGTCTGCGTGAAGTCCCCCGAGGGCAGCGGCCTCTTCAACCAGGGCGGCAACCGCCGCCGCGGACCTTCCGACCTTCGTGGCAATACAACGAGCTCCACCTACGACTCCTCGCCCCGCACTCATCGAGGCGTATCGCGCCCGATGAACGCATATGGCGGGTTCGATTCTACACCAACCGAGCGCGTATGGCAGCACCTGAATCGGCGTTCGCGTCTTACCGATTCCCGGCATTAAAAAGGGGGTCTTGCAGCCACGTCTAGTGCGATCGGTGGCGCACGATCTCGCCGGTGCAGACGAAGACGACGTCTTCGGCGATGTTGGTGGCGTGATCGGCGATGCGCTCGAGGTTCTTGGCGACGGAAAGGACATCGAGAAACGAGGCGAGCTTCGCGGGCGACGCAGAGGCTTCGGCCACCAGTCGGCGGATGATTTGACCGTAGAGGGCGTCGACGGCGTCCTCTTCCGACAAGACTTTCTGCGCGTCATTGACGGCCTGCGACCCGTAGGCCTTGACGGCGTTGTGCAGCATGTGCTCCACACGGGGTCCCATTTGCCGCAGGTCCTCATAGGGCCCGACCAATGTGCGGGCGTCGACGTGTTTCGCCCGCTCCGCTACGTTGACGGCGCAGTCCGCGATCCGCTCCAGATCGTTGTTCACCTTCAGCACGGTGCAGAGCAGACGCAAATCGGAGCCGACGGGTTGGTAGAGGGCCAGCAGTCGAATCACGTCGGACTCGACTTCCACTTCCTCCGCGTCGACGTCGGCGTCACGTTGGACGACGCGCTTGGCCATTTCCGGGTCGGCCTGGAAGACCGCCTCGCAGGCCTGCTTCACGACCTCCTCCACCAGTCCGGCCATGCGCAGCGAACGACGACGCAGGTTATCCAGTAAATCCACAAAGTGCGCGGTCATGGTATTGCATCATCCAATGGGCTATCCGAATCGACCGGTGATGTAATCCTGAGTCCGTCGATTGCCGGGCTTGGTGAAGATCACATTCGTGTCGTTGATTTCGATCAATTCCCCCAGGTACATGAAGGCCGTCCGGTCAGACACTCGCGCGGCCTGTTGCATATTATGGGTGACCAGGACGACCGTGTATTGCGACTTGAGCTTGTCGATCAAGTCCTCAATGCGGGCGGTGGCAATGGGGTCCAAGGCGGAGCAGGGTTCATCCATTAACAGCACGTCAGGTTGGAGGGCAATGGCGCGGGCGATGCACAGTCTTTGTTGCTGGCCGCCGGATAGTGCATAGGCGCTCTCGTGCAGTTTGTCCTTCACCTCTTCCCACAATGCGGCCTGTTGCAGTGCCCGCTCGACCAATTCTTCGAGATTTCCCTGATATCCATTGATGGCCGCTCCCCAGGCGACGTTCTTGTAGATGGACTTGGGGAAGGGATTAGGCTTCTGGAAAACCATCCCAATCCGGCGGCGCAGCTCGACGGCGTCGAATCCCGGTCGATAGACGTCGTCGCCGCGATAAAACAGTTTTCCCTCGGCGGAGGCGTTGGCGACGAAATCATTCATACGGTTCATGGCCCGCAGCAGCGTGCTCTTTCCGCAACCCGACGGACCGATGATGGCCGTCACGCGATGGGCGGGAATCTCCAGAGAGGCGTCGCGGACGGCGGCGAACGAACCATAGCGGATGGTCAGACGATCGGCGCGGATAACCAACTCCGAGGACGGCGGAAGGTCCTTAGCCGAGGGACGCCGAGTGGGAATGCGCAGCAGCGGAGCGTCGGGGGCGTCCGTGGGCGGCGTCGGCGGGTTTTCCATCACGTTCACCATGCCTTCTTCCTCTGATGCCACGCCCGAACGCCGATGGCGATTGCGTTCATGGGGAAGAGAATGCCGAGGAGCACAAGGATACCCGCCGCGGCGAGATGGTGAAACTCCGGCTGCGGTTGGTCTGACCAGGAATAGATTTGGATGGGCAGGGCCGTGAAGGCGTCGAGCGGACCTTGGGGGACGAAGGCCACGTAGGTGAGCGCGCCGATCATGATGAGGGGCGCGGCTTCACCGATGGCCCGCGAAACGGCCAGGATGATCCCCGTCATGATCCCCGGCAAGGCCGCGGGCAGGACATGTGATCGCACGGTCTGCCACTTGGTCGCCCCGAGGGCGTAGGCCGCCAGGCGAAACGACTTGGGTACGGCGAGCAACGCCTCACGACTGGCGATGATGATGACGGGCAGGACGAGAAGACTCAAGGTCAGCGCCCCCGCGAGGACGCTACGATCGAACCGGCACCAGCGCACGAAGACAGTCAATCCGAGAATGCCGTAGACAATCGACGGCACACCGGCGAGGTTGTTGATGTTCAGGTGAATGAAACGGCTGAGCCGGTTTTGCGGGGCGTATTCCTCCAGGTACACAGCGGCGGCCACGCCGATCGGCACAGCCAAGAGCACGACGATGGCGATCAACCAGATCGAACCCCACAGGGCGCTCTTGATCCCGGCGCTCTCCGGTGAGAGTACGGAGGGGAAGCTGGTCAAAAAGTCGGCGGTCACCCAGCTCGCCCCTTCCCAGAGCACTCGAACGATCAAAATCCCGAGCACCGCCAACCCGATCAGACTGAGCACGCCGCAACCGATCGCAAACAGACGCCCCCATCGCCGACGGCGCTCGATCCGCGGTACGAAAAGGTCCGACGCGCCGATCATTCGTACGCCTCCCGGAAACGGTGGAGCACCCGCTGGGCGACCAGGTTGATCGCCAGGGTAATGAGAAACAGGGTCAACCCCACGGCGAAGATCGTCTGATACCCGATCGTCCCAGCCGGGGTGTCGCCAAGGCTCACCTGCACGATGTACCCGGTGAGCGTCTGCACGCTGGTCAAGGGATTGAGGGTGAGCTTGGGGGTCATGCCTGCGGCCAAGGCGACGGCCATGGTTTCGCCGATTGCTCGGGCGAGGGCGAGCAGGACGGCGGCGACGACCCCCGACATGGCCGCCGGGACCACGACGCGCGTCGAGACCTCCAACCGCGTCGCGGACAAAGCAAACGCGGCTTCGCGGAGGCTTCGCGGAACGGCGCGGAACGCATCGTCGCACAGCGAGGATATCGTCGGGATTATCATCACCCCAACTACGAGGGCAGCGCTGGCGGCGTTGAAGATCTCCGTCTGAGGAAACAGCGGCCTCAAGACATAGGGCGTCACGAAGGTCAAGGCGAAGTAGCCGTAGACGACCGTGGGGATCCCCGCCAGCACTTCCAACAAGGGTTTCAAGATGTTTCGCGTCCAGGGCGGGGCGTATTCGCTCAGATAGACAGCCGAGGCGAGCCCGATGGGAATGGCGAAGAGCAGCGCCCCCCCGGCCACGACGAACGTTCCGCAGACCAGCGGCAGAACCCCGTAGCTGCGCGGCTCGAAGAGGGGCGCCCAGTGCGTTCCGAGGAAAAACTCGATCGGCGACACATGGCCGAAAAAGGCCACGGTTTCCTGGATGAGGACCCAGATGATGCCCAGCGTGGTGACGACGGAGACGAGTGCGCACGCGAAAAGCCCCGCGTGGATGGTCCGTTCCCTCACGCGTAGCAGCATTCGCGACATGCAAGTTCCCCCTCTCCCTTTTAGGGAGAGGGTCGGGGTGAGGGTAACACCGTGGCAATCACCCCTCACCCATCCTCTCCCCTTGAGGGGAATCGAGCCTTCGTCAGCGGCTCTTGAGCAACTCGGCCATGTCCGTCGCGCCGGGGGGTGCGCCGGCCATGACCGAACCGGTCTTCCCGTCGCTCAGCCGCTTCTTCCCCAATTGATAGACCTCCTCGCTGAAGGCGACGTAGTTCACCCGCGGATGTTCCACGATGGAGCGGGCGTTGTCCAGATAGAATTCGAGGAAGGCTTTGACCTCCGCACGTTTGTACGACTCCGCGTTGACGTACAGGAACAGCGGGCGGGAGAGCGGCTTGTAGGCCCCCGACCGAATCACCTCGAAGTTCGGTTTGACGGGTTTGCCGTCGCCGTTGTCGACGGCGAGCAGCTTGAGCCTGGCCTTGTTCGCTTCGTAGTACGAGTAGCCGAAATAGCCCAACGCCCCCGCGTCCCCCGCGATTCCCTGGACGAGCGTGTTGTCGTTTTCGCTGGCGTTGTAGTCGCTCCGCGACGACTTTTCCTTCCCCACGATCACCGCGGTGAAATAGTCGAACGTCCCGCTGTCGGTGCCCGGTCCGAAGAGTTTCAACGGCAAATCGGGGAAGCCGGCGCGCACCTCGCGCCAGTTGTTGATCGGGCTGGCAGGCTCCCAAATCTTCTTGAGTTCGGCCAGCGTGAGGTGGTCGCAAAACTTGTTGGAGGGGTGGACCATGACGGCCAAGCCGTCAATGCCGATGGGAACCTCGATGAACTGCACGCCCAGCTCCGTTGCTTTCGCAAGCTCGGCGGCCTCGATGGGTCGTGACGCATCGCAGATGTCCGTTCGCAGGCGGGCATCGTGATCCAGGAACTTCTTGAACCCCCCGCCCGTGCCGGAGACGCCGACGGTCACGCGGACCTTGGGTTGTTTGGCCTGAAACATCTCCGCGGCGGCCGTCGTAATCGGCGCTACCGTGCTCGAACCGTCGACCTTCACCGTGCCCTTAAGCTGCGCCGACGCGATGCCGCCGGTGGCACAGGCCATCCACGCAGCCAGCAGGGCCGAACCGATCCGCAAAGTGAACCGTCTCCGTGAATTCCCCACGGCGGAACCGAGCTGGATAGATTGCATCATGACCATTCCCCTTTGGAATACCTTTACGTGTTTCATGAGACCAGGGCCGCTGACACGAGCGACTTCGGAACACCGATAAACAGAATCTTTGCCGTACCCTATCAGTCCTCCGGCAGAAGGGCCTCGGCCGGAAACAGCCCTTCGAGGATTGCCGCCGCCGTGTCTTCCACGAACCCCAAACTCCCGCTTACCAAGCTTTCGCGGACGCTTTCTGCGCAACTCGTGCCCAGAACGAAGGCGCCGGGTACAAGCAGCCCGGCCAGGCGTCGGACGACAAACTTACGGAACGGACTTCGCATTCGTTTTCTCCTTGTTAGAAGCTGATCCTTACACGCACACCGCCGACGATCGCGTCGCGGTCATCTTGGTCGCCGCCGGGGTTGGTGATCACCTGAAAGTGCGGCGATACAATGCACCACGGCGTTGCCTCGTAAGCATAATACAACTCGTATGCGGTTTCACGGTCCGCACGGGCGTGGCGCTCGTCGCCATAACGATCGGACAGAATGGATTGTGACACGGCCAGTCCTGTCACGTCTCGGTCCCGTTCGGGAACAAGCCCGCGATAGGAGGCGCCAACAGACCAGTAATCGCTAATGCGATTGCGATCACTTCGTGCGTGGGCGTAGCGGGCGAACAGGCCGAGCCCCTGCGTATCCTTTTCGTCGGCACGTTCCTTCCACACGAACTGATCCGCGCCGAAGTAGTATCCCACGTCGCCGGATTGCACTTCCGCGGTACCCGTATCCTCAAATTTCGTTTTTGGCGTAGGATCATACCATAGGCCCAGTCGCGCGTTCCCCGGCATTGGGCCTTTGGCGGACTTCCACTTAGGAGTCACGCCCGTCTCCCAATAGGCCATGAACCGGTCCTGGTCATGGAAGGCGCTGTTGAAGCCGGTCGTCCGGGCCTGAAATTGGGCATCGAGGGTTGCGAATTGCGTGTAAAACCACTCCACCGGCTGGAACTTCACGAACGCACCAATGCCGTTGCGGTGCGGGATCGTCGCGTTACGAATCGAGCTGCGGTTGATGAAGTCCTTGTCCTCGTGGTTGGCGTAGGGGCTGATGTCGAAGAGGTCCTTGTTGGAATGCAAGAGTCCAAGCCGAAGCTCGACTTTCTTGTCGAGGAATTTCTTCCAGAACCACCACTTGCTGACGAAGATCGTGTGATCGTCGCCGGCGTCCGAGTTCACATTGTTCAGCGCCCCAACCTTATTGGGGTTGATCCCGTCGGACCATGTGCCTGCGGTCCTTATGTAAAAGCCCGCATCATCCATCCAACCAAACTTTCCGAAATCGAGGGTGAGGTCGAGATCGTAGCTTCCGGAAAGGCGATGGCCGTTATGGGTGTCGAGGCCGCCCTTGAAGTTCTGTTGGAACTGCTGGTTGTAGTAGAGCTGCAGCGAAATGCCCTTGTCCTCGAGTTCTTTGCGAGCGCCGCCCCAATCGCCGGTCAGCGTTTTTCGGGTCCAAAGGTCCTCGGCTTTCTTTTCGGGGGGTTCCGGCGGCGGCGTATTGGTTTGCGCGGAAGCGAACGTGCTGGGGCCCGCAACGAAAACCAAAAGGCTCAGCCGTATTCGCCGGAATCTCTCGCTGGTTCGCATCGTTTTACGCAAGCTCCATCCCGCTGTTCCGCCGCCGGCGGACATCTTCGTTCGGGCTGTCATACGACCTCCGCATGGACCATTCCGCGTGAGGCTGACTCCGGGAGGCCTCAACCGGGCGTGTTTGTCGGGTACGGATATTAGCGGAGCGTGAAGGTTCCGTTAAGAGCGGCTTAAAACTGGTGGGGACGGCGACGTGATCGCCTTTCGGGCACGAACGGATCCCCCCTGTTTAACAAAACGGCGTGATGACGTAGAGTATTGGGCAAGGCCGGCGGTCCGCGTGGCTAGCGCAGCGGACGGTAACAAGGGAGGGGCAATCGTGAAAGTTGCACATCGTCTTGTGTTGATCGCGGTGGTCCTCGGCGGGTCCGGCGCGCAGGCAGTTCGTGCGAGCTTCCACGAAATCGACGTCAACGAGGTCTACAGCAATGCCGACGGTACGATTCAGTACGTCGAATTGATCGCCCGGGCACCCTTGCAAACGCAGCTCACCATAGTGCGCGTCGTGGCGCTCAACGCCGATGGAACGCAATCGACGATCGTCTTCGACTTCACGGCGACCTTCTCCGGCTCGCTCAACAACGGGGACACGTTGTTGATTGCCACGCCCGGCTTTCAGGCCGCCGCCGGGTTCTCCCCGGATTTCGTGATGCCCGCGAATTCGCTGATTTCATTCCCGTCCGGGCGAGTGCTCTACGAGACAGACGACGCGTTTTTTATCGTCGATGCGGTAGCGTACGGCGATTACACGGCCGACAATACGGGGTTCGGGCAGCCCGCCGTTGCTCTCCCCTGCGACGGCGTGCACTCGTTGACCCGCGTTTTCTCCAGCACTCCGCTCAATAATGCCGTCGATTTCGCGGTCCGGTTCAACGGCCCGAGGCGCAACGACGGTACGCACGCGACCTTGAACTTGCCTATCGGGACGGACTGCAACGCCAACGGCGTGCCGGACGCCTGCGACATCGCATCCGGGGACTCGGTGGATCACAACGGCAATCACATCCCCGATGACTGCGAATACCGCGCCGACTTCGACCGCGACGGCGACGTGGACCTCGACGACTACCGGCGGCTCCAAGGTTGCCTCGACGGTCCTGACGGCGGGATCATCCCCGGCTGCGACCGGCAGGACCTCACCGGCGACGAAGTCGCGGACCTGCTTGACGTGGCGGCCTTCCAAAACTCCTTTGGAACCGCTCCGCCGTAGCACTGGCGGCCCATCCGCCGCTGGATCGGTTCCTTTCGCGGACTGTAGGGCGCCCTGATTCGGTCCGATATCTCTCGTCCGGCGATGGGCACTCCCGGCGCGCCGGGATCCGTGCCGTGACCTCGGACCCTTCTGCTTACTCCACCAGCGGCATCGAGAGTCCGATAGAACCGTTGGTTGCGAGCCAGTTGAACCGAAGAATGATTGATCCTGTCGGCAAGCCTGACCACGCCCGCGAGCCGCAGATCTCGGTCGGCTCGGAAAACGCAAAGGAACTGGTCATTCGCCGGCTGCGTCAGCCGCATTCGGCACCCGCAACTTTTCCTACCGACCCCGGCGAATGGCCGGCACTGGTCGCCTTTATCGAAAACGCCGGACTGGCGGGGATCGTCCTGGAGCGAGCGGCCTCCGCACGTGATGAACTGCCGCAATTGGCGATGGAGCGACTGCGATTCGCCGCCGCGCGGACCGCCGCGGACAACCTTCATGCCATGCACCACACGGAAGCTCTGATCGGCGCCTTTCACCGCGATGGCGTGCCTGTGATGCTCCTCAAAGGGGCGGCGCTCATTCCCACGGTTTACCAACGCCCCGACTTGCGCCCGATGAGTGATGTGGATTTGCTGATCCGACCGGACGACGCGGAAACGGCAAGGTGCCTGCTGCTTAGCGAGGGGTGCCGTCCGGGGTTTGCTTTGCTGTCCGACGACTTTTTCCCGAAGTACTACTACGAAGCGGAGTGGATCATTCCGTCGGCCCGTCCGGTGCGGTTGGATGTGCACGCCCGGCCGTTCCGCCCGTTACGGATTTCGCGGACCATGCCTGATGACGCGTTCTGGAAAGACCCGCGGAGGACACGCATCGGGGCAACCGATGTGTTGGTTCCGCGACTGGAGTTCCTATTCATTCATCTCGCCGCCCATCTCGCGTTTCACGGCTGTACGCGATTGCTCTGGATGTACGATTTGAAACGTTTTTCAGAGGTTCACGGAACGACGCTCGACTGGCGCCTGATTGTGGAATCCTCGCGCCGATGGCGACTGTCCGCCGCCGTCCATCGCGGCGTTCGGTGTGCGGCCGAGACGCTGGGGGCGATCTGTACGCCCGAAGTTCTGAAGCAGCTTGCGGCGCAGCCCGGAAGCTGGCGCGACCGATTGACTCTGGCACGTGCTCCCCATGACGCGGAAGCTCCACTGCTCCATGTCTTGTGTAACCTGCTTTGTACACCGGGCATCCCTTTCCGGCTGGGTTATCTGCACGCATTGTTGCTTCCGGGACGTGGACATCTCGCCGGACTCTACAAACGTCGGCACGCCGGCTGGGTCGCAGTCGCGCATATCTGGCGATGCTTGCGCGTGATCGGACGCGTTGTCTACAGTCCTCTCGTTGCATTCCTCCATTTCGCAGGCCGACTCTACAGACCCGGCCTGGGTACTACCTAGCCATGCTCGACTTCGCCAAGAGAGTGACCGTCGTGATGACCGTGAAGAACGACCCGGCGGGGTGTCGGCTCACGCTGTCGTCACTTCTCCACCAGACCAGGCCTCCGGACGAACTTATCGTCGTCGACGGCGGCTCGACCGACGAAACGGCGGATGTCGTTCGTCAGTTGCACTCCGGCAATCCAACGGTGCGCCTCATTGCTTCGCCGGGAGCGAACATCGCCGCGGGCCGCAACATCGGTACGCAGGCCGCCGTCGGCGAGATCGTCGCGACGACCGACGCCGGATGCCGAGCCGCGCCCGACTGGCTCGCCAACCTCGTCAGACCCTTCGACGAGGATCCCCACGCCGAGTTCGTCGCCGGGCTTTACCGGGTGGAAGGACACACGTTGTTCGAGACCGTCGTCGGACTGGCCACGATGCGCGGACAGCTCGACCCGGTCTGCCCGGAAACGTTTAATCCTTCGGGCCGATCCCTCGCTTACACCAAGGCGGTTTGGTCTCGCGCCGGCGGCTGGCCCGAGTGGGTAGATTTTTCCGAGGATACCCTGTTCGATCATAAAATGCGGCGACTGAATGTGCAGTGGCGATTCGCCGGCGATGCCGTCGTCGATTGGCGGCCGCGTCGGTCCTGGCACGCCCTTGCGAAACAATTTTATCACTACGGCACCGGTCGAGGGCATACGCAAATCGGCGCCGCGGACTTCGCCTACAATCTTCGCAACCTGGCCGCTACGCTGGTCACACTTGCCGCGTGCCTTGTCACACGGTGGGCCATTCCCCTCGTTCTCACTGTGTGGGCCTACTTCTACGTGTGGACATTTCATCAGAAAGCCGTGGAAATCGTTCGGCACACTCGCCGCCGGACAGCCTATCCACTGTGCCTCTGCGTGATGTGGGTGGTCCTGTTTTCCAATCTGACGGGCTATCTCGTCGGCACTTGGCAACGCCGGATCGACCGTGACCGCTACCAACACCGGATGCGCGCCTATTTGGGAACTCTCTAGGCTCTGAGCACTGAGCATATTGTGCGGCATTCCCCTCACAATCCGACGTCGCCCCGCCGAAACTGGCTCTGCGTCGCCTACGCATTCCCCCCTATTAACCGAAGCGGGACCCACCGCACCGTGGCGTTCGTCCGGCATTTGCACCGGCTGGGGTGGGACTCCACGGTCCTCACCGTGGAGCCGGGGAATGAACCGTTGGACGAGGATTTGTTGCGCCGCATTCCACCCTCCACAGCCGTCATTCGCACGCCGTGGGTTGATTTGATTGAAAGCCTGAAAAACCTGCGCAGAGCCGAACGGACCGCGGGTCATTCTGTTTCCGCCGACCCGTCTGCCCATCGGCAACCGGCAATGGACCATCGCCCATTCCTCCGTGAGTGGTTCTCACGTTTTCTGATCACTCCCGACTCGCGTCTGGGCTGGATTCCTTTTGCCGTCCGCTCGGGCTTGGAGGCCGTGCGTCATCGCCGCCCCGAGGTCATCTACTCCACATCGCCCTACATGAGTTCTCATTTGATCGCACTGATTCTACACCGTTGCACCAGAATACCCTGGGTCGCGGATTTCCGTGATCCCTGGGTGGACAATCCTTTCCACCAACTTGGATTTCCCAGTCTTCGCGCTTGGGATTCGTTCCTGGAATGGATGGTGCTTCGCGGCGCCTCACGCGTCGTATGCAACACGCCGACGATGGCCGAGACGCTCTGCCGTCGGCGACCGTGGGTCGCGCGAAAGTGCGCGACGATCATGAATGGCATTGACCGGGATCTGATGGGAGGGATTGCACCGATTCGCGTCGGGAGCGTGAAGGACTTCGTGCTTACGCACTGCGGGCAGTTTTACGGCCCGCGCAGTCCGCGGGTCTGGTTCGGGGCTCTGCGCCGCCTTCGCCGCGCGTCACCGGCGCTTGCCGACGGCGTTCACCTGGTGCTGGTCGGTCGTGAGTCGTACCAGGGGCGCCCCCTGCGGGACTGGGCCGACGAGGCCGGCGTCGCCGATCGCGTTCACGTCGTCGGCCCAAAGTGCCACGGCGAGACACTTGCGTATATGGCGGGCAGCGACGCGTTGATCCTCTCCGCGCCGAGCGGACCCGGCGACGATCGGCAGATTCCCAACAAGTTGTTCGAGTACCTCGGCGTGCAAAAGCCCATCGTCGCCGCTGTTCGCACGAGCAGTCCGGTTGCCGCGGTTCTGCGCGAGGCCCGGGCGGAGGCGATCTGCTGTCCGCCGGACGATGAGCGTGCGATCGCCGAGGCGGTCACGGATCTCATGCTCCGTCCAAAGCGCGCGACGCCGGAGGCGTGGAGCGGCGTCGGCCGGTTCGACCGGACCCATCGTGCGGAAGAGCTGGAAAGGCTGTTTCGACAAGTCGCGCGAGTGCGCCGTACGCGCTCGGGACGCGTGTTGGCGACCGGCGAGAAATCGGCCCGATCCGCCCTCCCGCCCGTGTCGCCGGAGCGATCAGAATCCGTGGATGACGAACGGGTTCGTCCTGCGCTCACGTCCGATGGTGGTTTCCGGCCCGTGGCCCGATAGAACACGCGTGTCGTCCGGGAGCGTCATCAGGTTTTCCCGGATGTTCCGCAGGAGCGTCGGCCCGTCGCTGTTGGGGAAATCAACTCGACCCACGCTTCCCGCGAACAGGGCATCTCCCGCGAAGATCATTGCCAGCTCGGCGCAATACAGCGTTCGCCCGCCGGGCGAGTGGCCGGAGGTATCCAGAATCCGCCAGCGGCTGCCGTCCAGTTCCATCTCCCCTCCCGACGGCAGATCGAGGGGATCATGCACGCGCGTCACCAATCCCGGCCCCAGCAGTCCGGAAAGATTCTCCATCGGATCGGTGAGCGCCGCCCACTCCTCTCGCGCCAAATGCACGGGGATCGGCCCGAGAGCGTCGCGAGCCTCGTCGATCCCCCCGATGTGATCGGCATGGGCGTGGGTGAGCACAATCGCCGCAGGGGTCAGGTCGTGCTGCCGTACGTGTCGGATGATCTGCTTGGCCTGCGGCGGCAGACCGGGATCGATGATCCAGCAAGGCCCGCCATCCCGCAGGTACACGGTGTAGCCATTCTCCATGTACATGGGGTCGTTGGTGATGTGGATATGCGGTCGTCCGTCGCCCATGTCCTTCGCCCTGACGCGTTTACACGAACAATACGGCGACGCAGGCTTCGCGTCAGCCGTGCAGGATTAAGGGGAATCAACGGCTCTGTTGTGCGCCGCCCGGTGTCAACGCCGGTCACTCGGGCAGAAACACCTCACGACCGGCGCTGCCCTTCTGGATGGCCGGGCTGAGCGATGGCCGCTCGCTTACTTGTCGTTGGTCCGCGGCGTCGGCGCCAAGCCGATGTTGATCAGCGCCGCCGGTGCGGTGCGGAACTCCACCATCTCGTTGCCCGCATCCGCCAGGAACGACTTCAGCCCGGTGGCGATGCTCACCTGGAACGTTCCCGCCGCATCCGGCGAAGGATGGAAAGAGTAGGTTCCGAGATACGACGCCGCGGGCCGGTTCACGCCGCCGTCGACCAAAACGCCGGCCAGGCGTCCGCCGACTTGATCGGCGGCTGAAATCGCCTCCCGGCCGCCGAAGATGAAGTCGGGCCGAGTCGTTTCGATCTGCAGCTCGTCGCGGAGCAGTTCGCCGCTCGTTCCGCCGGTGACAACCACCCCGATCTGGTAGGACCGCAGGTTGGTGGCGCCCTGAACGAACACGTCGACCAGATACAGACCCTCGGGCGACTGACCCGCCGGCACCAGGCTAATCACCGGTCCCGCCGGCGACAGGGCAGGCGTGGGAGCCGGACGCTCGCCGTTGAGGAGCTTCAGCACCTGCTCGGTGTTGACCGAGTTGATCCCGGTGATCGTCAACCGACCGCCGGTGGAACCCGCTCCCAGAGTCCCGGAGGAGACGAGCTTTCCATCGGAGTAGATCGCCAAGCGATCCCCGCTCTTGTGCTTGAGTTCGGAGGCCAGACGTTGCGCCGCCTCCGCGGAGAGCGTCAACTCCATCACCGCCCCGTCCGGCGAGTCGGTGGTCCTCGCCGAGACCACTTCCTTGCTCGTCCACACCGCGCGCGGCGCGACGTACAGCACGCCGTTGTCCGTGCCCAGCGAGACTTTGTCGTAGTTGTTGATCGGCGTCGTGCTGGCCATATGGAAATTGACCACGCCGCCCTTGGTCTCGCGAACGGAACGCGGTTCCGCCCGAGCCGATGCCACCATCGTGACACCGATGCTCACCATTCCTACCGCCGTTACCAACCCTGTCCGTCGCATCGTACAATCCTTTCCACTATAAGAATCCGACCCCTGCCGGCTGCAGGCACCCACCGCCCGCGCGCCGATCCTCCCAGATCCGCTCGCCGCCTCTGCGCCTATTTCCCCCGACGCCACGAAGGCGCCCCACACCCAAATATGCCTACAATCGTCCCCCTATTCTTCATAGCACATTCAGGCCGATAACGCAAGTCTTTTTACAGCAAACGAGGCCCGCGGCTGCATGAATCCGACGAACGCCCCAATGCCTATCTGCCCGCGCTCCCGCGAACGGATTCAGATCGTAAAGCCATTGTTCACATAAAGTTACGGCATTCCCCCCGCAGCGACGCATTGGACCGCGCGGGCCTGACCCCGTCCGCAAGGGTACCCGGCCTCACCGGTTCCGGGCACCGGTCAGGTCGCAAAACGACCCGCCCTGGTGAACAGATGACGTTCGGCGGGGATGGTTTGGGTGAGGTCGCAGAGGGTACGCCAAGCTTCAGCCGCACGATCCATCAGCCCCATGTTTTGCAGAGCCAAGGCGAGATTGGCGACATAGTCGAGGTTCTGCGGCGCCTCCCGCACCGCGTGATCGAAGCGGTCCAGGGCGAGGGCGAACTGGCTCTTGTCCGCGAACATCAGGCCGAGTTGGTAGTGGAGATCGATCGACTGCGGGTCGATGCTCAAGGCCCGCTGGGCGACCTCGATGGCGGCCTCCGGGCGACCCGCCTCGCGTAGTGCGAAGGCGAGCTTGATGATCGCCTTGAGATACTGCGGGTTGATGGTGACCGCTTGGAGGAAGGACTCGATCGCCCCGCCCAGGTCGCCGTTGTGCCGCAGCAGCAAACCCAGCCGATAGTGCAAATCCGCGTGGTTGGGGTGTTCGCGGACCACCTCCCGAAGCCTGGCGATCTGTTGTTCCATGATCGCGGCGACCTCAGGGTCGCGCGGCCCGTCGGGCGTGTTCGCGACGGCCTCGGGCGACGCATAGCGCTTGGCTTGCTGGGCGGCGGAAACCTTAAGCTGCAACCGCGCCATTTCACTGAACAGCAAGGTGCTGTTGGGCTCGATACCCGCGGCCATCTCCACGCTGGCTTGCGCGTCCTCCGTTTTGCCCATGGCCTGCTGGGCGACCGCCATGCCGACGTAGGCCGTCACGATCCGATCGTTGATTTCGATCGCGCGGCTGAACGCCTGGGCGGACTCGACATAGCATCCACGGCGGAGGTTCGCCGTCCCGACTTTGATCATCGCTTCGAGGTAATCGGGGTTCAGGGCGACGGCCTGGCCGTACGCCGAAAGCGCCGCATTCTCGTCGCCTGCCTTGGTGTGCAAATCACCCAGTCGGAGGTACTGGTCCGCGCACTCGGGACGCTGGGCGATCAACCCCTTCAGCGTCGCAAGGGCCTCATCGTATTTCCCGGCGCTGATCTGGGCGGCGACCAGATCGTCCTGCGCCTCCCAGTTGTCCGGGTCGACGGTGATGGCCGACTGGTATCGGCGGACGGCGTCTTCATGGCGTCCGGCCCGGCAGTAGAGATTCGCCAGAGCAATGGCCGCGTTGATGTCGCCCGGCTCGCAGAAACACAAATGTTCATAGTGGGCGATCGCCATCGCCACGTCGTCGCGCTTCAAGTAGATCGCGGCCAGCCGTTCGTGGGCGTTGCGAATATTGGGCGCGATGTCCAGCGTCGATTCGTACGAGGTGATGGCCTCCTCGGTCTCGCCCAACTTTTCCTGACAGAAGCCCAAGGCGAACAGCGTCGGTCCGTCTTCCGCGCCGCCATGTACGTACTCTTGCAGTTGGGCGACGGCGGCGCGGGTTTGCCCCAGTTCGTCAAACGTGCACGCCAACCCGATCCGCGCCACGCGATCCGTCGGGTCGAGCTTCAGGGTCTCGACGAACTCCGTGCGCGCCCGGCCGTACTGCCGATCGGCCAGCATCCGCACCGCCAGTCGCCGGTGGTGCTCGGCCCCCTCCGGGTCGCCCTCCACCGCGGCTTCGAGGTCTTTCGCGGAGGCCAGCCCGTCGTCGTACAGAAGACCGCGAAACGCAGCCGCCAATTCGGAGAGCAACCCTCGTCCCAGGATTTCCAGAAGATACGACATCGTCCCCTCGGTGGGCTACGAAGACAGCGCCGCAAGTGCCTGCTGGGCGGCTTCGTAGCGGTTGTTGATCGCCAGCGCACTGCGGTACGCGCTCCGCGCCCGCCCGACCTGGCCCTGGTCGCGATAAAGGTTCCCCAGAAGGTAGTACACGTCGGCGTACTCCGCGCCGGCGACGATCGCCTGCTCGAGGCGGGTCGTCGCGTCCGCGGTCCGGTCGGTGTCGTGATAGAGCTTTCCGAGTTCGATGAGCGCCCGAGTAAAGGTCGGGTCGATCTCCACGGCCCGTTCGTTTTCGTCGATAGCGTCGTCGCGGCGGCCCAGCCGGTCGAGCACCCGGCCGCAGTGGAAGTGGAGTTCCGCGTGCTCCGGCTGTCGCTCGAGGGCGACTTCCAAGGTCGAGAGCAGCATGGCGAAGACCCGCTCATCGACCTCGCCGGCGGGGATGGACAGGAAGGCGTCGACGAAATCGGGATCGGCCTCGATCAACCGCGACAGCTCCTCGATGCCGCGGCGATCTTCACCGGGGTCGAGGTGGGCCATGACGGCGCGAACTCGTACGGCCAGCCCCTGTTGCTGAACCGCCTTCGCGGCCTCGGCCAGAAGCAGTCCGAGGCGGGCATCGTGCGGGCGGCGGGCCTGCGCCCGCTGTAGATACGACACGGCTTCGCCGGCGGCGCCCCGAGCGCCGCAAGAGAGCGCCAGGCTGACCAGCGCCTCCACGTGCTCGCGGTTGATGGTTAGGGCCTGCGCGAAACGAAGCTCGGCCTCCTCGTACCTCTCCGTCGCCGCCAACATGGTCCCGAGTTGGTAGTGAAGCTCGGCGCACTCCGCATCGTCCCGGATCGCGGTCCGTAAGGCTTGAATCGCGGCACCCGCGTTGCCCGCGGCCCACAAACTCTGGGCGTGCCGGATACGGCTGACGGCATCGTCCGGCTCGTCCTCGACCTGCTTGCCCCATTGCTCGGCCGCTTCTGCGTTTCGCCCCTGACCGACCAGACACGCGGCGATGTACGACGAAAGCGAGCGGTCGGTTGAACCCAATTGCTGGGCCTTGGCGAACGCTCCCGCGGCTTCGTCGTACCGTCCCGCATTCATCAGGCAGATGCCGCGGCGGACCTGGTCAGCGGCCTGGTAGCGCGACTTCAGCAACTCGATAAGTTCTTCCGGCGAGGGCTTGGGCGGGTAAGCTTCGTTCCGTGGAACAACACCTTCGGGCATGGCTCGATCGCTCGATGGACGGACGGACCCCTTCACGCGGTAGTATATCGGTAATTTGCTCCCCGCGGGTTATTAGACGTGCAATGTGCAGCGGTGTGGGACCGACTTTCCAGTCGGTCTCCCCACCTGTTATCGGTCGGTGCCATCGAGTATCGCATCATGGAGCCGAGCACGCCCTCGTTCGGAAAACAACGTGCGTACGAATCGCATCGTGGCACGCGAACTGGGCGATGTGCGACTCGAACGCACAACCTCCGCCTTGTAAGGGCGGCGCTCTGACCAATTGAGCTAATCGCCCGGTTCCGGGCACGATACCACCGTCACCGCAGCCGACAAGTTCGGGTCCGGGAGCCGTGGATGGTCGGCGGCGAAGGGCACGACCGACGCTCTATTTGGCTTGCCTCACGGGATCGGCCCCGCTAGTCTCCCGCCTCAACCGACCCTGGAGCGGATGCGCTGCATAGGTCGCCGACAGGCTTGTCCTGAGCCGCGAAGGAACCGAACGTGATGCTGAAGGGCATTTTCCGCACCAAGGACCTGGATGACATCCTTGCCGCCGCCGACCGACCCGATAGGTCGTTAAGGCGTAGTCTAGGCCCGGTCCACATCACGCTGCTTGGCATCGGTGCGATCATCGGCGCGGGGATCTTCGCGACGATCGGGACGGCGGCGGCCGGCGACGCCGCTCGTGCGGGTGCGGGTCCGTCGTTGATGCTCTCCTTCGGCATCACCGCGGTGGTCTGCGCCTTTACGGCGCTGTGCTACGCCGAGATGGCCTCGATGGTGCCGATCTCCGGATCGGCCTACACCTACGCCTATGCGACGCTCGGGGAGTTGATCGCCTGGATCATCGGATGGGACCTCATTCTGGAATACGCGGTCGGCAACACGGCCGTGGCCATCAGTTGGGCCAACTACTTCCGCACGCTCTTGAGCGGTTTGGGGATTGACTTCCCGGTGTGGTTGGCGGCGGACTATCGCACGGCGGCGAGGGTGGACGAGTGGGGGAAATTGCTCGATCCGGCGATCCTCGACGCGGCGCCGCGAATCCTGGGCGTTCCGATCGTCTTCAATCTGCTGGCCGTCCTCATCGTCGCCGCCATCACGGTGATTCTGGTTTGGGGCATTCGCGAGTCCGCTAATTTCAACGCCGGAATGGTGGTGGTGAAGATCGTGGTGTTGACGTTTTTCGTCGGCGTAGCACTCTACTACGTCTCACCGCCGGAGATGGCCGAGAATTGGCACCCCTTCCAGCCCAACGGTTGGAACGGAACGCTCGCCGGGGCGGCGGTCGTCTTTTTCGCATACATCGGATTCGACGCCGTGTCCACGGTGGCCGAGGAGACGCGCAACCCGACGCGCGACCTGCCCATCGGCATCATCGCCTCACTCGTAATTTGTACGGTCATCTACGTTGTGGTCGCGGCGGTCTTCACGGGGCTCATTCCCTACAACGAACTGGTCACCAAGCTCGCCAGCGAGAAGGCCGAACCGCTGGTCATGGCGTTGGATCGCGCCGCGCCGCACCAGGTCTGGGCGACCAACATCGTGGCGTTCGGATCGGTTGTTGCCCACACCGCCGTCCTACTCGTATTTCAGATGGGGCAACCGCGCATCTTCTTCTCCATGGCCCGCGACGGACTGTTGCCGGCCAAGTTCGCCTCTGTACATCCACGGTTCCGGACGCCGCATGTCACGACGATCCTGACCGGCGTGGTCGTGGGTACGATCGCCGCGGTCAGCAACATCGACGAGATGGTGGACCTGACCAACATTGGGACGTTGTTCGCGTTCATCTTGGTGTGCATCGGAATCCCGATCCTCCGCATCAAGGACGCCGACCGCCGGCGGCCTTTCCGAGTCCCGTTTGGACCTTGGCTGCTCCCGATTCTCGGTGCCGCGTCGTGCCTGGGTCTGATCTGGTATCTCCCGCAAGCGTCGTGGTGGCGTTTTGTGGGGTGGTTGCTGTTGGGCCTGGCGGTTTATACCGGATACGGGTACACGCGGAGTCTGATCGGGAAATCGTTGGGGCGTCCGACGCGCACACCGTTTTGCCTCAAGGCGGCCTCGTTGGGGTGCCTGCTTATGGCCGCCGGGATGTTCATCATTCCGCACGGCGCGGGTCCGTCGCAACTGGTATCGGCCTTGTTCAACGCTGCGGCCGATGGGCACGGCCGCGTCCTGACGGGGGTCGCCCTCGCCGTCGTGGGGCTTATGATGGCCTACTTCGGCTGGCAGTCCGAATTCAAACGCAGAAACGCAGAAACGTAGAAACGCAGAAACGCAAGAACGAACGACCGTTTCTGTTTTCTGCGTTTGAGTCTTTCTGCGTTTCTGTCTGCCGTCGAGAGCCGTGGCGCTTGCGCAGTCAGGCTTCGGCTCGGCGCCACGGACTCTACACCTGTCACGGCGGGCAGGTCGCCTGATTGCAGACGGTCACCGTGTAATTGCCGGTCATCAGGTTCGAGGCCAGGCCGAACCCGCAATTGCACCAGCTTTCGTAGGCGCGCACGCGGGCCAGCCACGTGCCCGTCGCATCCAGTTGTACGGACTGGAGGCGAGCCGTCGTGCCGCAGGAGGCCGTCGAGTTGGCGACCGTTCCGTTGGGTCGTACCAAGTCCATCCGCACGGGCAAATCGGGGATGCCGCCCACGTTCGTCGTGAGAAAATCCACAGTCACCGATGTCCCAGATGCCCCGGCGAAGGAGTAGACGTCGACTTCGCCGGTCTGGGAGATGGCGGCGAACCTCGGTGTGTTGAAGGCGATGGCCGAAGCCGCGGGCAGCTTATTGACTCCGATGCTGAAGCCCCCCGTCGCTTGATTGTCGGCCGCCTCGACCCAGATTCGATACTGACCGTCCAAGGGGAGCACGATGTCCCCAAGCGTCGGGCACGAGCCTCCACCGGAAGTGGCCAGCAGCGTTCCGTTCGGCGCGTAGATCGCCATCCGCCGCGCCACGGCCGGCCCGGCGTACATCAGCGCCACGGCATCGCCGAAGAACCCTTGGAAGGCGTAGTTCACGACCTGGCAGTCAGTACCGAAGTTCCCGTTCTTGGTCTCACCGTAGGCGATGGCGACGGGTGCGGCGTCGGAACTGCAAACGCTGAGCGTGTAGCTCCCGGTGAGCGGTCCGGTATCGACGCCCAGCCCACAGTTCACCCAGGACTCGTAGGGGCGGACGCGGACGGTCCAGGTTCCGGTGGCGTCGACCGCGGCGACGTCGATGCGGGCGGTCGTTCCGCACGAGGCGGTCTGGGTCGCCAGCGAACCGTTGGGCCGAACCAGGTCCAGGCGGGGTACAATATCCGGACGGTTTTCCACAAGGGGCGTCGAGAGATCGACGGTGACGTAGCCGCCGAACGTGCCCTCAAACGAGTACAGGTCCGCGTCGCCGACATTCGCCAGCGAGCCGGACGTCGAGGTACTGAAGGCGATCGGGACGGCTTGGCTCAGCTCGCTCAACCCGATGGAGAAGTCCCCCGACGCTTGCCCGTCGGCGGCCTCCACCGCGATGCGGTACATTCCGTCCAGCGGCAACAACGCATCCACGAACCCCCCGCCCTGTCCACCCCCGCCGGTCACCAGCAACGTTCCGTTCGGCGCGAACAACTGCACGCGCCGCGCCGCCGTCGTTCCGAAGTAAAGCGCGGTGACTACGTCGCCCACTGCCCCCTGGAAGGCATAATTCACGATCTGGCAATCGGTCGTGAAACTGCCCGGTTTGGACTGCCCGTAGGCGATCGGGATCGACGGCGCGTCCGAAGTGCAGACGGTCAGGGTGTAATTCCCCTTGGTGATGTCCGTGTCCGGGCCGTAGCCGCAGTTGTACCAGGCCTCGTCGGCCCGAACCCGCACGGTCCACGTCCCGGTGGCGTCGACGACCACGCTGTCCAACCGCGCCGTCGCACTGCACGGGGCCGTCGAGGTCGCCGGCGTACCGTTCGGACGAACGAGGTCCACGCGCGACACGATGTCGGGACCGTTGTTCACCGACGGGGTCACAAAATCGACCGTAACCGTCGTACCGTAGATACCCTCGAAGGAGTAGTCGTCCGCCTCGGCGACGCGTGAAAGGGCCCCCGCCGTGGCCGTGCTCGATCCGATCGGCGTCGCGCCGCCCAATTCGGTCAGGCCGATGGTGAAGCTGCCGGTCGCTTGCCCGTCGGCGGCCTCGACGGCGATGCGGTACATGCCGTGCCAGGGCAGAAGTGCGTCGAGGAACCCGCCCCCTTGTCCTCCGCCTCCGCTGACCAGCAGCGCCCCACTCGGCCCGTACAACTGAACGCGACGCTGGACCGCCGTTCCGAAATACAGCACGGTGACGAGGTCGCACAAATCTCCCTGGAACTGGTAGTTCACGATCTGGCAGTCGCTGAAGAAGCTGCCAGTCTTGGTCTCTCCGTAGGCGATGGGAATGGGCACGGCATTGGACAAACAGACGGTCAGCGTGTAGAGGCCGGTGCGCAGGGCGTCGTCGGCGCCGTACCCACAGGACGCCCAGTTCTCGTACACGGCCACACGGACCTTCCACGTTCCAGTGGCGTCGAGGACGAAGCTGTCCAGCCGCGCGGTTGTGCTGCACGAGGCGGTCGATGTTGCCGTCGTTCCGTTGGGGCGGACGAGGTCAAGACGAACCACCAAGTCCGGACGGTTGTTGACCGTGGGGGTGACAAAATCGACCGTCGCGGAGATGCCGAACGTGCCGAAGAACGTGTATTCATCGACGTCGCCGATGGGGTCAATCATGCCCGCCGTTTCAGCGCCGAGCTGAATGGGACCGGGCGCCAGCATGAAGCTGCGTTGGGCGATAGCCGCGTCGAGCAGATCGACATGACCGTCCGGGTGGAAGTTCGCCGTCGAACAGCCCGGAGCAATCGCCGCCGCGGGCCCGTCGAGACATTCCCCAAACGCCGCGATGTCGAACGTCAACGGCAACCCGGCCGTCGTCGCGTACGGTTCTACGCCTCGAACCTCGGCGGTAAGCAGAACGGCGGACGCGAGAACGGCGACGAGAAGACTAACGGAACGCATGGCCTTTTCCTCCTCCCATGAACAGCCCGGTGCGAACGAGGGGAAAGCCGCGGTGGTCGCAGATACACCCGGTTTCGCTCCCCCTCCGCCCCGCGGCTGGGTTGTAAGCTGCGCGGGGAATAATGTACTGAAACGGCGTTGGGATTTAAGACCGGCGGCGCGGCGCTGGACTCGGGACTCGGGGACTCGGGTGGTGCATCCGCCCAAACGATGCGAAGTCGAAGAGCGTAGCATGGGCAAGCGAAGCGAGGCGTGGGCGCAACTTGGCCTCGCGCTTCCGGACCGCACGCGCGCTACGCGAACGCCAGTGCGTAGGCGATGCCGAACGTTGCTTGTGCCGAAGCCTCAGGTCCGCCGGCGTGCCTTACGACGCAGGCAACGCGAACGCGGGCGAGTCACGCGGGATGTTCTTCGTCGTCCAGCGAAAGGTCCTAACGTCCAATGAGCTCCCGGATGTGCAAACCGTGGAGAAGAGGCTGCTGGACTTCCAAGCGTACTACGAAGCGATTGCCCGGCCGTTTGAGTGGAAGTTCACTCTGGCGGACTTGGACGAACTCCTGGTCAAACTGGCCCGGGACGAGCAGCACCAGCAAAGGGCCGTTGCCTGAAGGCCGGCATGAATACATCACCGAACTTACGAGTCAGAACACTTAGGCGACCCGAGGGCGGATGGGAGGTCGGCCCAACCGTCCGTACCGGGTCGTCGTCAATTAAGCATCTTGCGTCCGCGCCGTCGGCGGTCGCGGCGGCTACGACTGCGAGTTTTCGTCGAGCATCTTGCGCAGCTGCTGGTTCTCGCGGCGCGTGGCCTCCAGGTCGAAGAGCATGTACTTGATGCTGAGCCGCACGAAGTCGATGCTCTCCTGCAGACTCGTGACCGTCTCCTTGAGCTGGCGATGTCGCTCGCGGGTCTGCTCGGCCAGAAGTTCGAGCTTGTCGCGTTCGCCGGCCGGGAGCGTGGCGATCTCCGCGATCAGTTCCGACAGCTTGCGCTGAAAGGTCTCTTCGTTCATTGGCTTCCGTCCCTCCACATCCATCGGCATGGCCTTTCGATTCTAGCCCCGGCCCCCGGCCCAGTCACGAAGGAGTTTCCCCGCGTGAGCGCTTCGCCCGACCGCGACCGCGTTGCACCGGGCATTCCACGCTCGACGATGCACGGTCATCGAGGCGAAGGTCGGATAACATCGCGGTCCCCATACGACGGCGACCGAATCACTCGACTTGGAAAACTAGGAAACCCTTGCGGGATGTAGCGACGTGTTGCCGCAGGCGATTGTCGATTGTCGAATGGCGATTGTCGAATGAAAGAGTTGGGATGCCGCCGGGTTGATCAGAGCCGCGACCGTGAGGGAGCGGACGAAGAATTGTCGATTGTCGATTTGCGATTGTCGACTTAGGATCATCGGTCCATTCAGAGCCGGGAGCGGCAGCGACCGGATTCTTACGGGGCGGTGAGGACACTCTGGAACGCTGCGAAGTCGAGCAGGTCCACGTCCCCGTCGGCGTCAAAGTCGAAGGCCTCACAACCGATTGCCAATTGCCGATTGTCGATTGCCGATCGAACGCCGGGGCTGGTCAGAGCCGCGAGCGCAAGCTCGCGGACATCGTGCGGCGCGGTCATGCAGGCGTTCCACGCATTGAAATCCATCAGGTCGACGCTTTGATCGCAGTCATAATCGCCAATGCCGAATTCGTACGCCCCCATGTCTACTCGACTGCACAACACCCGCGCGTGGCCCTCGAGATCGGTCTCGCCGGACTGAGCGATAAACCCCGGATCGCCCGCGTCGATGCACGGCGACCCGGCTTGTACCCGCAGGTCGCCATAATCGTCATCCACCCCATCCCAAGTCCCGTCAGGGCCAGGGTCCAGCGGGCGCACGAACATAGGGTCCAGATCGATATTGCCGCCGCCGTCGACTGCGCCAACCGGCAACCCGCCCTGCACGTCGCTGAAGCTCATCGTGGGCGCGGATAGGTTCGTGTTCACGATCTCATCCGGGATGTCGCCTCTAAGAACGCAGTTGGCCACGGTCGCGCTGCTCTCGTAGTAATTGTAGACCGCGCCGCCATCGCCTGCCGTGTTTCCGCTGAAGGTGCACCCAGTTATCGCTGGTGTGCTCCGAATTCCGTTGTACATCGCACCGCCGAGGCTCGCTGAGTTGCCACTAAATGTGCAGTTCGTCACCGTCGGGCTACTGCCGTTGCTGTTGTACATCCCGCCTCCGTAAGGCAGCTGCCCACTCACCGAATTGCCGCTGAACGTACAGTTAGTAACCTTCGGGCTGCTCGCAGTGTTGGACATCCCTCCACCAAAGCCGCCCCTGTTTCCAATGAATGTGCAGTCGCGGATCGTGGGGCTGCTGTACCCGTTGGACATCCCAGCTGCCGTATTTCCGCTGAACGTGCATCCGACTACGACCGCGTGACTGGAGGTGGTGTTGGACATTCCGCCCCCGCTATTTCCGCTGAAGGTGCAGTTGATTACGCTCGGGGTGCCGCCTTGAACGTAGATTCCTCCACCGGAGATAGCGCGGTTGTCGAGGAACGCGCAGTTGATTACCGTCGGACTCGCACTCGAGGTTTTCATTCCACCGCCGTACGCCGCCGTGTTGCCCGTGAACGTGCAGTCGCGCACTGTCATCGTGTTGTTGGCGCCGTGGTTGTATATTCCGCCGCCCAAGCTAGTGGCCGTGTTCCCGATAAACGTGCACCCGGTCAGCGTCGGGCTGCCGTCCTGGCTATAGACCGCCCCGCCGTCGTGGCCTGTCTTGTTCTCGTTGAACGTGCAGTTGGTTATCGTTGGGCTGCCACCTTGGTTGTAGATCGCGCCGCCGTGACCGGTGGACACATTGCGGATAAACGTGCAATTGCTCACTGTCGGGCTGCTGTAGTAGTTGTACATTCCCCCGGCGTAACCGGTGGACACATTGCCGGCAAACGTGCAATTGCTCACCGTCGGGCTGCTCTGTTCGTTGTACATTCCGCCGCCGCGCGTCGTTCCGTTGCCCAGGTTGGTTCCGATTCCGCCGGTGATCGTAAAACCATCCAGGACGGTCTTCGGACCTTCTCGGGTTCTGCACGTAACCACACTCCAGGCTATGCCCGTGGCGTCGATCGTGGTTACGTCGGCTCCGTCGGAGCTGCGCACGGTAATGGCTTTGCCGAGAAAGTTGATCGTCTCGTGGTACGTGCCCGGGGCCACGACGCACTCATCGACCCCGCTGACCGCCGCCTCGACGCACGCCTGGATGGTGGCGAAGTCTCCGGGTACGTTGAGGATCGCGGCCGCGGAAGTGCCGACCCACCCGATGCTCACCAAGGGCGCCGCAGCCGTTGCCCAACACCTTGTCTGAAACATGCTCATCCCTCCGCCTGAACCAAAGGTGCATCGAAACGCACGAGGGGGTTTGGTAAGCCCGGATTATAGCAGAAGAAGGGTGCATTTCAATGCGCTATCGCCAAGAATGCGGGGCGCATGATCCGAACCCGGAGCGCAAGCGACGGGCCCACACCCCCCTTGATCCCCCCTCCGGAAGGGGGGAGGCTGACCCCGCGCTGGCGCTTGGGGTTCTGATCAAAGCACCCCCGGCCTCGTTCGTCCCCCGCCCCTTTCTGGCGAAAGGGATAGGGCACCGAACGGATCGCTTACTCATTCATGCGCCGGATGTTGGCTCCGGCGGCGGCGAGCTTGGTCTCGATGGACTCGTAGCCGCGGTCGATGTGGTAGGCGCGGTGGACGCGGGTGGTGCCCTTGGCGACCAGGCCGGCGAGGATCAACGCGGCCGACGCCCGCAGGTCGGAGGCCATCACCGGTGCCCCGACCAGTCGCTTCACGCCCTCGATGATGACGGTGGGGCCTTCCTTACGCAGTTGAGCGCCCATGCGGTTCAGTTCGCCGACGTGCAGGAAGCGGTCGGGGTAGATTTTTTCGGTGATGACGCTGTTGCCGTCGGCGAGACAGAGCAAGGCCATGGCCTGAGCTTGCAGATCGGTGGGGAAACCGGGGAACGGCTGCGTGGTGATGACCACCGGCTCCAACCGCCGCGACGAGGAGACGGCGATGCCCTTTTCGCCGCGCTCGATGACCACGCCGACGCGGCGCAATCGGTCGACGAGGGCCCGCATGTGCTCCATTTTCGCCCCGTGCAGTTCGAGGTCGCCGTTGGTGATGGCCGCGGCGATCATAAAAGTACCGGCCTCGATGCGGTCGGGGATGATGCGATGCTCGGCCCCGTGGAGCGACTCGACGCCCTCGACGGTTATCTCCGGGGTCCCCGCGCCGGTGACGCGGGCCCCGCAGGCGTTGAGATAGTTGGCGAGATCGACCACTTCGGGTTCGCAGGCGGCGGAGGCGATGACGGTCCGCCCCTCGGCCAGGGTTGCGGCCATCATCACGTTGGCCGTCGCCGTCACCGATGAGCCGAACGGACCGCCGAGGAAGACCTCGTTGCCCTTCAGCTTTTTCGCCCGCAGCAGCACGTCGCCGTTGACCAACTCGAAATCCGCGCCGAAGGTCTGCAAACCGAGGATGTGCAGGTCGATCGGGCGATCGCCGATGGCGCAGCCGCCGGGCATGGAGACCTGAGCGCGGCGGCGCTTGGCCAGCAGCGGTCCCATCACGCACACGCTCGCCCGCATCTTGCTGACCAGTTCGTACTCCGCGTGGGCGTTCATCTCGTCCTCGACGCGAAGGCGCATGGCCCCGGAGGCGTCGCGTTCCGATTTGACCCCCAGCCGTGCGAGCAGAGTCTGCATCTGCCGTACGTCGGCCAGGTCCGGGACGTTGTGCAGAACGGATTCACCGTCCACCAGAATCGAGGCGGCCATGATCGGCAGCGCGGCGTTTTTCGCGCCGCTGATGTCCACCGATCCCTTCAATCGAGTTCCGCCGACGATCTCAAAGAATTGCACGGTTCATCCTCTCCGATCCAACATACCTATCGCGTAGCCCGCAAGGCGAAGGCCAACACTCGTTCCTGCCCGACGACGCGATCCTTGCGGGTCTGCCGATGTTCGAGGGCGCCGGCGCCGGTCATGACCTCGATGACGGCGTTCGCGGTTCCGTCGCCGACCTCGACGAAGATCATCCCGTCGGGCGCAAGCAACGCCGGCCCGTCCGCGGCGATGATGCGATAGAAGGATAGTCCGTCCTGTCCGTCGGTGAGCGCCGACGCAGGCTCATAGTCACGAACAGCCGTGTCGAGTTTGCTCATCGCGGATGCCGGGATATACGGTGGATTACACATCAGCACGTCGAACCCACCCGCCGGTACGGCATCCTTGGGGAGCGCAAGCCGGTCGGCTTCGACGAGCGTCAATCGGTCGGTCACGGCGTGTCGTTCGGCGTTGCAGCGCGCAATCTCCAACGCGGCAGCCGATACATCGCTCGCCGTGGCCGTCGCCTCCGGGAGGTGTACCAGCACGGCGATGGCCAGACACCCGCTGCCCGTCCCCAGATCGAGCAGCCGCGGACGCGATAGACCCACCTTTCCGCAGTGATCGAGGACGCATTCGACGAGCGTTTCGGTTTCGGCGCGGGGAATCAAGACATCCGGCGTCGCCTTGAAGGAGAGCGAGAAGAACTCCTTCTCGCCCACCAAGTACGCGATCGGCTCGTGGGCTGACGCTCGACGTACCCAACCGCGAAAGCGATCCACTCGCTCCGCGTCCAGAACGGCGTCGAACCGGGCGTAGAGGTCGATCCGCCGACAGGCCGCGGCGTGGGCGAGCAGGACCTCGCTTGACAGTCGCGCGTCGATCACCTGATGACGAACAAAGTAGTCGCTGGTCCAGGACAACAACCGACCGATGGTCCAGGTCTCGGACCTCCCGCCTTGGTCGGTCCGAGCGTCGATGGTCGCGGGGGTGTTCATCGAACATCACTATACCGACGTGGGGGATTGGCGAGAAGGGCCTGGGCGACCGTGCCGCATCAAACGCCGCCCGTCAATAGACCATCTTGGCCCAGGCGTCGTCGATCTCATCGGGCTTGCCGCGGAGGAGAGCTTCGAGGCGTGCCCGGCGCAGCGGCGCTTCCTCTTCCCATCGTCGCACGTCGCGCTCGTGGAGCGAGCGGATAAGTTCGCAGGTCTGCGCGAGACGTTCGGCCCGTCGTTCCCTGAGCTTCTTGTCGAGATCGAGTGTCTGACGGATTCGGTCCGGCCCGGCGGCGTCATGGGCGGCGTAGGCGAAAAGATGATCCTTGACCCGGGCGTCACGGATGGCCTGCTGCTTTTGGAAACGCGGATCGGCACAACCGCCGAATGCAGCAACGGCTAGGCAAGTCATGAGAAGGCAAGGTAATCGTCGCATCAGTTCTTGCGCCACCGTCTCCGGTCTGTCGGGGAGACCGGCTGTCTCACCGTCTTGTACCCGCCTGCTCCCTGACGGTCGCGGCCCTTTCCGTCCGTCCGCTCGCGCTCTCGATCCGAGCACCGGGCGCAAGCCCGGTGACATTGTCCGCGAGCTTGCGCTCGCGGCTGACACACGAAATCGCGGCAAGGGCGTCATCCGACAACGTCAACTGACCACGCTGCCGGGTTCGATATCGGACTCGGGCGACAGGACGATCACCCGGCTGCGATCGGCGCTGGAGGCGGCCAGCAACATCCCTTGACTCTCCAATCCGCGCATCATCCGCGGGGCGAGGTTGGTGACGAGGATGATGTTGCGACCCAGAAGCTGCTCCGCCGTGTAATACCCCCGCAACCCCGCGACGATCTGACGCTGCTCGCCGCCCAGGTCCACCTTGAGCACCAAGAGCTTATCGGCGTTGGGATGGTCTGCCGCTTCGATGACCCGTCCCACGCGCAGCTTGACCTTGGCGAAGTCATCGAAGGTGATCGTATCGGATTTCGGGGGCAACGCTTCGTCAGGCATTCGCAGCTCCTTGGAATCGCGCGCGTCCGGGGTGCCACCGGCCGCTCGCGCCCAGTGCAAACAGTCTTCTTCCGCGGTCACGCCGCCGGCTGCACACGCCGCAGGCGACACACTTTTTTTCCGCCGGGCGAGTCTACCCGGCGCGGTCCTTTCGGACAATCCGGGCATGGGCAGCTTTGGGGGCACCCAGGGCAATGGCATCTTAATTTGAAACGGCGCTTTTCATGCTGATAATGCGGAGGCAAACCGGCGGGATTAAGGATCCCGAACCGACCGAACCCACGTACCAGCCGCGCCACACGGGCTCCGGCGATTTAGATGCGATTGCCCTGCTATTCCACTACTCTGCACCAAGTCGCCGCTTGAACGCCCACAACATGCGCGCAGAATGCACACGACTCGCGACGCAGGAAACAAATGGTCCGACGCAGCCAAACTCTGGGGTTCGGCTGTTTGTGGCACGGCGGCCCTCCGCTGTCCCCTACGGCCCAGCCGGGGGCGGCTGGGCCACACCTACTCTCAGAATTAGGTGCGATGGAGCACTAACACCGTGCGGAAAAGCCGACCGGTTGCTCGTCGGTTTCGTCCGTCGTCGGTTGCGGATCGGTTTGACCGTCCCCCCGCAGCTTGCTTACCTTGTCGACCAGGATCTGCCAGGTCTCGCGCTCGACGCGGAGGACTTTGAGGGCGTCGTCGATGTCTTGGACGTTGCGGTTGATGTTGGCGTCGATCAGCTTGCGGTAGAGGAAGTTGTAGATGGCGGCCATGCGCTCGCAGAGCGGTCGATTGACCTCGTAGTTGAGGCCGTTCTGCATCTCCAGAATGATGTGCTGAGCGCGGGTCAGTCTCAGATACGACGTTTCGTAGTCCTTCTTCTCGATGGCGTCGCGGGCTTGGAGGGCGAAGCGGATGGCCCCGTCGTAGAGCATCAACTGCAACTGCTCCGGCGTCGCGGTCATCACCGCGTCGCGGAGGTAAGGGTTATCGACGGCGGTACTCATGGCGCTCGTAATATCGGTCACGGGACGAGGCCGGATAATTCCCAGGTCGGGACCGGCAAGAAAAGCCCGATAATGATCCGCGCCGTCGGTCACGTGGAGAGCAACTGGGAGAGGGTCCCGAGGGCGTTTTGCTGGCCCTGCAACGAGGCCAGCGTCAATTCCAACCCGGCGAACTGGGCCTCCAGACGGTTGCGCTTGGCCGCGAGGAGGACATTCAAGGCGTCGATGCGGTCGTTGAGCACCTTCTGTTGATCGCCGAGCAGATCGTCCTTGCGGGCAATGACGCCGTCGAAGTTACGGGTCAGTTCGTCGAGGCTGTCCTGCAACACGGCGCCGAAGCCCGTCTTGTCCTTCGAGAAAAGCTCCTCGACCTGCCGCGGCGACTGTTCGTAGGCCTGGCGGAACTTGTCTTCGTCGAATTCGAGACGGCTGTCGGCCCCGAGCCGCAGCCCAATCGAAAACAGACGGGCCACGTTGGCGCTGACGCCTTGGAACGGCTGGGAGATGACTCTCTGCATCCGCCCGCGGATCAGATCGACGGTCGAGTCGCCGAGGAGCGGGCCGCGCTGCAACGTGTCCTGGTTGAAGCTCGTGTCGTCGTCGATGGTCTTCTGCACGTCGTTGTATTTGTCCACGAACCCCTGAATCGCCTCGACGACCGAGTCCACGTCCTGGTTGACGGTGAGGGTGACATCCGCGTCCTTGGCGGAGAGAAGGTTGATGCTGACGCCCTGGACCACGCCGTCGAGTTTGTTCGTGGAACTGCGGATCAAGAAGGGCGTGCCGGCGCCGCTCGTGCCCACGGAGACGACGGCGTCCTGAGCTTTGGTGAGCGTGTCCAGGCCGAGGTCGAGCCCCGCAGAGTCGATCACCAGCTCCCCGCGCCGCCCCGATACCGCGGACGTGAGGGTCAAGCTGAAAGGGTTGATGCCGCCGCCGTCGTTGACGACGGCGGCGGTGAAGCCGGCGCCGGCGTTGTTGAGCTTACGTACGATGTCGCTGAGGGAATCGGCGGGACCGACCTCGATCCGCGTCTCGAGCGTGCCGTCGATGAAGTTCCGTCCGGGCTTGGCCGTTCCCGCGAGATGCAGGTCCGTCGCGGTCTGGCCTCCGTTTTCGTCCGCGATGGTGAGGGGCAAGAGTCCGCCGGTCGTGTCGGTGATCAAGATGCCGTCGCCGGTGTCGTTGACTCGCGCTTCGATAGTGTCCGGCATGACCCGGTTGATCTCGTCGATCACCTGCCCGACGTTCTTGAGGCTTTTGTCGAGCGTAACCACGTGGGCCGCACCTTGCGAATCCGTAATGCGCAGCGTCCCGAAGGTGATGCCGCGGCCGGAGTTGAAGTCGGATAAGCTCGTTTGACGCGAGACGTATTGCAGTTGCAGGTTGCCGCCCTCGACCGTGTTGCCTGAGCCCGGGTCGAATGTCCCGGTGATGCCCAAATCCGCGGCGAGCGTACCGCTGACGTCGGAGATGACCAGCGGACTGTTGCCGCTCGATTCCTCGCGGATCACGATGCCGTTGCCCGCCTCATTGACCGACGCCGTAATGGAGGTCGTGCCGTCGGCGTTGATGCGATCGATGACTTCTTGCAGCGTATTGGCCGTGGTGAAGTCGATGGTCGCGGTTCGGTTGAGGCGGTCGGTGAAGGACACGACGCCGCCCTGCACGCCGCTCCCGCCCTTGAGGGACTTCAACAGGACGGTGTTCAGTCCCCCGAGCAGCCGTTGCGACTCGAACGGCTCATTCGTGGTGAAGGACGCATCGAGAAGTCCGAGGTCCTTGCCCGCACCGGAGACCGTGCCCGACGAATCCCGTCCGGCGGTGACGGTCACCTGATTGTCGAATCCCAGGGCGCGGAGGGCGATCCCGTTGCCATCCCCGGAGAGGGCGGCCTCGACCAGGGAGTTGTTGCCGGGGGCGAAATTAATCGCTCGAATCAGGTCGCCGAGGGTGGCCATCCGGTAGATATCACGACCGTTGATGGAGCTGCCGTCGACCTCTTGAGCAATACCCAGATCGGCAGCCGCAAACCCGCTGACGTCCTCGATCTTCAGTTTCTTGGCGTTGGGACCGGTCGTGTCCGAGGTGTCGGTGACGAGAAAGCGGGAGTTCACCGTCGTGGCGCTGACCTTCAGTCCGGAGGCGTTGATCGCGTCGCGGACGTCCTGGACCGTCTTGGCGTTGGTCAAGTCGACGTCGGCGGTGGCGCCGGTTCGGTCGGTGATGCGGATCACGCCCAGGCGTACGCCGTTGCCGCCGTTGACGGCGCGAAGGTCGGTGGAGAGACGTAGTACGTCGGTGAGGGATACGCCGAAGTTTCCGTAACTGGTGGTGAAGGAGAGATCGTCGCCCTGGGCGCCTTGGGCGAAGCGATCGACGCCGTTGCCGTCGTTGAGGGAGCTCAAAAAAGTGGACAGAGAAAGTCCGAGGACGTCCGTGCCGTCGACGCGATCGGCGGCCACGTCAGCGACGATGCCCAGGTCTGCCGCCGTCGATCGGCCGATCCGGTCCGCGATGATCAGGTTGCCCGCGCCGCCGCTGCGGTCCTCGATGACGATGCGGTCGCCGGTCGCCCCGTTGGATGCCACCCCGGTGACACTGGCGTGGACGTTGATGTCGGCCGCGGCGTTGATCGCGTCGAGGACGTCGTCGATGGTGAAGGCCTGGGTGAGGTCGATATCGGCGGACGCTCCGCTGCGGTCGGTGATGGTGATGGCGCCGCGGCGGACGCCCTCGCCGCCGTTGAGGCTGTCCAGGTCGGTGCTGGGGTTGACTCGACCCTGCCCGACCTCGACGGAGAGCGTTCCCACGCCGACCGTGGAACGGTCCGCATCGGCGAAACCTCGGCTGATGACGGCATGATTCGTCACCAGGGAGTGCACGCGGAGCGTCGTACTCCCGGCGGCGGCGTCCTCGCTCGCCACGGCGGAGAGGACGTTCTCGTCGGTGCTCGCGGCGCTGAAGCGTTTGAAGAAGTTCAGTTTGCTGAAGCCCGAGACGGCGTTGCGGACGGCCAGGAGTTTGGCCGAGAGCTCCAGGAACATCGTGCGCTGGGTGTCGAGGACCTTCACTCGCGCTCGCAGGTCATTGACTGGTCGCTGCTCGATGGCCATCAACTGGTCAATCAACTGAGCCGTGTTGATACCGGATATCAGTCCGACGCCGGTGGAGATTCCGCTCATGACCCTACCCCTTGTTGATGCCTCCGCGCGCACTACGGGCGGCGCGAGGACCGCATGGTTTTTATCGGTCGGCGGGTCGGGGAAGCTCAAGCGGCTTCGGTTACGACCCCAGCAGCGAGAGAACTTGCCGGGGGATGGAGTTGGCGATTTGGAGGGTTGCTTGGGTGCTTTGGACGAGGATTTGTGCCCGCGTCAGGGCTGAAACCTCGACGGCCATGGGGGCGCCGCGGCGTCGCCAGGCCCAGAACCTGGTCCAGCGCTTTCGCCTCCACGGCGAGGCCTACTTCCGATTCCTCACCACCCCGAGTCTGACGATCAGAAGTGCTTCTTGAAGAACGCGAGCTGATCGCTCACGCTTTTCTCGAAGTTGCTCCCCAGATAGATGTCGAAGTGACCGATGGGGTAGTGGATGACCTCTCCGAGTTTCCCCAGTTGTCTCGTGGTTTCTTTGGCAGCGCTTGCTGCGGTGAACCTGTCGTAGTCGCAGATCTGAAGCAGGACGGGACAACGCACGTTGTGAGCATGCTTCACCGGCCTGTAATCGTCCCCCGCCAGAACGCTGCGCGCACAGATTGCGTTTACGAAACCTTTCGACGCGAGCCTTCGGAACGCCTCGTAAGCATCCGGAGCCCTCGTCAAGGCGATGGTCCCCGGCTTTCCCACGATCGGTATTCTGTGCGGCGCCAGCCCCACCCAAGACCTGACCACATCACGGTGTCCGTGCATCATCAGGCGGAGAGCGTGTGCGATGCCCTCCCTTTTCAGAAACATCATGCCGGACGCACGAGCATCCAGCTCCGGACACTGCGCAACCACGCACGCGATACTCGGATCCTTTGCCGCGAGGACGATGACATGTCCGCCGCTCAACGAAGTTCCCCACAGAGCAACCTTGGTCGGGTCGATCTCCTTGAGACCTCGCGCGTATTGGATCGCACCCGCGTAGTCCTCGAGCTGGTGCGGGATCGACAGAAGCTGTCGCGGCTCACCCCCGCTCTCGCCAAAGAAACGGTAATCGAACAGCAGCACTGCGAAGCCCGCTTCCTGAAAACGATAGGCATAAGGCGCCATGCCGGCGTCCTTGGTTCCCCCCGCACCCGAGGCCATGATGATGCAGGGAACCGGGGCGGGTAGATCCTCAGGCAGGTACAGCCACGCACTCAGTGGCGTTCCTTTGACTTCAAAGTTAACATCCTTTCTCAAGCCGGCTCGTTGGGTGTCCCACTCCTGAGTCGCCTGGTTCGTGTTCTCCAGGGGTTGCTCTGGAACGGACATGCCTGGGGCCAGGGCCACGAAGAGCAGGTAGACGAAGAATGCGCCGACGATGATGGCAACGGTCTTGGCAACGGGTAGGAGAATCATCTCATGCACTCCTCTGGGGCTACGGGCGCGGGAGAGCGGAGGCCGGAGCCGGCCCTGATCTCGCGCTGCGCTGAGCGGGCGGTACGAGGCGCAGGCGAGTCATCGACTTATTCCTTCCTTCGCTCTCCCAGTTCCAGTATCCGCAGTTCTAGGCGTTTTATCTCGCGCCGGGTAGAGTTGCGGTTCATCTGCATCCAGCCCCAAAGCTTTATCAGGACCAGCAGCATCGCCAGCAGCAGAAGGCCCGTGGCATAGAAGATCTGCCACTTGATCTCGTCCGTTTGGAAGAACTCAACGGCTGCCAGGATCATCAGCACGAGGAACACGACGGACTCGACCGTGACGGCTATCGCCATCCACCGCGTCTTGCCGCGGAAGACGGCCGCCATCTGCCGGAAGACGCCCTCTTCCCTGTCTTGATCGTAGTATTCTTCCTCATTTGCGAGTGCTCTTCTGATATCGTCATCCAGCTTACTCATGACTCGTCTCTCCTTCCAGGATTCGTCTCACTTGCCCCCGTGCGTGGTGCAGGCGGCTTTTGACCGTCCCCGCAGGGATACCGAGGATGACGGCAATCTCAAGGATGTTGAGATCCTCTCCATACCTGAGCGTCAGCAGCTCCTGCCGGTCGGGCGGCAGTCGCCGGAGGGCCTCGGCCAGCGCATCGCCGGGGCCCGTCTGGGACGGGTTGCTGTCGGCTCTTTGTCGGTCCGCCAGGCAATCGGCAAGGCGCCTCCGCCGGCCGGCCCGGCGACAGTAGTCCGCGCACTTGTTCCGCACGATGCGGTAGACCCAGGCCGCGAACCACGCCGGGTCGCTGAGCGTTCTTATCTGCCGTAGAGTGGCAATCCATGTTTCCTGCGTTACCTCCCAGGCGGCGTCGTTGCTGCCGGTGAGCCTCCGCGCGTATCGCCACAACCGGCGCTGCCAGCGGCGTATGAGCAAGTCAAAGGACTCCCTGCTGCCTCCCTGGCACCGCATGACGAGCAGTTCGTCGATGACGTTCTCACATGCCTTGTCCATGTATCCTGCCATATAGTCGCGCGCGGGCGGGTCGAGGTTCAAAGAGACTTGGCGGGATGCCGGGGCCGCCCACGTCGTCCATCGCGTGCCTTCAAGAACCTCCTACCTTCTGTCAGCAAGGAACTTATCGTTGATTACCCTCGCGCGACCTAGCCGGAAGCGATCAGCGACGATCGCCCGATATTCTCGCCTCCGCCGATCACCCGGTAGGCCGCGTCCCGCTCGCACAGCTTCCGCACGCGACGCGACGAGTGCACGCCCATGCCGTAGGCGTGCAGCAGGAGCGTGACCATCATCCGCGGGTCAAACAGCGGAAAGCCGCGATCCTCTTGCTCATGCCGGCGGGTGATCTCCGACAAATCCAGCGCCTTGACCGCATCCGGCATGAAATAAACGAGGTCGCCCTCCGGCAGCCACTCCCGCGGCGACGGCGGCAACAGCCAATCCTGATCGGGATTCCACGGTCGATAGGTCTTACTCATCCCTGAGCCTCCGAAAAGCCTGGGCCCTTCCTACTCCACACGCCCCATCGTACCATGTGTGTCAAGTGGGATTACTCGGACAGACTCCTAGGAGTAGACGGTGAAACCGGAAAAGATAACAGCAATTGCGTTCGCCGCGGCGATCGGGGCCTGTGGGGTCGCGTGGCTCGTGCTGCCCTCGCTTGAGGCGGCGCAGAGGAAGGTCGACGCCGAAGCGTCCCGGCACGTTGAGCGGGCGAGGCGGATGCTGCATCAGTACAGCGCCGATCTCGCGTATCGCGCCCTGGTGCTCGAACAGCTCCGCGACGCCCAGGTCGATGTGGACATCGCCGACCCGAAGGCGCTGGCCGAGGAGTCGGGGGACGAGTACCAGGAGCAACACGCCGGGCTGTGGGCGGCGTTCGAGCCGAAGGATTGGACCCAGGATCCGCCCCGCGCCGTCAAGCCGAACTACGGGAACCTCGCCGGGCAGATTCGCGACGGCGTCAAGGCTCGGTCGGCTCTCATCGCCGAGAACGGGAAGTTGCTCAAAGACGCGCTCAACGAAGTCGAGCAAGCCGTTTCCGCCGCTTCGGGCGGGGCGTCGGCCGGCTCGCCGTTCGAGGCCAATCGTCTCAAGGGCGTCATTCAGTACCACCGCGGTCTGGCCGAGCGCGTCCGCGCCAGCCTCAAGCGCGAGGAGGCCGAAAGCTATCGGCGTCGGCTCATCGAACTCGCCAACCGCGCCGTCGAATGGGCGTCGTCCAAAACGCTCGTCGCCGACAGCGGCATCGACGAGCAAATCCGTCTTGTCCAGGAAAAAGCCTCGCAGGCGGAGGGTGGGCTGAACGAGGACCGAAAGGCACTGGCCGCGCTCGATACCACGATTCACGATCTGGAGGGTCGCCTCGCCGCGGCGCAGTCGCGGGCCGACCAGGCCCGGGCGATCATGGAGAAACTCGAGCGCGACGGCGTGGACTTCTCCGACCCTCACGGCGCGGACGCCTTCGCCAAGCGCCTGACGGAGCAGGATACCGCCTATCGGGGCGCTCTGCGCGAAGTGCAATCGCTCGAAGCGGGCCGCCTTCCCAAAGCGGACATCGACGCCGGCGGCGATTTTCTCAAGGGCCGATACCTCGAAAACGGTTCGGCGACTGATCTCACGGTTGAGCACGGGCTTGCTTACTACCGCTACGAACGGGCCGTGCTTGCGGGCAAAGTGGAGGGTGAGGAGCGCGCCCAGGCCGACTTCCGTTCGGACATCGCCCGACTCGATGGGATCAAAGCCGGCAACCAAGCATCGCAAACCGACGCCATGCAGCGGATCGCCGAGACCGCGCCCCTCGCCTCCGAGGCCTACGACGAGATGAACCGCGTCGAGTCCGAGGCCGTCGCCATCGAAGACGGCGCTCTGAAGCTGCTCGACCAATCGGTCAGCGCTTCCCAGCAAGCCGCGGGCGGGGTCGATACGTGGACCGGCGACGCCCGGCAACGTACGCAGAACCTCAAGCCCGAGACCAAGGAGCGCTCGGCCTATGGTGCCCGCGAGAACGATGATTGGATGGGCGGTTACATCGCCGCTCAGGCGGCCGACGCTCGCCTCGCCAAGGCGTGGATCCAATACGACCGCTTCCTCGCCTCGTCGCAGAACGCGGAAGTCCTCGCGTTGGTGACGAAGACGCTCGGCCTCAAAGAGGCTGATCCCGAAAGCGAGCGCACCAAGTCGACGGAAGCTCGTAGCGCGGGGATCGAGGAAGTGACCAAGGCCATGGAGGTTCTGGAGAAGGCCTACCGCAAGGCGGATAAGCATTGGACGCTCGCCGCCCAGGCCGCCGGGACGACTTACCTGCTCGTCCTCTTCGGCCAGACGGATTACGTCGCCGACACCATCGAAGGCTATCACAACGCCCTCAAGGGCCGGGAAACCGAAAAGTACACCGAAAAACTCGCCGCACGCCTCAAACGACTCGAATCGCGGTAGGAGTCTCGATCAGACCCGCGAGCGGAAGCGAGCGGATGGACTCCTTGGGATTGTCGATTCCTTCGAGGGGCGTAGGGTCCGCTCCGCGGACCATTCCATCGCGCCACGACCGCCGATCGGCGGTGCCACAACGTGGCATGATGAAAACACTATAATCAAGAATCTGGTCGTGTTTCTCAAGGCCAGGGTCTGCGATGATGCTGAAAATGTCCCCGCCGTTACGCCCGTCGTGCCTTGACGGCGCTGACGACCGCATTCATCCCGTCGTCGTGCCGGAGCACGATGGCGCCCGCGAAGCCGGCCGCTTCCAAATCCTCCCGCAGCTCATCGAACGTGAAGGTCCCGCCTGCTTCGGTCGCGACGAGCATGTTGATCGCAAACAATGCTCCTGCGACCGGCATCGTCCGAGAGTCATCCATAAGCACGTCACGAATGAGGATCCGTCCGCCGCCGGTCAGGCTGTCGGCGACGGCGCCAAATAGTCCCCGGTTCTGCTCCCGCGAATTCTGATGCACGATCGCGCTCACCCAGGCGAGGTCCGCGCCCGTCGGCAGCGGGTCGGTGGTGAAATCGCCCGCCACCAGTTGGACACGTTCTCTGACGCCCGCAGCGGTCAGGCGCTCCTCCGCCATGGGAATGACATGAGGCAGATCGAACAGCGTGGCGGTTGCCTCGGGGTTGGCCCGAAGCCAGGCGATTGTCCAGGTGCCCGAAGCCCCTCCCACGTCCAACAGACGCTTGAATGGTGGGAGGCCCAAGTCGGCGATTACTTCGGACGCAACGGGAGCGCAGACGACATCCATCGCCCCGATGAAGGCAGCCTCGTCCTGTGCCTCACCGCGAAGGCTCGGCTTACGTTCTGCAGGCCGACCGGTCTTGACGACATCGGCCAGTTGCACCCAAAGTCGCAGGCAGTTCGCCTGGTGCTGCAACATCGAAAGGACGCTCTCCGGTCCGCCCTCGGTGACCAGGGCCGCCGTCTCGTCCGGCAGGGAATACTGCCCGTGACGCTTCTCGATGATTCCCAGGGCGGAAAGGGCATCGAGGAGCACGGTTGTGGCGTGTACCTCCGTCGCCAGGCTGCCTGCGACCGCCGCGGCCCCACGCGGCTCGTCCGTTAGCGCGCTGAACAGATCTAAATCCGCTGCCGCTGCGAGGACGCACGCGGCCTGATAGCCTCTCGCCAGTTCCAGAACGGCGTCGCGAGTCCATTTGTCGGGCATGACCGGCTCCCGAAGCTGACGACGAGCAACGAAACCGCAAGGTTCCGCGTGCTTCGATCAAGCATCGTGATGGTACCACCGGAATTCAGTCCTTCAAAGTCAGTGCTTATTTGTCCCCCACTCGACCCATAGGGGCCGCGTTGGCTAGGCGATGTCCGAGATGCGACGGCTCGCCCCGTCGGGGCGACACGAGAATAGCCCAGGACTTCCAGTCCTGGGATTCCGACACCTCCCCGCTCTCTTCTTTCCCCTCTTGTGCGGTCCGCTTTCAGCGGCCGCACAAGAGGGGAGAATGGTCGCCCCCACCGCCCTTCCCAGCCATAAATAGCTGGGCTATTTTCATTTCGTCCCCGTCGGGACGATGGGTTCGAGACGCCCGCCACCCCTTCGGGTTCGACATCGCCCACACGAGCGATCTCAACGTCCCGGTACGCGCACGCGCGATACCACAATGGTTCCCGCGGTGGTGACCAGCAGCAACAGGACGAGGATACCCCAGGTGGACACCGTCGGGATGCACGTGCCGAGATCACAGGGCACGGTCCCACAATCGCAGCGATCACCGATGCCATCTCCGTCACCGTCCTCTTGTCCTGGATTCAGGCATGTCGGGCAGTTGTCACAGGCGTCGATGCGACCATCACCGTCCGAGTCCGGCTCGCACTCATCGGGAATGCCGTTGTTGTTGCAATCGGCACTGGTCAAGTTGGCGATGTCATTCAGGTCCGCGATATCGTTCCCGTTGCAATCGGTGTGACAAAACGTGCTTACATCGAGGACCCCAGGATCACCGGGAGGATACGGCGACTCCCACGGCTTTCCTCCGCCGTTTAAGAGATACACGGCGCCTGTGGCCAGGTAGTTCGAACAGTGCGTTATATCGATGGTCCCCCCATCTCCTCCACCCCATCCGTATCCGCCGTTCACGTTGAAAGTTCCGCCAGAGTGATCAACCGAGTCGGCCTCAAATGCCAGGGCTCCGCCTATCCCACCAGTGTGACTATACCCTGGCCCCGGGTTGGAGTTACCTCCGTGAAAATCTATAACACCGTGAGCCAAGATGTTTCCTAGCGGCGCGTAGACCGCAACCGAACCCCCATCTTTGCCGGGCTCTACGATACAGGGGACGGCTTGCTCGCAGTCCCCATGACTTGCACCGTAGCCCCAGATGTCGCCGAGGCTCACCGTACCTGGATTGACAAGCTCTACATATGCAGTGCCCCCAGCTGTGATTCTCTCGTTCCATTGCGTTCCCGCCCAACGCCCATAGATGTTGATCCTGCTGTTGGTGGTGTCTAGCAATGACCCACCGATCAGCCTCACCGTCGATGGGGCATCTATAAGGTCTATGCTCCCATTGATGCGAAGCTCGTTGGTGGCGCGAAATTCAATCCATCGGTTCCACTGAACATGCGAATTGGAGACGATAAGCCACGGCACCTTGCTTCCGTTCGTAGTGATATTGAAGCCGGTAAGATAGATAGGTGCAGCGCTGCCTGTGTACTGGGCACCCGCCCCTTCCGAGCATACTGTGCCGTTGTCAAGACTGAGAGCCCCGCCGGCACTAAGGCGTATTACGCCACCGGTTGTGTTCGAGTCGCCCTGCGCGATGGCATGAACGGTACCCGAAACGGTTAGTGCCCCGCCCGCCGAGATTCTGATTTCACCTGCCCGGGTGACGGGTCGGTTTCTACACATCGTTTGAACTATTCCGGCGATATCGATGTCGCCCGCTGCGTTGATTGCCAGATCGCCGGAGGTAAACGAGGGGTCTGCCCAGGAGTTAAACTCGTCGCGCGACGTCGTCAGGCTACCGAGGAGCTGGATGTTCGAAACGGCACCCAGAGTAATGTCGGTTCGGGTTATGCTGTTTCCGTCCCAAATGCGACTTGTGGAATCAACAACGATGTACGAAGCGGAATTGATGGTTAGCGCCGTGCAGGAGCCAGTAGCCTGGATCGCACCCGCGTTGGTAACCTCTACATAGTCGTAGCTATTCTCCCCGCATAAAAGTACGGTCTCGGCGTCAACGATGAGCGGTTCCGCAGCCACGGAACAGGTGCCGATTAGTACCACGCCCAGAATCATTAACTAGACTTTTGCAAAGTTAGAATCCGTTCGGTGGTTCATGGCTTTTTTGACGATAAACCAGGTCGACAGGACGTGTTTTCGGATCATGGAGGATCCTATCATGCCGGCCATTGTGGAGTTTCCCACCATCGTCCAGGA
>JAZDHF010000107.1:0-31305 GCA_043806315.1 Planctomycetota bacterium | reverse complement strand
GGCCAAGCCCATCGAGTTCGGGCACATGATTCAGATTCAGCAAGTCGGCGGCAAGTTCATCACCGACTATGATGTGTTCGAGAAGAAGCCCGTCGAACACCAGCTTCTGGAACCCGCTTTGGCCGGCCACCACAAACTCTTCGGCCATCCCCCCGAGATGGTCGCAGCCGACAAGGGGTATTACCAGGACATGTCGGCCATAGATCGTCTGCAGAAGAAAGTGGAGCTCGTCGCCATCGCCGAGAAGGGCGGTCTGACGCCGGAACAGAGGCGACGTGAAACCGATCCTGACTTCCGATTCGCTCAGCGGTTCCGCGCGGGTGTGGAAGGCGCCATCTCCTTCCTCAAACGCGTTCTGGGACTGTTCCGCTGCTTGAACCGAGGGTGGGAACACTACGTCAGCACCATCGGCGCCGCCATCTTCACCCACAACCTCCTGATCCTGGCCCGGTGCTGAGCCCTAGTTAAGCTCGCAGGCCCGCGCGGTGTCACGTCCGCGCAACCGGTATGCGCAGCAGTCGCCTATCGCGGAGCGATTCTGAGACGATGGGCAAATTGGCCTTGAAAAACAGCCCGTTGGGCAACTGATCACCCGGCGGTCGCAGATACCGACGCCGCGTCGCACCCCTCGACCCCTCGAAAAAACGGCCCAATCAACAGAATCTAGCTCAGAAAACCTTTCGGGGTGAGCACGGACCGTAACACCCGCTCCACGAACAATCCGAACGTGTTTAGGCGTCCCATCGCGGACGTGTAACGTCCCTGGAGATAGAAGTTGGCCCGCTCGTCGAAGTATTCGGCCATAGACAACTGGATATAGGGGGGATTCCCGATCACGGCGTCGAAGCCGCCGGAGGGGGCGTATTGATCCGAGCCGCGACCGTGAGGGAGCGGAGCAGTTTCGTCGTCGGGCGCGGACGATTCCGCTTCCTCACGGGCGCGGTGGGACGACTCCGCTTCCTTACGGGCGCGATGGGACGACTCCGCTTCCTTACGGGCGCGGCTCGGAATGTCTGCGCGGCTGTGAATGTCCGCTCCCTCACGGTCGCGGCTCTGAACGTCGGCGCGGCTCTGAACGTCGGCACGGCTCTGAAAGACTTGCGGGAATTCCGCCTGCCAGTCAAAGACGTTGATCCGATAGCGCTCCTCGTCGTCGAGCAATTCGAGCTGTTGGTTTTCGTAGAAGTCAGGGCCGATGAGGGAATTGCCGCACTTGATGTTGCCGCCCAGGTCGGGAAGGGCGCGTTCGTGAAAGAGGCGAAGCTGGTTGTCGAGCGTCTGCTGCGACTCGCCTTCCAGCACCTTGAGCAGCAGCGACAGCTTGGTGACCTCGACGGCCTGGGGGTCGATGTCCACGCCGTAGATGTTGTTGAGCAGGATGCGCTTCTTCTCCGTAATGGTGAGGCGGTAGGTCGGGGTTGGGGTTGGGGGTCTGGGGGTGGGGGTGGGTGAACCGCCCGAGCCTCCATACCCTAAACCCTAAACCCGAAACCCCGTCGTCTCGTAAATCGGCGGATTCCTCTTTTTGAGCCATTTCTCCGGATCGTGCTCGTTGTACCAGCGCAGGTGCCAGTCGAGGAGACGGTGATACGCCCCCAGCAGGAACGATCCGCTCCCGCAGGCCGGGTCGAGGATGCGAAGTTTGGAAACGTCCTTCGGGGTTAGGGTTTGGGGGTTGGGGTTTGGGGGCGCTTCAGGGCGGCGCTGAGTTTGGTCAGCATCCGCCCCGCTTGTTGTGCCAGTTGCCACGCCGGAAGCGTTTGCTCCCGCGTTAGGAACCCCAGGCGCACCGCGATCGTCAGGTGCGTTTCCACTTCCATCAGTGACCCCTTGGCGATGGACAGATGCCGGAGGTATTCCTTCCGGTGATCCCGCCCGTATCCCTCTGCGATGTTGGCGGGGACTGAGACGGCCGCGCGTTGAACCTGGCTCGCCAGCCCGAACCGTTCCCCCGGCGGAAACGCCGCCGTCAAGCGGTAGACCGCTTCCACCAGGTCCATCGCCTTTTGCCACACTTCGAGCTCCCGATACGTTTTCAGCGCCACGGTTTGCACCTCCTACTAAACCCGAACCCCCAGACCCCAGACCCCCCAGTAGCTCCCCCACCGTGTGCTCGACGATGTAGTCCACGATGTACTTGGGGGTGTAGTAGACGCCGCCCGCTTTTTTGACTTCCGGCTTGTACTCGACCTTGGCGCGGTGTCCGGCAGTGAGGGTAATCACCTTCCCCAGGAATTGCTCGTAAACATGCCCCAGGATTTCCGGGGGCATGACGGAAAACTCATAGGGGCATTCGGGATAATACACGTGCTTGATGATTTCCTTGAGGACCGCGTCGTCGATGGTGAGTTTGGGCGTCAGGTTGTCGGGCGGGTCGGGTCGGTTCTTTTCCGGCTCGAAATGGAACAGGCCGGAGTTGTAGCGCTGGTCGGCTTTGTAGAAGATGTCGAGCAGTCGCGGGTAGACGCTCGGGCCGTTCAATAGCAAGCGGAGTTGGGCGTACGTTTCGACCCCGCGATCCTCACACATGCGCAGAAAAATGATCCGGTCGATGGTCTTGCCGACGGCGTAATTCAGATCGCGGACGGAGAGGTTGGGGTTTCGCAGGGCGATGCTGCGGGCCAGTTCGTCGCGCCAGCTTTCGATTTCCTTCAGGAACTCGTCATCGACTTCGGCCGTGCCGCGTTTGCGCTTGTTCGACTCGGCGTACTTGTCGAAGGAGCCTTTAAGGATCGCGTCTTTGGAAAAGATGGAGGCGATTTCGTCCCAGCGTTTGGGGTATTCGTCGCACTTGAGGTACAGCACGCGGGCCGTCGAGGGCTTGTCGTCCGGCTTGGGTCTGATCCGGCAGTCGTAGACGGCGAATTCCTCGAAGTCGGTGACGATGGAGAGGGGCAGCTTGTTGGTCCAGGCGTAGCGGCGGAGTTGATAGGCGGGGGCGGGGTCGTCGCCGACGGAGACCGACGGCTTTTTCGCCTCGACGAAAAACTTGCGGACGCCGCCTATACGAAAACAGTAATCGGGAGCTTTGGTCGATCCGCCGATTTTGATCGCGTCTTCGTGAATGACATCCTTGTAGCCTTCGGCGTGACCGGATTCGTTGTCCACGTCCCAACCGAGCGCTTTGAAAAACGGGTCGACGAACTCGCGGCGGACCTGCGTTTCATTGTAGGTCTGCAGGCGGTAGGTCTCGGCGTGCAGCTCGAATCGTTCGATCAGGTCCAAGATGGGTTGGGGGCACGGCTGCGATTGGGCAAAGGGACGATCAGCCATAGGCGAATCATAGCGAGCGGCTGTGATTTCACGCAACTCGGAGCCGCGACCGTCAGGGAGCGGGATCTCCTTCCAATCGTCCGACGAGCCGACCGCTTCCTCACGGGCGCGGCTCTGATAACCGCCAATCAGCCCGAGACAATACACTAGGTCTGACCGGAATCCGATAACCCCATCGAGGGAAGTCCTCGGGTTAATGTTCGGATGACGCGACGTGGCAAGCGACGAAATCAGATCCAACGGCCCGCGCCGCCCACGAGGGGCGGCGCTACACGGTCTTCAAAAGACTGAAAGCGCTGACGGGGCCGCAAGTTCGGGCGGCGTCCTGAGTCGCCGCGGTTTTCTGGGGGTGGCGGCATCCGTAGCCGGTGGTTCGGTGCTGGGGCCGCTCAACGCGTGGGCGACGGACCCGTCACTTGGAGTTCCGCCGGGTGGGCGTGCGTCGCGCGTGGTGCGAATCCAGAACCGCTACGTCGTGAATGGACCCGAAGTGCATCGGGCGGTGTTCGGCGAGATGCTGGACCGGGCGATGATCGCGCTCACGCGAAAGCCGACGGTAACGGCCGCGTGGCGAGCGGTCCTTCGTGCGGACGACGTCATCGGCCTGAAGTTCAACCGTTCGGGACAGGACGCGCTACACACGACGAACGTCGTCGCCGATGTCATTATTGCCTCGATCGTTCAGGCCGGTTGGAGAACGGAGCAAATCGTGTGCATCGAAGCTCCGCCGGAAGTCGAGGGCCGCAACGCGACAACGCCCGCGGCGCCCGGTTATCAGAGCGAGGCGACGGATTTCGGCAGCGGCTCGGACAACTTGGCGAACGTGTTGGAGCAGGTGACGGCGCTGATCGACATCCCGTACCTGAAGAGCCACAACATCACCGGGGCGACGTGCTGCCTCAAGAATCTCTCGCACGGACTCATCAAGCACCCGGCCAAGTTCCACCGGACCGGTTGCTCGCCCTACATCGCGGACATCGTGGCGCTGCCGCAAATCCGCGATAAGCTGCGGCTATGTCTCGTGGACGCCACGAGGGTGGTCTTCGATAAGGGCCCGGAGCCAAACGCGAGTACAATCAGCGACGAAGGATTGCTGCTGGCGTCTGCTGATCCGGTTGCGACCGACAGCGTGGCGACGACGATTTTGAACGACGTACGTCGGCAAAACGGGCTGGGACCGATCACCGGGCGCGGCGAACAACTTGCGTACATAAGGGACGCCCAGGGCGTTGCATTGGGCGTGGCCGATTGGGCGGGGATTGACCTCGTGGAAGCCACTTCCTGAAGGAACGGGTAGTCCGTTCACTCGGCTTTGTCGCAGACTCTGCTTGTTTCCGTAAGTGTTTGCTACAGCGTAGGTTAGAACAATGACGGCGTGCTGTGATGGGAGGTTTTCGTCGTTAGAGACGCGCCGGAATGCCAGGGGCACAGGCCGGAAGGATTTTTTGGAATTTTTGCGAGTTGGCTGTTGACATCGCGGGAACGTCCGAGTAGACTCACTAATGGTGAGAAGGTTCTAGGTCTGACCAGAGGTGGCATGCCGCCGTTTTTCGGCGGGTACGCGTGTAAGATAGATCAGTCATTCATACGTACTATTTTATTCGGAATCCTTCCCCTACGTCCTCGTGGTCAAGCCTGAACATCACCGTGCATCGTAACGAGTGGGTCTTGGAGTAAGACATCGTCTCGCATGGGCGAGATGGGTTTGCGTTTACGGTCGCGGCTGAAATCCCGTTGCGCGGGACGGTTTCCGGTTGGTGTGCACACGCCGCCTGCGAAGAACGGGGTTGTTATGTATCGTTTTCGTTACTGTATGGTGTGAGTGAGTTGCGGTTCGATCGCGTTCTCGGACGAATACAGCGGGAATTGTGCGCTGTACGGCCGAGGGGCGGCTCCGCGAGGGCAGGTGGTGGTAGACGGAAGTCAGGCGGCTCGTCGCCCCTCGTCGTAATGGGTGGATGAGGGATCCGGCGTTGCTCCGCATTAAGTTCTGACCCGTCCGTCGAGCGTTAACAGCAGAGGAGATGACATGGTCAAAAAACGATTCAAAGGGTTCACCCTGATCGAGCTTCTGGTGGTCATTGCGATCATCGCTCTTCTAATCTCGATCTTGCTCCCGAGTTTGTCGCGCGCTCGGGAATTGAGCAAACGGCTGGTATGCGCGTCAAGCGTCAAGGGCATCGGGACGACGGGGAAGATTTACTCGAACGACAACCAAGAGAAGTGGATGACTCCGCCGTTCAAGCGCGGGAAGATCGACAACGGCGGCATCGATTACGTGCTCGACCAGCCCTCTCCGTCGGCGAGCGCCACGGACCCCGGCGAGGTGGGCTTCCAGCGGATATTCTCCACTACGTCGGAGACCCCGAGTGCCCCCAACGTCGGCAGCGAAGCGATGTCGGTGACTCGGGCGTACTGGATGCTGGTGCGCTCGGGCGACATTACGGTGAAGCAGTTCATCTGTCCGAGCGCCGGCGACTCCGAGGATCCCACGGAAAACCTGGAACTGTACTACGACTTCACGGGCTATATCAACATCAGCTACGGGTATCAGGTTCCGTTCGGACCGCGGGATACCCAGCCTCGCGAAGGCATGGACAACCGTCAGATCATCGCAGCCGACAAGGGACCATTTTACCCCAAGACCCCTGGCAACACCAATCCGAACTGGGAAGTGGGGCAAAACGGGTCGATCACAATTGACGACCCGCCGAAAAACTGGCGGCCGTTCAACTCGAGCAACCATGGCGGGCAGGCCAACGGCGAGGGGGAGAACGCTCTCTACGGCGATGGCCACGCGTCGTTCATTCGAATTCCGGCCAGCGGAATCGACAACGACAATATCTACACGGTTATAGACGGCCAAGGGTGGGGCGTAACCGCCACTAACCGTATCCAAGGGGATACTCCGCATGGGTCGGCGACCGGCGGTCCACCCTACCCCGGTCAGGATGCCTTGGGGTCGGGTGCGGGTCAGTACTCGTCGACCGACTCACTGATTTATCCGTAGGGACGTTCCCAAGTTCCTGGATGTGTAAGACACGGGGCGGCGGGCGGTGGCCCGCCGCCCCAGTTTTGCGCGCCAGGCACGGCGTGACTCTTGGATGCGAAAGTTCCCTGCAGGCCGTGATGGTCGAAACCGCCGGGGCAGGCCGGAGCGTCCATGGCGAGGTGGAATCTAAACGGTGAACGCGAACAAGGCCGGAGCGTGCGCGGACAACTTCGGTTGACCGACGAATCCACGCCGCATACTGTCCAGGCGGCTCGCGGCGCGGTCGGCGCGGACCAGGGAGCCAGGGCGGGACGACCGCCGCAGGGACACGCTGTGAGCGCCCAACGCCTGCTGGGAGTGTGGAATGAGTGCGGTGGAGATTGAACTAAGGGACGTACGGAAGGTGTACCACAAGGACCGCATCGAGATTCCCGTGCTTGAGGCCCTTAACCTCACGGTCACGACGGGAGAGTTCGTGGTGCTGATGGGACCCAGCGGCTCGGGGAAGTCGACCCTGCTGCACTTGATCGGCGGCCTCGATTCGCCGACCTCCGGAAGCGTCCGGGTCGGCGATGCGCAGTTGGAGCGGATGACGGAGCGGGAGCTGACCTCCTGGCGTAGCCGGCATGTGGGTTTCATCTTCCAGATGTACCACTTGGTGCCCGTTCTGACGGCGGCGCAGAACGTGGAGTTGCCGTTGCTGTTGTTCCGCATGTCGTCGGCGGAGCGTCGCGAGCGGGTAGCGACGGCCTTGGGCGTGGTGGGATTGGCCGATCGGACGGACCACCGCCCGAATCAACTGTCCGGCGGGCAGGAACAGCGGGTGGCGATCGCCCGGGCCATCGTCACCGATCCCCGGCTCATCCTCGCCGACGAACCGACCGGCGATCTGGACGCCAAGACCTCGGAAGAAATTCTTAACCTCCTCAACGTGCTGAATACGGAGTTCGGAAAAACCGTGTTGCTGGTGACGCACGATCCACGCGCGGCCGCGCATGGACAGCGTCAACTGCACTTGGACAAGGGGGCGTTTTATCGCGATGAGGTCGTTCCGCCCCGTACGGTCACAGCGGCTGCGGCGTCCCGGTAGTGCGGAGCACGCGCCATGACCATCACTTATGTGCTGATGCAGAACCTGAATCGCAACCCGCTTCGGACGATGCTGACGGCGGCGGCGTTCGCGTTGCCGATGGCGGTGTTCGTGGCGGCGATATCGCTGGTCGTGCTACTCGCCGAAGTGGCGGCGGCCAACGAAAAGGAATTGCGCCTCGGCGTGCGGCAGAAGACCTCGCTCATCAATCCTCTGCCCGAGGGCATGCGCCGCAAGATCGAAGCCCTCGACCCGGAACGCAAGAGTCTACGGGCGGTCTGTGGGATGCGCTGGTTCGGCGGTCGTGTTCCCAATACGCAGAACATGCTGGTCAGCATGGCCGCCGACGCCGATACGTTCCCGGTGGTGTACAGCGACGTGCAGATGACGGCCGAGGAGTCGGCGCGATGGATGGCGGATCGGACGGCGTGCGTGGCCGGATCGGGGGTTGCGGAGCAGTATCATTGGAAAGTCGGCGATCGCGTGACTCTCGAAAGCACCGTGCCGCCCTATCTGACGCTCGAGTTCCACCTGGTCAAGATTATGACCCAAACGGAGCGGGGCAACGTCTTCTATCTACGGCGGGATTATCTCGAAGAATCGCTCCGTACCGCAGGTTTTGACAACCCGCAATGCAACATTTTCTGGGTGAAGTGCACGTCGGCCGAGGGACTCCGCGCCTTGCAGACCCGAATCGACCGGGCGTTCGCCAACAGCCCGGAGGAGACGAAGTCGGAGGACGAAAACGCCTTTGCGGCAAACTTCACCCAGGCGGGCGGGGATATCCCGGGTCTGATGCAGGCGATGGCGATCGTGGTGGTTTGCATCATCGCCCTGGTGGCGGGCAATACGATGATGATGAGCTTTCGCGAGCGAATCCGCGAGCTGGCGGTGTTCAAGGCCATCGGCTTTCAGTCGGGACGGATCTTTACCATCGTGATCGCGGAGAGTGCGATGTTGGCGCTCATCGGTTCGCTGGCGGGCGTGCTCCCAACCGCCGCGATCCTCACGTTGGTCCCAATGCGCGGACTGCGGATGGGCCCGATCAGCAGCGTGGAGATTTCGCCGGTGGCGGTGATCGTATCCGTGGTCATCGCCTTGGTCGTCGGATTGGCCGCGGGACTTTGGCCGGCGTACCAGGCGATGCGCTTGCGGACTGTCGATGCACTCAGGAAAGTCGCCTAGTCGCGGGGGGACGACCCTCGACGAGCTTTGCCTATGGCAATGCCCTTTTCCTACCACTGGCGAAACCTGTTCGTCCGCAAGACCACGACGCTGCTCACCGTGCTGGTCATCGCGGCGGTCGTGGGGGTCTTCACGTGGATGCTGGGGTTCGCGGCGGCGCTGGACGGCTCCCTTTCCCAGGCGCGGGATGAGACGAAGGTGCTGGTTCTGAAGCGCGGCGCCACGGCGGAGACCAGCAGCGCGATCCCCGTGGACGATTACAACAAACTGAACCAACTGACGGACGTCGCTCGCGATCCGACGACGAACGACCCCCTCATCAGTCCGGAGATGATGGTGCAGATTTCGCGGCCGCGGGTGCGGGACCGCGGTAAGACGTGGGGGAATATCGCGCTGCGCGGCGTCGCCCCAATGGCCTTCAAGGTGCATCGCAACGTGAAATACGCCGGACCCGAGTTCCCTTCCGGGGCGCAGGAAGTGATCGTCGGAATGTCGGCCCACAAGCAGTTCGACGGCTTGAACATCGGCGACACCCTCGACCTCGGCTACAGCGGCAACCGCAGTTACACCGTGGTCGGGTATTTCTCCGCCGACGGCGGGCCGGCGGAAAGCGAGGTGTGGGGATACCTTCCGTCGCTGATGAACGCCTATAATCGGACGATGTACTCCGCGGCGTCCCTGCGACTGAAGGACGGCGCCGATCCGAGAAAGGTGCTCGAACAGATCGAAGGTCCTGCGATTCAGCTCACCGCCCAAACCGAAGCCCAGTACTGGCGGTCGCAATCGGCCAACATCAACACTTACCTCCGCATCACCAAAGTGCTCGTCGTGGTCATGTGCCTCGCGGCCGTCTTCTCTATCGCCAACACCATGTTCTCCATGGTCGCGGGCCGGACGCAAGAAATCGCCATGCTCCGCACGATCGGGTTTTCCCGCGGCCACATCTTGACCGGGTTCGTCCTCGAATCGGTGTGTCTATCGCTTTGGGGCGGAGTCGTGGGGTGTGCGGCGTGCGTTGGGTGGCTCCAGGTGGTCGGGAGCACCAAGGACATGTTCGGGGCCTCGACGTTCACCACGCTCGCCTTCGAAATCCGCTTGACGCCGATGACCGTGGTGTGGGCGCTGGCGTCGGTTGTCGTGGTGGGGGTGGTCGGCGCATGGGTCCCGGCGATGCGGGCGGCCCGTATAGCGGTGGTCACGGCGCTGCGCGAACCTTGATTGTCATGCTGAGCACGGCGAAGCATCTTGTCGATCGAGGGGTTACAGCGGGCGGGAGTAGATTCTTCGCTGCGCTCAGAATGACATCGCTTCGCTCAGAATGACACGTCTGCATGTTGCGACTCCTCTATCTCTACCGGAACCTGACGCGCAACATCCTGCGAACGCTCCTGACCTGCGCGGGCGTTGCCCTACCGATTATTATCTACGTTCTTTCCACGGCGGTGATCGATGGGTTAAACCAATTCCTGGACAACTCCGCAAAGCAGTTGCGCCTCGTAACCATGCACAAGACGTCGTTTATCAATCCCCTGCCGGCCGGGTATCGGACGAAGATCGAGTCGCTGGACCCGACCAAGAAGCGGATCACCTCGGTGTGCGGAATGCGCTGGATCGGGGGGAAGATCGAGGATCGTCCCATGCCGCTCTCGACGCTCGCGGTCGACGTCGATACGTTTCCAGCGACCTTTCCCGACGAGAACCTTACCGTGGAGGAAATCGCGGCGTGGAATCGGGACCGGCGGGCCCTCGTGGTCGGAGCGGCGACGGCCCGACAGCTCGGTTGGAAGGTCGGCGATCGCGTAACCCTCAACCCCTCGGTCCCGCCGTACAGCCCCCTCGAGTTTCACGTTGTTTCGACGGCGCCCCGAGCGAAGGACGTTGTGACTAACTTCTTTCGGATGGATTATCTGGAAGAGGAACTGAAAAAGGTCACCACGCCGGAGGGATGGACGCCGGACGGATGGGTGACCTTCTTTCTTGTGAAGTGTGGAACGCGTGCGGATATGGACCACTTCCGCCTGGCGATCGACGAACTTTTCGCCCGGTCGCCGGAGGAAACTAAGACGCAGGACGAGAAGGCGTTCATGACCGAGCTCATTACCCAGTTGTTCGACCTTCCGACCAATCTGACGATTCTGGCGGCGGTGACCATCTTCGTGGCGGTGATGGCCGCGGCTAACACCATGAGCATGAACATCCGCGACCGACTCAATGAAATCGGCACGCTGAAGTCGCTTGGGTTCGGGCCTTCGACCATCTTCGGGCTGATCCAGTTTGAGAGCTTGGCGCTCTGCACGATTGGCGGATTCATCGGCGCCGCCCTGCCTTACGTCGGCTTCAACCACACACCGTTGCGCAACTTCACGGTTCCGCTGATCCAGACGCTGGATGTGCGCATGATCGTATGCCTGGAGTCGTTGGTGATCGCCGCAGCGATCGGCGTGCTGGCGGCCCTGTGGCCGGCGTGGACGGGGATAAGATTGAAAGTCGTCACGGCGCTGCGTAACTTGGAGTAGCCGATGCCATGGTTCTACCACTCTACTACAACTGGCGCAACCTGCGCCGGCGTCGTCTGAGCGTTACGCTGACCTTCTTCCTGGTGAGCGTGGTGGTCTTCGTGCTGGCGGCGTTGCTTTCCTTCGCCGCGGGAATACGGGCGTCGCTGGCGGCGACAGGATCGTCGCGCAATGTGATGATCCTCAAGCCCGGTTCGACCGCGGAAAGTACAAGCATTCTGCTGCCCGCCGAGGCTGCCCGCATCGTCCAAGCGCCGAATATCGCACGCGGTTCGACGGGGCAACTGCTCATCAGTCTTGAACTCTGCGTGCAGACCAACATACCGCGGCGCGGTCCCGTGGGCACTCCGGCGAGCGTCGCCATCCGCGGCGTCGACGACATCGCTTATGAACTGCACTCCGAGTTGAAGATTATTGAAGGTCGCCATCCGCAGCAAGGGACGATGGAAATGATCGTTGGCAAAGCCGCGCGCGAGCGCTACGCGAATCTCGAACCCGGCGGGCGGCTGGAGATGGGCCGGCTCGCCAACCGTGTTTTCACCGTTGTCGGCGTATTCGACGCGGGCGGCGGGGCGCTGGAAAGTGAGATCTGGGCTCCGAGAACAATGCTTGAAGACGCTTTCAATCGCAGGTTCCTCTCCAGCGTGGTGGTACGGCTTGCGGATCCGGCTGCGGCCCGGGCGACGATCGACTATGTGGACGGCCCCGCCGTCGAGCTCGACGCCCAGTTGGAGACAAAATACTACGACGAGCTCTCCACCAAGACGCGGGAGATTGTGTTTCTTACCACGGTCCTGGTCGGCATCATGGCGATCGGGGCGATCTTTGCGGTGGCCAACACGATGTACGCGGCGGTGGACGGTCGAAAACGCGAAATCGCCATGCTGCGGACCATCGGCTTCGCACGGGGCGCGATCATGCTCTCGTTTGTGATCGAGTCACTGCTGATTTCCACTGCAGCATGCGCGGCTGGTCTCGGGGCGAGTTTATTCATCAACGGTTCGAGGCAGGATTTCTTATCGGACACCACCTGGACAGTTTTAACCTATGAACTACGGATTACGCCTGGGATTTTGGTGTCGGCGTTTGGTCTGGCGACGTTGGTCGGGGTGGGGGGGGCGCTGGCCCCGGCGTGGAAGGCCTCCCGCACACGGGTGATCGAGGCCCTGCGAAAGGCCTAGCGGACCGCTATAATCATGTGCAGATGAACGCTCCCCACGATGTCCAGGCCCAGTTGCGGTCCTTGTCGATCCCCAAGGACCAACGTCCCCGCGCAGGCCTGCCCGCAAGGGGTTTCAAGGGGCTCATCGTTGCCCTCATGATCGTCGGGTTGGCGGCTGTCGGCGTGTATGTTCTTCGCCCCGATCTGGGGGCAAGGCTTGGCGCTGCCGTCGGCGGCGCCTCCGAAGCGGCGGCGGTGCGGTTGATGCAGGTCACGGTCGGACGAGAGCCCCCGGCGCAGGCGGCGCTCACCGCCACGGGGAAGATCGTTTCGGACCATCGCGTCGCCGTGTCGACCAAGGTGTCCGGACAGATCGTCGCTTTGTACTTCGAGCAGAAGGACCGCGTGGAGAAGGGACAGCTCTTGGCACGAATCGAGGACGTGCTCTACCGCGCCCGGCGCGACGAGGCCGCGGCGCGACTGGAACAGGCTGGGGCGCGCTTGACCTTCCAAAAAGTGAACTTCGAGCGCGTGGCCGGGTTGGTGAAGAGTGAAAGCGCACCGAGCATCGAATACGCCGACGCCAAACGCGCCTTGGAGGAAGCCGAGGCCGCCGTCGCCGCCGACCGGGCCGCCTTGGACTTCACTCAGAAAACGCTGAGTGACTGCGAGGTCGTGGCCCCGATCGCCGGGGTCGTGCTCACGCGGAACGTCGAGGTCGGCGATTTCGTGGCCGCGGAGGGCGGTCGAGGGGCCAACGCCAACGCCCAGTTCGCCATCATTGCCGACATGACCCAACTGCGCGTCGAAGTGGACATCAGCGAACTGGACATCCTTCGCATCCGCAAGGACATGCCTTGTACGATCATTCCGGATGCCTACAAGGACCGTCAGTATCGCGGGTTCGTCATGTGGCTCGACCCGGGTGCGAACTACTCCAAGGCGACCGTGCAGGTGAAAGTCCGCATTGAGAATCCGGATGACTACCTTCGTGTGGAGGGATCGGCCCAGGTTGCGTTTCTTTCCGAGCCTCCGCAAGCCGATCCGCAGAGTACGGCGACGGCCATCTGGATTCCCAACTCCGCGTGCCGCAGGGACGCCTCCGGTCCGGCGGGAACGGTTTTCGTAGCCGAAAACGGGCGGCTCAAGAAGACGACCATTCAACTAGGCCGGCGGCGCGGCGACCAATGGGAAGTGACCGGCGGGCTCTCGGCCGGACAGTCCATTGCCGCAGACGGGTTGGATAAACTGACGGACGGACAGACGATCTCCCGCTGACCGTTTCTCGACTGCCGACGCTATCTCCGTCTTGTCGTCGGATGTAGCTCTATTAGGTAATTTTTGAATCACCACTGTTTTCATGGCGTGCGCAACCAATGCGGGCATCAGATCGGCTCGCTCCCGGTTTTTCGGCGTCCGGATGGAGACTCCGAGCCGACATACAGCGTAGACGAAGATGACGTGTAGTTGTCCGGTTGCGTACAGCGTACATAGTCGGCCGGATGCGCGGGAGCTACTATCCCTTGTGGACTTCGGTTTTTTCGGACCAGCGCGGTAGACGCGTGATACCCGGCGGATGCTCCGAGCTGGTAGACCGGGTCCAATCCCCCGGCGTCCAGCGGAGGTGTAGCGAACGCCCTCTGACGCCATGAAGGACGACACGCCAACAGAAACCCAAACCTCGGCCACAAATGCGGCGAACCTTCTGCGGCGGATCGCACGCGTCGGAAAATACTCATTCTGGACCGGGGCCGGGTTTGTCCTCTCCCTGGGCGTGGATCGACTCCTCGTCTGTCCCCTTCTGAACCGTTCGCTTGGCGGCGATGTTTTCGGCGGGTTCCTCTGGGTGCTCGGGCTCATGAACCTGTTTGGAAACGTCGCCGCGAACGGGTTCGCGCTTTATCTGCTTCGCCAACTCGCCGGAGAGCCTCGGGAGTCGGCGCGGCGGATGATGAACACGGCGATCCTTCTCTCGATCGGTCTTTCGATCGCCGTGCTCATCCCCGCCAGCGCCGTGAGCCTGCCCTTTGCCGACCCTACCCTTCGAGCACATGCCTGGGCCGTTTACTTTCCGCTCGGGGTGTTCGCACTGGGGCGAAGTCTTGAGCTTCTTTTCAACGTCATCCTCCGCATCGAGCGCCGCTTCGCGACGATGTTCGTGGTCCGCGTCATCGAGGCGGTTGTGCTGCTGACGAACCTTTGGATCGCACCGACGCGAAGCCTGTGGGCGATCGGCACGGTTTATGCCGCCAGCATATTCCTGGCCTTCCCGGTCTTCGTACGTTACACGCGGTCATTCATCGGCGGTCCGATTCGCTGGGACTCCGATCTGGCTCGCGCGCTCTTATCCGCGTGGGTGCCCGGGGCACTGATGACCTTCATGGAGCAAACACAGGTCTACGCCTCGCGGCTCGTGCTGGGCGTCATGGGCGGGGCTGAGGACGTAGCCGTGCTCTATGCGGGCACCTCAATCGGGAACATCTTCGTCGCCCCCATCGGACTGGTCAGCATAGTCGTCCTTTCGCTCCTTGCTTCGAGCCGGGTGTTCAGGTTGTCGGGCCGCTTGGGGAAAGAGTATCTGGCGGTTTCGGGGGCCTTGGCCGCCGCCGTCGGTCTCGTTTCCTGGCTGGCGGGACGGTGGTTGATCGCTAAGTTGTACCCCGATCTATCCGCAAGTACCTTGGAGTTCTACGGCTGGATCGCGGTCGGGAATGCGTTCATGTCTTTGGCATTGCTTCTTCGGCCGATCGCGGTCCGCTACCTGCCGCTGAAGCGGGTGGCCGCGGTTTCGGCGGTGACGGTGACGGTTCAACTCGCCGCATTGGCAGCGCTGGTCCCTTCCGACGGGGCGCAGGGCGCCGCCATGTCGTTGGCGGGCTCTTCACTCGTGGCCTGTATACTGTGGCTGGTGTGCTTCACCCGCGCGGGTCGCGCAAGCGGTGGTGGCCGCAGTGAGCCGATAACCGAGGAGGGGACGATCGACTCGTGAGTGTGCGGATGAAACCACTCCTTCGAGGCTCAGGACAAGGATGTGCACGCGAACGATCGAGGTGCTCGACCGCGTCGCGGACGCCCGCTCGAGGGGAGGCTAAATGACAAACGATCGGGGTGAGGCTGCGTAGGGGTCGTCGCATGGCCTTTATTCTTCATCTGCTGACAACGGCGGTTTGTGCCCTCGAATACCTAGCTGCAATGCGCGACGTACGGTCAAACGTTGCCAAGCTTGCTGTGTTCGGCGGAATGGGACTCGTGCATGGGCTGGTGCCGGCATGGACGCGGCTGGAGGACCTTCCGGCGGCATTCAGTTCGCTCTCGCCGAGCAGTCGGGTCACGGCTGCTGCGATGGGTCTTTTGGGTATCCTGGCCCTTAGCGCAGGCTGGCGCGCGTATGAGTGGTGGCGACGACCGTGGACAAAGCTGAGCCCGGTCCTGATTGCCGTGCTTGAGAGCGCCGATGGTCAACGCCTGCTGCGGCGTTTGTTTTGGATCAGTGCGATTGCGGCGATTGTGGCGTGGGTCGCAATGGTACTTGCGACCGGGGCAGGGATCATCGAGTACCTTATAGCCCCGCGTTTTACGTTCCGACTGGCGGGCACCACTCAGTTGCAGGCCGTCGCGAGCCAGTTCATTGGACTCGCAGCGATACCCGGCTTCGTGTGTTTCTTTCTCCCGAAACACTACCGGGTCATGGGTGTCGTCTACGCGCTTGTGATCGCGATCTTTTTCTACTACGCCTATAAAGGCTCGCGAATGCCGCCGTTTTCCGTGGTGGGCGGAGTGGTGATGGGGTTTGCCTTGCGGCACAGACTGTCGCTCCGTCGATTCGGGGTCTTGAGCTTATCGGGCCTACTCGTCGTATTATTGAGCGTGTCTCTGTATACCATCCGCTGGGAGCTCATGCGAACCACGCCCGGCAAGGTCCTGCAAATGCTCGCCTCGCTCGACACGTATCGCGGCGCACTCGCGCGGGATCCGCTTTCCTACCACCAGTACTTAGTGAGCGCGGTGGAGCTGTTCCCCGAACATCACAGTTACGTCAACGGAGGGACGTATCGCCGTATCCTGTTTTTCTTCCTTCCACGAGCCTATTTCCCCGTGCTCAAGCCCGAGGACACCGCGCAGGTGTTCGCCCGAGCTGTTTCTCCGGGGAAGGGTATTGCAGAGGCCATGATTCCCCCGACGCTGATGGGGGATGCATACATCAATTTCTGGGGCTGGCCCGGACTCTTGGTCTTATCCGTTGATGGCGTGGTTTTCGGGTTTGTTGCATGTCGCATGCGTGTGAACGTACTCTGGTTCCTCGCTTTCGGCGCTTCCTTCTTGCGGTTCGTTCTCCTTGCGATTCGCGGGCAGCCGTACGAGATGTTCGTCTATTCGGTCTCCATGCTCCTGCTGGTCTGGTTCTTGGGCCGGGTCTGCGGCTTTTCCTACCGTTGGGCCAAGCTCACAACCCAGATTCAAGGGACACACGGTCTTGATCCCTTGGCTTCGCAACGTTCCGAGTATTCTCGGGAGGCGGGATTATGCCATCGACACGGCCTTCGTTAGCGCTTGTGCTGGCCATTGCGCCGGGTTTCCTTTGGGTCTCCTTGCTAGCGAGAGCAGACGATCAATCGGGATCGGCGGATCTCCAGGCGCGAATCGACGCGCTGCCCAAGGCGGGGGGAACCCTGCAACTGGACGCCCGGCAGTATTTTCTTCACAAGCCGCTTAACCTGCGCGACCGACGAGGCGTCCGCATCATCGGCGAGGGCGTCGGAACCGAGATTGCCTTCGTGGTCGCAACGGATCAACCGCTGTTGATCGACATGACCGGGGCGGCCGCGTGCGAGCTTGCCCATGTGCGCATCACTTCACGGGAAGGCACGGCCCGGATCGGATTGCTGCTGGGACGCAATAAGAATGGGGATTCTGCGGGCGATCATCGGTTCGTCAACGTGCGATGGGATGCTCCGGCCTTGCTGGCCAACATCGTGTCATTCGGCAGCGAGGTGAATCTCTATGAGCACTGTTTGTTCTTCAATACGGCGCCCGGGGGGGCGAATCTTCTCACGGGTCGAGAGGTCAGCTCCGGCGTGACCAGTCTCTTCGGTCCAGTGCATGGCGGATCGAACCTTTGTCACGTTTTCCAGAACTGCTCTTTCGGGATGTACGCGAGAACGGGGGCAGAGCGCAACATCATCATTCAATCGGGGACCGGATACTTCACCATGATGGGTGGGAGTCTGTCCAACAAGACCCTAGATAAGACGAAGCCCGACCGGGGCGGGATTACCGGGTTCGTCATCGGGGGCCCAAGTCAGGACTTCCCGTGCGAGCACATCGTCTTCTCCGGCGTAGAGGCGGAAACGTACGGTGCGAAGAACGCGATCCAGATTGTCGGACGAGTGCGCGGATTGCGCATTCAAAACACGCTGCTTCAATCCCTCGAAACCGCCATTCGCATCACGGGAACCCTGGAGGACAGCGTCATCGAGCAGAACTCCCTCGACGCCGGGATGGCGCAATACGATTGGCAAGATGGTCCGCTCCGATCGCTGGTAGTCGTTGACGGCGGCAAAGTACTCAACAGTCGGCTGGACTTTCGATACAGACGATTGGGACCGCTGGCGCGCGACCAGTCACCCAATGATCCGGGCCGCCGACCGGCCATTGCCCTTAGTGTTCTGGGAGATCCCCAAAAAGCATCGTTTGTCCACAACGAAGTGATCGTGCAGCGAGACGGCGATTGTTTCTTTGCGCCGGAACTGAAATCGCTGGAACTGGAGAACACAATCAGACCCCCGGTGGAGCTTCCGCGGAGATAGGAATGTAATGGCAAGGTCGGTAGTGTTCCTCGGGTCAGACGCGGTCTTCATCCCTGAAGGTGTTGCCTTAACGCCCCCCCGGCACAAGAAATCGCCACAATGTGATGGGCGAGTAAACGGAGGGCGCGCAGATGATGTTGCTCACGTCGCTGGGTATTCTTGGCCCGCTCACTTGCTTCATCGCGTTCCCGGCAAATCTGGACACTCTCTTCCCGGCGTCGACCGCATCGCGCCGCCCCCGCGGGGGCTCTGCTTCGAGTGTCCCGTATGAAGCGCCCCGCCCTTCGGATTTGCATGCTCGCCCCCTCTCATCCGGCTTGGGACCCGCGGGTCGTGCAGCGCGAGGCACGCTCACTGGCGAAGATGGGTCACCGGGTGAGCGTGGTGGCCATGCATGATGGGAGGCGGCCGTTTCCACCGGAACTCGAACTTCTTCCTCTGCCATCGAGGGGATTGAATCGCTGGAAGCGGGTGCTCCTTATTTGGCGTGTGTATCGGATGGCTCTGCGGTGGCGGGCGGACGTATATCACGTTCACGAAGTGGAAAGCCTTGTCGTCGGAGTCCTTCTGAAGTGGCGAACGGGAGCGAAGCTCGTCTTCGACGCCCACGAGTGCTTTCAGTTTACGGCGGCTCGATTCCTCTCCGGCTGGAAGGCCCGACTTGTCACCCGGGTCACGGCGTGTTTCCTTCATTTCCTCGCCCGACGGGCCGATCAGGTGATTGTCGTCAGTTTCACCAATGAACTCTTCTATCGCGAGGATTGCGGCTGCACGCGGGTGGACATCATTTACAACAGCCCGCCCTTGGAAATATTCCCCTTTGAGCATAAGCCGCCGGAGGCCGCGTGGACACTGACCCATGACGGGTTCCTCGGGCGCAGTCGCGGACAACAGCAAATCCTCCATGCGCTGGCGATCGTGCGAAAGGAGATTCGCGTTCGGTTGCTTGTGGTCGGCGAACTGCAAGAGGCGGATCGTGAGGAGTTCGATCGCTCGGTGGCCGAGCTTGGACTGCGGGATATCGTGGAGGTGACAGGGTGGATTCCGTTCGAACAGGTGGGGCCTGCACTGAACCGCGGCTCGATCGGACTGATCGCAATGCAGCCCACATCGAACAACTACAAGAGCCTATCCAACAAGTTGTTCAACTACATGGCCACGGGGCAAGCCGTCATCGGACCAAGCGGCAGCGACACCGAGGAGGTCATCCGCCGAGCGAACTGCGGCCTCGCCGCGGACATGACTAAACCGGAATCACTCGCCGACGCCCTGCTTTCCCTGCTCAGACACCCGCAGCGCACGCGCGACTTCGGCCTGAACGGCCGCCGGGCTGTTGAGGCGGAATTCGGCTGGCATCGCATGGAAGACCTTTTGCAGGGAATCTACGGGCGGCTCGCGGGAGTGCGGACCCAGGAGGACATCCGGGGCTGCGGAGAGTCGCCTGGGCCCGTTACGTCGAAGACATAGACATTTTGAGCGTTACCTTGCGACCGCGACGGGTTTACTCCCGTTCGGCGCGAGTGCCGAGTAACAGTTGTGCGTCGGGATGGGCGAGAGCGAGGCGATCACGTCCTGAAGCGGACCAAAGCGGAATTCCTGGAGCAGTCGACCGATTTTCCGTGGGATTCCCCGGCGTCCTAGTGTCTGATGGATCTGGAGTAGGAGAGGAATGTCGTGAGATAAGTCCGCAATCTCGGTGGGGTTGAATTCGTACGGGTGGAGGTAAACGGTTACGGGGCGCCCTCCACGATTGACCTTCGCAACCGCCCGATGGATGAACGAATCGGGGAAGAGACGAAAGTATCCGCCGCCGCCGAGGGGCAGGGTGCGTCCGAGGCATCGGTGCGAGGCCACTGGGATTTCAATGAGCGTGTTTCCTCCGGGCGTTCGCACCCGATGCGGAAAGCGCGGCACGCCGGCGATGCCGTAACGGCGTGTGCGGACGGGGAATACCGATGAGTCATAAGTGAATCCACATTCGACAAGGCAGTCAAACGCCCGAAGATTGCGCAGAGTCATGGAGAACGCCGGAGCGCGATAGCCGACGACCGCCTGCCCGGATAAATCCTCCAACAAGGCCTTGGAGCGTTTCAGGTCCTCGCGGAATTGCCGCGGGGTAAGGGTATGCAGCGGGCGGTGTCCGTAACCGTGGCTCTGCACTTCGTGTCCTGCACTGTGTATCGCGCGCACGAGGTCGGGCGACTTCTCTGCCGCAAGGCCGAGCACGAAAAAGGTGCCCCGAACTCCGTGGGATGCCAGCATCTCCAGCACGCGATGCGTGTTGCGGACAAAGCAGTCGGTCAACGGGGCAGATGAGTCAAAGACCGATTGAATCCAGTCCTCGACATCGACCGTAAGACCGTTGAGAGGAGTAATGGACGGGTGGGGCATCATGCGGCTGCATTCTCATACATGGCCAACGGGAAGGGTCGCCGTTGAGGAGCGGGCGCGGTTGAAATCCTGATAACTGGATTCGAGAACGGCCACGAGTTGATCGCCCAACACGTCCCGCGAAAATTGCGACTCCGCCAACTGACGCGCCCGGCGTCCCATGGCGACGAGTTCATCCGGAGCGTCGCGCAGGCGTATGACCGCGTCGGCAAAGGACTGCGGGTCGTCAGGCGGAACGACTACCCCGCAGCGGTTGCCTTCAATGAGTTCCGCGATCCAGCCCGGGTAGTTGTTCAGGACCGGCAGGCCGCAGGCGATATAATCGAAGAACTTGTTCGGGGAAGTGCCATAGTAAAAAGCCGGCACGTTCTTCAGGAGCATCATTCCGACATCCATTTGCGGAAGAATGCGGGCCAGTTCCGTTTTTGGAATCGGCTTGACCCAGGTGATGAGGCGGTCAAGACCCTCCGCGCGACTGCAGTGCATCAGTCCCTCGCGCTGCCCGCCATCGCCGAGGAAGACGAACCGTATTCCCGTAACGCCCCGGCGTTTCAGCTCCACAGCGGCCTTCAGGACCGCGTCCAGTCCATTGGCGAGTCCATGAGCGCCCGTAAAGACGAGGCGAAACTCGTCCGGCGGTCCGAAGCGTTCATCCCATCGTATTTCGTCAGTGGGCCGGAACAACTCCAGGTCACAACTGTTGGGGATCATGGCCACGCGGTCCGCCGGGTATCCTGTGCGACAGATGCCCTCCTTGATGCCGGGCGCCAAGGCAATGATGCGGTCGGCGGCATGGTAGATATTGCGCTCCAGTCGCCGCGTATACCATTTGAGCACCGAGTTCTTGATGACGCCGAGTGCGATCGCCAGTTCCGGCCAGAGATCGCGGACCTCGAACACGAAGGGGACATGCAGCCGTTGTGCGCCTTTCATACCGGGAATGCCTACTGTCAGAGGTGTGGAAGTCGCAAAGACGAGGTCAGCGTCCAGTCGGCACACGACCTGTGTAGCCGTTCGCGCGAAACGTCCAAAGGCCAGCACACGACGGGCAAATCCCATGCGGTTGGCATAGGGCTCGGCAACTCGCAGAACCCGGATGCCGTCGATCTCACATTCCGTGACCCGCTCGGACGATTCGGCAGATTGATCTCCGGCCTCATAGACGCCGCAGATCATGGTCACTCGATGCCCCGCGCGGAGAAGACGTTGGCTCGTTTCATAGGATCGTGTGCCCGTCGCTCCGCGCGTCGTGGAGAAGTGTTGATGGATGTAGGCGACGTGCATTCTTCGATGGCCGCAGCGATTACACCTGACCGGCGTCGGACCGGAACCATTCCACAAATCGCGCGAGCCCCGTGGCCAGATCGGTCAACGGTCGGAATCCAAGTTCCCGACCCGCGAGCGACACGTCCGCGCAGGTACGCTCAACGTCACCGGCCTGCGGACGACGGCGCTCGATGACCGCCTTCCGGCCGGTCGCGTTCTCAATCATCGCGATGAGGTCGCGTAGGGAAAGGGGATGCGCTCCTCCCAAATTGTACGTGTGAAACCCGCTGCATCGGTCGATCGCTCGGATCACGCCGTCGACAATGTCGTCAATATACGTGTAGTCACGGACTGTGCTTCCGTCGCCGAATAAGGGGATCGCTTGCCCCGCCTCGATCAACCGCACGAACTTGTGAATAGCTAAATCGGGCCGCTGCCGCGGACCGTACACGGTGAAAAACCGAAGACAGGTCACCGGCATTCCGTAGAGATGGTGATACGTGTGGCACAACAATTCCCCCGCTCGTTTGGTGGCCGCATAGGGTGAGATCGGCGCATCGACAGGGTCGCTCTCGGAAAATGGGAATTGGGGATTATTCCCATACACACTCGAACTGCCGCCGAAGATGAACTTGCAGGACCCGATCTTGCGACACGCCTCCAGCAGGACCAGGGTCCCGCCGACATTCACGTCTTGATAGAGCAGCGGTAATTCGATCGATGGCCGCACGCCCGCCCGAGCGGCCAAGTGAATGACGACCTCGACGCGGTCGCGAACAGCCCGCCGCACATCCTCAGGCTTGCGAATATCGCCTTCGATCAGTGTGAAGCTGCGGTTCGAGATCGCCCCGGCCAAGTTACGACGTTTGAGAGCGGGATCATAGAAGTCGTCAAAGTTATCGAAGGCGACGACCTCGTGCCCGCCGCGCAGAAGGGCCTCGCAGAGATGCGAGCCGATGAATCCCGCGCCGCCGGTGACGACGATCCTGGACAAATCACACTCCTACCGTGACGGCGCTACAGTCGGCCGACCGATGCAAAAGTATTGGAACCCCTTTTTGGCCATGGCTGCCGGATCGTAAAGATTCCGACCATCGAACACGACTCTTCGTTGTAGCTTGGCCGCAATCATCTCAAAGTCCGGCGTACGAAACTGCGGCCAGTCCGTAAAAACGACCAAGGCGTCCGCGCCTTCGAGGACCTGGTAGGCGTCCTCACACATCGTCACCGCATCGCCGAGTTCCACACGCGCCGTGCCCATGGCCTCCGGATCGTGAGCGCGAACCCGCATCTTCCGTTCCAGAAACATTCGGATCGCCGCGATCGCCGGGGATTCGCGAACGTCATCCGTCCACGACTTGAACGCCAGTCCCCAGACGGCGAGCGTCGTTTTGCCGCACCCGTCTCCGAAGAAATCGATCACCCGCCGGGCGAACAGGCGGCGTTGGCGTGAGTTCACCTCCTGCGCGGCCGAGGCCAGGCTCATGGGGTGCTCAACCGACCTGCCTGTTGACACCAAGGCGCTAATGTCCTTCGGGAAACACGACCCGCCGTACCCTACGCCGGCGAACAAGAATGCACTTCCGATTCGCGCATCCGACCCGACGCCGCGGCGCACGCTCTCCACGTCCGCGCCGACCCGCTCGCACAACCCGGCGATCTCGTTCATGAAGGAAATCCGCGTCGCCAACATCGCATTGGCCGCGTATTTGGTCATCTCCGCGCTCGCCGGGTCCATGATGAGAATGCGCTCCTCGCGGCGCATGAACGACGCGTACAGCTCGCGCATGATCTCCACTACCGCCGGATTCGTCGCCCCGATCACCACACGATCGGGCCGCGTGAAATCCTCGACCGCCGCTCCTTCCTTGAGGAACTCGGGGTTGCTGACGTAATCGAACGGATGATCCGTTTGCGAGCGGATCGCCTCCGACACCCTCTTGTGTGTTCCGACCGGGACCGTGCTCTTCATCACCACCACTCGGTACCCGTCCATCACGCGACCGACGGTCTGTGCCACGTCGAGGATGGCCGACAGGTCCACGGAGCCGTCGTCGGCCTGCGGCGTGCCGACGGCGATGAAGACGATCCGACTTCGCTGCACCGCCGCGGCCAAGTCCGTCGTGAATGCAAGCCGGCCCGTCCTCTGATTCCGAACGACGATCTCAGTCAGACCCGGCTCGTAGATCGGAATCTCGTTGTTGCATAGCTGTCGGATTTTTCGTTCATCACAGTCCACGCAGATCACGCGATGCCCGCTGTCCGCGAAGCACGCGCCGGCCACGAGCCCGACGTAACCGGTCCCCACCACGGAAATGTTCATCGCTCAACTCCGCACGTCGTCCCTCTCGACCGGCTCGCGGCAGCGAGGCACGTCACAATCCGATCGGCCGCACGGCCGTCCCACAGTTCGGGAACTTTCACCGGTCTTTGCGGTTGGTCCCGCACCTCACGATACGCCTTGAGGATCGCTTCTGTCGAGTTGCCCGTGAGCCGGTTCGTCCCCTGTGTGACCGTGATGGGCCGCTCCGTATTCTCCCGCAGCGTCAAACAGGGTACGCCGAGGATCGTCGTTTCCTCCTGAATGCCGCCCGAATCCGTCAGTACTACGGCCGAATCGGACATGAGTTTCAGAAAATCCAGATACCCCAACGGTTCCACCAGCCGCAAGTTCGCGATGCCTTTCGCCCGATTCCCGAGCTCGCTCCCATCGAGGTTCTTCCGCGAGCGCGGATGCACGGGGAAAATGATCGGCATGTCCTCGGCGATCTGCTCAAAGGCTGCGAGGATCGACGAAAACGCGTCCGCGTCATCGACGTTGCTGGGCCGATGCAGGGTCACGACGGCGTACTTTCCCTTACCGATTCCCAGCTTGGACAAGATGACCGACCGATCGGCCTTGGCGCGACTTCGCAACAGCGTGTCGATCATCACGTTTCCGACCAGGTGCACTTTGTGATCGGCGATGCCCTCCCGCCGCAGGTTCTCCACCCCGCTCGGTTCGGTCACGAACAGCAGGTCGCTGACGGCGTCCGTCAGAACGCGGTTGATTTCCTCCGGCATTGTGCGATCGAAACTCCGCAGACCGGCCTCCACGTGGGCGATTCCGATTCCCAGCTTGCTCGCCACTAGCGCCGCAGCCAGTGTGCTGTTCACGTCCCCGACCACCACCACCCAGTCAGGACGATGCTCGATGCACACCGGCTCGAACCGTTTCATCACTTCCGCCGTCTGCACGGCGTGGGAGCAGCTTCCCACTTCCAAATTGAGATCAGGCTTGGGAATGCCTAATTCGCCGAAGAACAGTCGGCTCATCCGCTCGTCGTAGTGCTGGCCGGTGTGGACGAGCAGCGTCGTGACCTCCCGCGTGCGCGACAGCGCGTCCACCAGCGGGGCGATCTTCATGAAGTTCGGCCTGGCGCCGCAGACGCAGAGAACCTTCAACGTCAAATCCCTCTCGAGCCGCAGGTTTTGGTCCGCGCGAAAGGCTCATGCCCGCCGCAGCGCCACGCGCGTGACACCGTTACGGCGTGTTGATGCCATCCGCCCGGATATTATCGACCCTTCGGGACGTGAGCTACAATGACCCGACGAAGCCCCCGGGGGGGGTGTACGCGGCCGTCAAAAGAGCGGATAGATAAAGGGCGCCAACGGCGACGAACCGGCGAACACGATCAACGCCCCGACGAGCAGTAGGACGGCGATGAGCGGCACAAGCCACCACTTCTTCTCTTGCTTGATGAAGAGGAAGAACTCTTTGAGGAGCGATTGTTTCGCCATCGCCAACTTCCCAACGCTACCGGATCGTGACGCTCTCCGCCGTCCGCAGTCCCGCCTCCAACTCCACGCTTCGCCGCATCCCGGCCTCAAAGTCGACCCGCGCCGGTTTGCGAGTGACGATGAAATCGCCGATCACCAACGCGTCGATCCCGGTGTTCACGAAGGTATGGTACGCGTCCTGCGGTGTGCACACAATCGGCTCGCCTCGAACGTTGAACGACGTATTGATGACCACCGGCACGCCCGTCAGCCGCCCGAACGTGCGAATCAGCCGATAGAAACGTCCGTTGTGCTCTTCGGTGACCGTCTGCACCCGCCCCGTACCGTCCTCGTGCGTCACCGCGGGAATAATCGTCCGTTTCGTCTCGCGCACCTTCGGCACCAGCAGCATGAAAGGCATATCCATTCCCGCGGGCATTTCAAAGTATTCGTGCGCTTGTTCCTTCAGCACAGCCGGCGCAAACGGTCGGAACGCCTCGCGGAACTTCACTTTCGCGTTGATCACGTCCTTCATCTTCGCGTCGCGCGGATCGGCGAGCAGCGACCGCGCCCCCAGCGCCCGCGGCCCGAACTCCAGCCGACCCTGAAACCACGCGACGACCTTGCCCTCGGCGATCATCGCCGCCGTCCGGTCGAGTAGCTCCTGCTCTTCGTCAACCGTTTCGTACACCGCCTCGGCCCCGTCGAGAGCCGCGCGAATCTCCTCGTTGCTGAACCCCGGTCCCCACATCGCGTGATCCATGCGGAACGCGCGGGGGTTTCCCAGGACCGTGTTGTAGATGTAGAAGGCCGTCCCCAACGCTCCGCCGGAGTCGCCCGCCGCCGGTTGGATGAAGATGTTCTTGAAGCCCGATTCTTGCAGAATCCGCCAGTTGGCGACGCAGTTCAAGCCGACCCCGCCCGCGATGCAGAGATTGGTCGAGCGCGTCTCGCGCTGCACGTAGGTCGCCATCTGGACCATAATCTCTTCCACGATCTTCTGTCCGCTGTGAGCGATGTCGCGGTGGAAGTCCGTAAGCGGACTTTCTGGATTGCGCTGCGGCCGGCCGAAGAGCTTTTCCCAACGGGCGTTGAACGCCTTCGTCGTCGAGTAGCCGTGGGCGAAGTAGCGAAGATCGAGACGAATACTGCCGTCGTCCTTGATGTCCACGACCTTGCGGAACTGATCGACGTAGCGAGGTTTCCCGTACGGGGCCAGGCCCATGACCTTCCACTCCGCGTCGTTGACGCGAAATCCCAGATAGGCCGTGATGGCGCTGAACAACAGGCCCACGGAGTGCGGAAACCGCAGTTCCTTCTTCATGTCGATCGTGGCGCCTCGACCGACGCCCCAACTGGTCGTCGTCCACTCGCCCACTCCGTCGGCCGTGATGATCGCCGCCTCCTCGAAAGGTGACACGAGAAAGGCACTTGCGGCATGGGAAAGGTGATGCTGACAGTAAAGGATTTCCTTGTCGGTCCCCAATTTCTCCTGGATTTCCCGGCCGATTCGCAGCCGGTGGGCCAACCACAACGGAGTCGCGGTGAGCCACGCCCGATAGGTCATAGGCCAGTAGGCGAGGATCGTCTCCAGGATGCGGTTGAACTTGACCAGCGGCTTTTCATAGAAGCCGATGTGGTCGACCTCGTCGATGGTGATGCCCGCCTCGCGCAGACAGTACCGGATCGCGTTCTCCGGAAACCCGAAGTCATGCTTTTTGCGGGTGAATCGTTCCTCTTCTCCGGCGGCGATAAGCTTCCCGTCGCGCACCAGCGCCGCCCCCGCGTCATGGTAGTAACATGAAATGCCCAGGATGTTCATGAATTGCGACGCGCAGTCATTCGAGAAGAACAAAGCTTGTTCTGATGAGCGCACCCGTCAAAATGACCTTCGGAAAAAAGCAAGAATCTGACCCCAAAGCCACGCGATCCTGGACCGCACATATCGTGCATTGTTATCATCCCGGTGCCCACTAGAATTCGTCACGCCCCGCCTCAGGGACTCGAAGGAACGGGAGTAGACGATCTGTTGGACATTCGATCCAAATCGCAGTTTGATCCGATCGTCAAAAACAGCTAGCCCGCAGCCTTCGTCAACCCTGCGCAAAAAAACGTTGAAATAACTTGAAGAGGCACCCTTGATGCCCGCCATGTCGACCTCGACAAACGCGCCGCTCTCGAGCGCGTCCAGCACAGCCTCAGCGAGAGCCATGCCGCTGCGAACAACGGACCCTGCCGAATCCACGTGTTCACGAGCATAGACGTGCACGATTCTGCTGTCCGATGAAGCGAGATCCATTTCCTATGCACCTACTGTAATTGTGAAGAAGACCCCCGTTCCATGAAAGCCAGGCGAAACCATGGAAAAAGATCGTTCGTCACTCTTTCGGAGTTCGGCCATCGAATTCTCGGAGAGCATGAATAACTCGCCCTCAAGCCTCTTTATGATAGCAGCAAGGTTGCTAAGCCCCAAGCCCATGTTGTTTTCGCGGGAGCGCGCCGAGTATTCGCCCTCCAAGACACGTTGCATTACGTTTTCCGGAGTCGTATCCGGGTACCGGTTCCGAAGAGTCGAACACATCCCGAGTCCCCGATCGACGATCGCAACGCGAACTTCGTTTGCCTTGGTCTTGAAACGAGCCGTCATCAGAGCGCCTACCGGAGATTTTGCGTGGTCCTGCACGTTCTGCACAACTTCGTTGATGCAGATTCTGAGGTACTCCTCCGCTTCTGGATCAAGACTGCCATGCTTTGCAACCAACTCAATAACCGGATCCGCATCGTTGAAACTTGCCCTTCGAACCTGTGTAATGGCCAAGACCGGACGGGTTGCCTCGTTGGACTCGACGTGCAACGAATCGTGCACTCCGGCCAGTTCGGCCAACCCGCTGCGGTGAAAGAACGCGCAAAGCTCGGGTGGGCCAAGCGGCGACAAGATTCTCGTCATAACTCCGTTCGATCTGGCATCGTGAATAACTGCCGCAAGAACCGCAGCGGCATCAGGACCGAGATACTGGCATTTTCTGAGGTTAATCTCCAGAGATGTACCCGGGGGCAGGTCTGCAATTGGCGCAAGGAGTTGAACCAGTCTCTTGATAGAACGTACACGGTCGTTGACGCTGAAGTCGATTGCTATCGATGTGGTTTCGGCCAATTCCTCATCCTGCATCGAGACCGGACTAAAACAACCTTCGCATCCGCTCCAACGTCGGCTCGTGGGGCTTATAGTCTTCCCAATATGTGCTTCCGCCAAGCTTCTTTCGCAGCGGATCGCCCATCCGCACCACCAGTGCAAACAACGGAAGCAAGAACACGAACAGCAAGGTCAGCAGAATCGTGGACATCACCATCCCGATCGGGGCGGTCGCCCGCATCCATCCGACGTAAACGGGTTTGGCCGATGCTGGCGAGTACAACGACAGCGCACACAACCCGGCGCCCGATGCCCACAGACACAGCGCGACGACTTGCGCACCGGCGCCAGACCATCCCAGCAGCCCATGTCCTCCGTACTTGCGCCAGGCCGCTGCCCAAAGGACGGCGCCGATGACGCCGAATCCAATCACCATCGCCCATCCGAACTTGCGAAGATCGCCGACGCTGGGGTTTTTGTTGACGGTGAACATGGGTCTTCACTATAGCGTCACGCCTTGTGGTTGACGTAGAATCCGAGCCGCGAGCGCTAGCGACCGGGCAGCGTAGCGCTACCCTTCGGGCGTGGCACGCACCGAAACCGAGCTCTCCTCAACAATCCTGCTCGACAAATCAGAATGTCCACCGTTGTGTCCCCCTTTGTACATCAATCGTTGAAGGTTTCCTCTTACTTCATCGCGAATGTAAGCTGCTGGTTCCGAGATATACCGACTTCCTCGGGCAACCTGCCGTTCTTGAATGGCATCCTGAATCTCTTCGCTGGAAGGCCGTTGAGGGTTTCATGAACGGGTTTGATAAACGCATCTGACAGGCTGATTCTGTGAACGCCGAGTCGCCTCTCCGCAATGGCAGTGTATTCCTCAGAAATATCGCAGACGATGGAAAACCGCTCGTTGTTGTAGGCGGCGACGGCGCTTGTTCCCGCGCCGCTCATCAAGTCCACGACAAGCTCGCCTCTGGCCGTCCCCATCAGGACCACCCGCTCGATAACAGCGACGGGCTTTTGAGACGGGTGCCCCGTCTGCTCATTCCTTCCAACGAACCCGCAGAGCAGAGACTCTTCGATCACGCTCGGTGGTCCGGGAATAAAGCGGAGTTTCCCATGCTTGAGCTTCTGAAGTTGAACGTCGTTTAGGAAATTCTCTACGTGCATCTTCGCGTCCGGCTTGGACAAGTGAAGGCATGTCATCTGTGCCGATCGCCATCCGCGGATCATCGACGGGGAATTCTTATAGAACCACGTAACCCAGCATCGCAAGGCGAGCGGATCGGGGATCTTGTCAACAAAGTGGGCAATGGTCTCGGGGAATCCCCAGAAGAAAAGGTGTTCCGAGAACGGCTCCAGGGACTTGAGTACGTTGATGATATACTGAACATAGTCGTCCCTCTCCCCCCCGACGCCCTTGTTATACCACGGATCGAAGATGGTGGTCTGAGCCTTGATTCCAAGCAAATGCAGGAGTCGCGCCGAGACGTGAACGTCCATTGGCGGCAGAATCACGACGCCGTCCCCGGCTAGCCCGGTCTCGATCTTGTCCCGGGTTTCCCCCAAAAACCTCCGCACGCGATCGCCGTTGTTCTTCATTTCGTGCCCTTCCCGATACTCCCATCCTTCAGCATGGTATACCCGAAGTACGACAGAAGGAACTGAAATACCTCCCTCTTTTCCGCTTCCGGAGCAAACTGGACAATGGCATAGGTGTTGAGCTTGCCGGTGGTTGTGTCCCAGTAGTTCTTCTTCGTGACTTGGTGTCGACCACACAGAGCCTGCCATTGCTCCTGCATCTTGGGGTCGGCGTCTGGATTGAGGGAGTGGGGGTTCTTGTGATCCGGAGTCAGCTTGACTCGTCCTCCTCCCACTGGGTCGTTGTCTCCGTCCTTCAGTCCGCAGACCACTCCGGCCTCATTCCACTCGCAGGCGTAGCCTGCTCTTTCGAGAACGGCCATCCAAGTGGCGTTCGTTGGGCGGACGCGTTTGCCCGCCCCGCGTCGTTTCTGCTTGTCTGGCATCAAGTATTCCTGAACCTTCAATTCACCCCGATTCCGCCAAGACAAAATGGTGTACCCGTCATCCGTACGAAGTTCGGACAACCGTTGGTGCCAGTTCTCGGTTTGCCGACCGGAGTCGGGATCGGTTGCCGCCTCGATGATTTGCTCTCGGGTGAGGACTTTGCCCAGGTTGTCGAGAAAAAGCGCCTCGATGCGCTTCTTGACGCTCTCCTGGCGGTATCGTCCCTTGGGCTTGCCATAGACCTTTCGTGAAGGACTCATCTTGTCTGCCATTCAGGTTTAGTTTTTTCTCCGCTCACGTCCAACAATAATCGGACAGACTGTATAAACCGGTCACGGCAGGCTGCCCCTTTCCGCCTAAGCTAGGGAGCGCCCAACGGCGAAACGCTTCAGCCCATTGCTGAGCCGCTAGGACAAGACGACGGTGATCCGGAAAGGGGGGGCACATTCTGTTTTTTCTCACGACATTCGGCCTCGACTCTCGCATTCGCCGAGCTTCGTGGAAGTGTAGCACCGTCTTGGGGGCATCGCAAGCGTAGGTGGGACGGGTGCGCGGGTTCGGGTCCGTGACAGTTTAGGCGGACACTTGGCGGATCGCCGCTGTCCTGGTTTGCGTCAACCCCGAAGGGGTTCGGGCATGAAGCCCAGGGTTGCGCCGAAGGCGCTACCCTGGGTAGGCGAGCGGTACCTCACCAACCCCA
>JAZDHF010000106.1:0-13708 GCA_043806315.1 Planctomycetota bacterium | reverse complement strand
ATCGCTGATTGCAAAGACTTCATCCCGGTCCACTTCCCGAGTCCACTCGAAAGTGTTCCACTGATATGAAAACGAGTCCGCATACACCCGCCGCAGGTCGCTTTCATCCGCAACACCCTTCATGATCCGCGGGATGCCGTTTATGATTGGGTAACCATACGCCCCCTTTGTGTCCACCAGCATCCCCCTACTGATCTCCTTGCCCTCCCAGACGGCCTGCTCTGCGTGCAAGGGTGTACCGGACCGCGGGCAACGCAAATACTCAAGTAGCCACTCTCTCATACCGTCCGTTTCCTCTCGTCCTGATCCGGGCCGGAGATCGCGCGGGCTACAGCGGCACCGCTACCTCAGTCTGCCCGAGACAGGCACCGAGCTCTCGCGGGGCTCGCTCCCCAGAGAATGCGTCACGGATTGCCTGCTGACGATCGCCAGCGGTTGTCCCGGTCGACGCATTCTCATACCACACCTGAAAGCAATAGAGTGCCCATATCTTGTATTGCAGCTCCGTTTGTCCCGCATAGTATTCGGCGACTAGCCGATTCACTTCCTTGGTCCGGAAGAGGCCGTGTTGGGCCAGGCGGGCGGGCGAAAGCCCTTCCTCGATGCGTTCCCGTAGTACCCCCCGTTGCCAGTCGTTGATCGGCAGAACGAAGCCCTCCTTGGGCCGATCGACAATATGATCCGGCAGACGGCGCCGGGCCACTTCCTTCAGGAGCCATTTGCAGCATCCATCCCTAATCTTCAGACTGCCGGGTAGCCCGGAGACGAACTCCACCAGCTCATGGTCCAAGAACGGCACCCGCATTTCTACCGAATGGGCCATCGACAGCCGGTCGTTGAAGGTCAGCACCAGATCGGGCAGCACTGTCCGGCAATCATAGTGCTGTTGGCGAGTCTGGGCGTCACTGCTCTGGCACGCAGCGAACGCGTTGCGGACCAGGGCGGTCGAACTGAACGGAGCGTAGTCTGCCTGATCGGGATTCAGCAGGTTTCTCTTCTCCTGATCCGAAAAGACCATAAGCGAGGCCCGCCACGCCCAATCCTGACGATGGGCTAACCCGATCACTCGATCAACGTCGTCTTCAAACGGAGCCACCAGTCTAGGCTGTCGGCGAACAGCCTCCTCGCCGTGCAAGATTACCTGGTGAATCGGCTGGGCCAGACGGTGGGCTAGATAGGACCCGAACTGCTCGTCCGCTCCATCACCTGAAAGGCAGACCTTCACGTGCTGCGACACCAGCTTGTTCAAAAAATACGGGCTTATGACTCCTGAGAACGGCTGGTCAAAGGCCCGGAGCACCGCCGGAAGGTCCTCGACCAGCTCGTGATGCGTCATGGCATATTCATAGTGCTCAGTGCCAAACTGGCGAGCTATTGCCCGGGCCGCTTCGACCTCACGACCCTTGTGTTCGAAATCGTCGGTATACCCCAAGGTGAACGTCGGGAGCGGCCGCCCAACCAATTCTGCCGCTATGGCTACTATGAGGCTCGAATCCAACCCGCCGCTCAGCATCACCCCCACCGGCACATCCGCGATGAGCCGCCGGCGCACCGAGCGCACCAACAAGTCTTCGAGGTGCTCGGTTATCTCGCCCAGATCGCTGGTTTCGTTCGGCGAGTCGGTCAGCGCCCAATAGCCTCTCTTGGCCACCCGGCCGGCGTCCCACGCGACCTGCTCCCCCGGCTCGACCGCAGCCACCCCTTTGTAAATGGTTTGCGGTACCGGGACACACTTGAACGACAGGTAATGGAAAAACGCCTCCGGGTTGATGGCGGGCATGGACTCCAAACCTGCCAGAATACCCTTGATCTCGCTGCCGAACAGAAACCGCCCCTCCGCTTCCCAATAGTACAGGGGCTTTATCCCGATCCGATCGCGAGTCAGCAGTAGACGCCGCTGCTTGGCATCCCAGACTGCGATTGCAAACTCACCGTTGAGCCGATCGACGAACGCATCGCCGCGTTCTTCGTACAGATGTGGAATGACCTCGGTGTCACACCTCGTGCGAAAGCGGTGGCCGCGGCTGATTAGCTCGGCGCGCAAGGCGCCCGCGTTATAGATTTCGCCGTTGAGGACCACCACGACCGAGCCGTCCTCGCTGGCCATCGGTTGCCGCCCCTGGGCAACATCGACGATCGCGAGTCGGGTGGAACCAAGACTGACGAGGCCGGACTCGAAAGACCCCTGATCGTCGGGGCCGCGATGGCGCAACGCCGCCATCATCGCCGTCAGTCGCGGCGTATCGCGCTCACCAGTGAATCCACAGATACCGCACACGTTCCTTGTCTCCGCCCGCGCGCGAAGGATGTCCGCAACGCTGAACCCCGCCCTGCGGGGCCGATAACCGGACCCTGATTGACATATCGGACACTGGGAAACCCGAATCCACCAACCAACCGCAACGAGCGGCGCCCGTCCGAAAAGAAGCCCGCTATCTCACCCGGTACGCCGCAAGGACCGATATTCTCGATAGGAAGCCGTGTCGACTCGCCACCGGTTTTCCGGAGAGCATCCGGGCGCAGGTGGCCCGCGCAGTAACGTACGGAAGGATGCCACGCGCCCATGAATAAGGAACTCCGGGTCATTTCCACCCTGGGCCGGGCCCTCCTTAAGCCGCTCGAGCCGAGCTACCTGATCCTCTTTGTCAACAATGTTTGCAATCTCCGCTGCGACATGTGTCTGACGTGGCAGCGAATGCAGCAGCGGACGAATGACTTGACCCTCGACGAGTTCGTGAAGCTCTCCCGCTCCTTCCGTAATCTCGTCCAACTGACGCTTACCGGCGGAGAGCCCACCCTCAACCTGGATCTCCCTCGAATAGCGGAGGCGTTCTACCGTAACTCCCGCACCGCTAAGTGCACGATCATTACTAACGGCACGCGCCCACCACAGGCCCTTGGCCAAGTCGAGGAGATTCTTGAGCGCTGCCCGCATCTGGACTTGATCGTCACGGTGAGCCTCGACGGTCCTCGGGAGGTACACGAGCGCATCCGCGGCGTGCCCGGCTGCTTCGATCTGAGCTGCCGCTGCCTCGACCAGCTTATCGAGTTACGCAACCGCCACCGTAACCGGCTCAGTGTGGGCGTGACGTCCGTGATCAGCAAATACAACTGGGATCGAGTGAATGAGCTGTACGACTTCGTCAGAGAGCGGTTCGCCGTTGACGGCCACGCTTTCCTGTTAGCCCGGGGATCCACCAAGGAGCCCGACGCGAAGGACGTTCCACTGGCCGCCTATCGAGCCATGTCGGATATCCTGAAACGGGAGGAGCACCGGTCCGGGCAATACCTGAGCATGCCCCTCCGGGCCGTTACGAGCACGATGCGGGCGATGCTCGAGCGCGTAGCTGAACACGACGAATACGTCATTCCTTGCGTCGCGGGGAGAAAGCTGGTCGAAGTGTTCTCCAACGGAGACGTGGTGCCCTGTGAGCTGATCGAGGGACGCCGAGACCCACACCTCGGCAACGTCCGCGACTTCGACTATGACATTGTGAAGCTGTTGCGGGCGAAGAAGGCCCAGCAGATGCGCCGCTTCATCCGCAATACAAAGTGCCGGTGCACGTTCGAGTGTGCCATGTACGCGTCGCTGGTGTTTAATCCCATGCAGTATCCCAAGATTCTGCAGGGCTTGATTCCGTCGTCAGAGGAGAGTGATGGCCGCAAACCAGGCGAATCCGCTGTTGAGCGTCGTCGTCCCAGCCTACAATCGTGCTGACGACATCGCCACGCTCCTCGCCTCATTAGAGAGCGAGTTCCACCGGCTTGAAGTGATCGTGGTAGACGATTGCTCCCCCGATCCGACCATATATGACGGGCTCAAGACCCGTTATCCGCAGGTCCGCTTCGTCCGGCAGGAGCGGAACCGTGGACCCGCGGCCGCCCGTAACCGCGGGGCCCGCGAGGCCCGGGCTGAGCTGCTGTTCCTTGTAGACTCGGACACGGCCATCGTCCCCGGTACCATCGACACAATCCTCCAGCTCTACCGCGATCATCCGGAATTCGTCGCCTGCGGGGGCACGAGTGATCGGCGACCGCTCAACGATGGCCTGTTTCCTCGCTACAAGGCTCTGCTCGAGGCAAGCTGGGTAGCAGACCGGGCCGACCGGGTCACCTACATCGGCCATGTCGGTTCCCGGGCCTTCACGATCCGCCGGTCGACGATGCTGGAGTTGGGCGGATTCAACGAGAATCTGCCCACCGCCGACGTGGAAGATTATGAGTTCGGCTACCGGCTGTATCAAGCCCATGGGCCGATCCCCTTCTATCCGCGGATCGCCGTGCGTCATCGCTATGACACTCTTCTCAATCAGGCCAAACTGTACTTCCGACGGGTGATTATGTGGTGGGACTTACGCTCGATGTCACCCGGCGCAGATGACGTGGGCAGCACCAGCCATGAAGCGGCGATCGCCGTTCTTTCGACCCTGATGACCATCGCATGGTTGAGCGCGATCTTCATACCTTCCGTCTGGTTGGCTGCATTTGGCCTGACCGTCGCGGCGATGGGGCTCAACCACCGGTTCCTCCGGCTCGGCCTGGGCGAGCACGGCCTTGCCTTCACCGTGGCGGCCTTGGCGATGCACACGTTCCTAAGCTGGTTCATCTGTGCCGGCGCCGCCGGCGCGGTCCTGCAATCGCTCTTACGCCGATTGCGCAGACTGGGACGTTCCACGCCCGGTGGGCAGTGCGTGGAGGCCAGCAATGCCGTCTGACGAACGGATCGAGTTTTTCCGGCACGCGCTGGGCGCGGAAGAGAAAGCCCGGGTCCTTGCGGCGCTTGATGAGATAATCCTCACTACTGGTGACGCGGTCGCCGAGGCTGAACGTGCTCTGGCGGAGTACCTGGGAATTGCCAATGTCGTCTGTCTGGATTCTTGCACCGCAGCCCTGCATCTTGCCTTGTTAGCCGCTGATATCGGCCCGAGCAGCGAAGTCATCGTTCCGGCCATGACCTTCGTCGCCACCGCGAACGCCGTGGAGATGGCTGGAGCCACCCCCGTCTTTGCCGACGTTGATCCGGATACCGGCTGCATCTCGGCAGAGACGATCGCCCCCAAGATCACTCCGCGCACCCGAGCGGTTATCCCGGTTCATCTTTACGGCCTGCTCTGCGATATGGAATCGATAAGCGCGTTGGCCCGCGCGCGAAATCTGGCTTTGATCGAAGACAGCGCCCATTGCATCGAAGCGGTGCGCGGGACGGTGCGCCCGGGAAGCCACAGCCTCGCAGCCTGTTTCTCCTTCTACGCGACCAAGGCTATCACTTGCGGCGAGGGCGGGGCTCTGGCCACCAACGACGCCGGTCTGGCAGATCGTGTCAGAACATTGTCGCTCCACGGTATGACCTCCAACGCCGCAGATCGATATCGCAAACCCTATCGGCACTGGGACATGCTCGAGCCAGGCTGGAAGTACAACCTCGACAACATCCGCGGCTCCTTACTGCTGCCCCAGATCCACAGGCTGGATGAACGCTGTCGGCGCCGCCGCGAGATCTGCACGCGGTACGAGGCGGCCTTTGCGGATCTCGAAGGAATCGACTTGCCCGTGGTAGGGCAGCCAAGCTGGTCCGCCCGCCACTTGTTCCCGATCTGGGTCGATCCGAAACGCCGCGACGAGATCATCACGTCGCTGCAAGAGAAGGGAATCAGCGTGGTCGTTAACTACCGGGCGGTTCACTTGCTCAGCTACTACGCCCGGCGCTACGGCTATCGACGCGGCGACTTACCCGTGGCAGAGTCCATCGGCGATCGCACGATCAGTCTGCCGCTGTTTCCCCAGATGACCGAATCGCAGGTCGATCGCGTGATCGATGCGGTCATTGACACCGTCCGCACGACGAGTCGATCAGGTTCAACAACATGTACGGTTTGCTAACGCAACCCCCACTCCCAATAGGTGCGCCGCGGCCTTTAGCCCGCGCGGAGTCACCGGTGCACGAACACCCTGTGTACCTCCCATGGTGCTACGCTATAAGTGACAATACCCCGTCAGCAAGGCCGTCCTTACCGCGTTTTCGGAAATCGTGTAACGGGGCGCCGTGTTCATCCCCCCCTTACCAGGGAGGGATAGAGGGGGGGGCTTGCCACCCAAAAACAGACTTTGCTCTGGCGACCGAGCGACCTTCCTTCTTCCCTCCTTTCCAAGGGGGGATACAGGGGGGTATCCGCTACGCAGGCACGGAACCCGGCTCAGACCGACTCCGCCTATGGTGAGGACAGAAGAGGCATGACCCCGGAAAAACAACAAGCCCTGTTGCGAATCGAATCGAACTTGCGCGAGCACGATTTCCCGCCGCAGATCGTAGTGGAGACGACCGCCTTCTGTAACTTCCGCTGTCGCCACTGCCATCATGCGGAGTTGCGGCGCAAGAAAGGCCGCATGTCCGCCAAGCTGTGGACGAAGATCGTCAAGGAAGTGGCCGCCCAGGCCCCGGACGCCGAGCTTTGGCCGACATTCTACGGCGAGGCCCTCATGCTCCGCGACCGGCTCTTCGCCATGATTCGCGAGGCCCGCGACGCGGGACTCACCAACCTGGTCCTTAACTCCAACGGCTCCTTCTGCCGCGACGGCTTCAACGATAAGATCCTCGCTTGCGGTCTGCGCAAGTTCCTTCTCAGTTTGGACGGCCTTACGAAGGAGACGTTCGAGCGGATCCGCTATACGCTCGATTCGCACGGAAAGTATGAGCCGGTGTATGCCGGGGTACGAGCGCTGCTCGAACGCAAGAAACAGCTTGATGCCCTGGGCGTGGAGACTCCGACCATCATCTGCCAGTTCTCCAAGATGGACGAAAACGAGCACGAAGCTGAGGCCTTCGCCGACTACTGGCTAAACCTCGGCGCCCAGGTCAAGATCCGCGAGAAGCTGACGTGGACCGGCTTGGTCGAGGCCTCGAACCTCACCAAGAGCTACCAGCATCGCATTGCGTGCCCGTGGGGGAACAACACTTGCACGATCCATTGGAACGGCGACGTCGTGGGATGTGCCGTGGACAACGAGGGCCGCTACATTGCCGGCAACGTCAACGAGCAGCCCATCTCCGAAATCTGGACCACGACGCTACGCCGCTTGCGCGAGATCCACCGGCAGCACCGCTGGGACGATCTGCCCGAAGTATGCCAAGGCTGCATCGATTGGCAGGCCGTCGGGGCCACCAACTACACTCCCGCGGGCGAAGTCTACCACTCCATAGCCGCGGCCGAGTAAGATGCCCAGCTAGTACGAGCGTAAGGGGTCAGCCGTAAGCAATGGCTCCCCCGGGCAACTGCCGGAGTTTCCCGGTGGTTGGCGGGTACTATCGTCGGGGCATCGTTGGTGGAGTAACATGAGCGGTGTGCGAGAAAGCATTATGACACCGGAACGCTTCAAGGATCGGATTGTTCGACATTTGGCCAAGCAGGGGTATCAGCCTCGGAAGACGCCGGGGCTGGCGCGGGAGATGGGGATTGCCGACGAGGAATACGGCGACTTCCGTGAATCCGTCAAAGCGCTGATGAAGACCGGGCGGATCGTCATGGGGTCGGCCAGCGCCCTGACCTTGCCCGATCCGGCGCGGCGCGTGGTGGGGCAGTTTCGATCCAATCCGCGCGGGTTCGGGTTCGTTATTCCCGACACCCCCAACTCGCATGGCGACCTGTTCGTTCCGCCGGGTCAGGCGGGCGGCGCGGTCACCGGTGATACCGTGGCGGCCTGCGTGCTCAAACGCGGGAAGCGCGGCGGGCGCATGATGTACGAAGGACGCATCGTCGAGATCATCGAGCGCGGCCAGAGTTGCTTCGTGGGGGAACTGTGCAACGAGCTCAAACGCTGGTTCGTCCGGCCCGACGGCAATACGCTGCACGTGCCCATCTTCGTCGGTGATCCGGGTGCCAAAGGCGCCCGCCCCGGCGATCAGGTCGTCGTCGAGATTGTCGAGTACCCGGCTGAGACTCGCGACGCACGCGGGGTCATCACCAGGATACTCGGAAAACGCGGCGACCCCGGCGTCGACACGCAGAGCATCATCTATCAGTACCAATTGCCGCGGGAGTTTCCCGCCGCCGTTCGCAAAGAAGCCGCACGCCTCGTTGCCGATTACGACCCCGACGAGGCGGCCCGCGATCGTGAAGACCTGTGCGCTCTGACGATTATCACCATCGACCCCGACGATGCCCGCGATTTCGACGACGCCATTTCGATCACGGAATGTGCCCGAGATCGACTCGAACTCGGCGTACACATTGCCGACGTAGCGCACTTCGTAAAACCCGGCGGAGCGCTGGACACCGAAGCCCGCGAGCGGGCCAACAGCATTTACTTCCCGCGGCTGGTGATCCCCATGCTACCGGAAGTGCTGTCCAACGGGGTGTGCAGCCTGCAGGAGAACCAGCCGCGCCTGGCCAAAAGCGTGTTCGTCACCTACGACTCGAAGGGCCGGCGACTCTCCACGCGCTTTGCCAACACGGTGATCCGCTCGACCAAGCGACTCACGTACAAGCAAGCCACCCAGATCCTCGACGGCAAGGTCGGGCGATTCTCCAAGAAGGTCGTCGCCCTGGTCCGGCAGATGGAGTCCCTTGCCCGCACGATTCAGAAACGCAGACTGGCCGACGGGTCGCTGGTGCTCGACCTGCCCGAAGTCGAGATCGTCTTCGACGACGAGGGACGTCCCGCCCACGTCGTGCCGGAGGACCCGGCCTTCTCCCACACCATCATCGAGATGTTCATGGTCGAAGCCAACGAAGTAGTGGCTGAGCTGCTGACCGAGTTGGGCGTTCCTTCCTTGCGTCGCGTCCACCCGCCGCCCGACGAGTCATCGGCCCAGCCGCTGAATCGCTTCCTGCGGGCGCTCGAGCTTCCGACGGTTACGGGCATGGACCGCAAGGCGTTACAGCCGCTTCTGGACCATGTCAAAGGTCGCCCGGAATCGTTTGCGGTCAATCTGGCCATCCTGCGGTCCCTCGAACGAGCCATCTACGAGCCGTCGGCGGTCGGGCACTACGCCCTCGCCAGCGAGGACTACACCCACTTCACCTCGCCGATCCGCCGTTATCCCGATCTCACCATCCACCGGTTGCTCGATGCGTACTTGCGCGGCACACTGAAGAAGCGGCGCCGCCCGGCGGAAGTGCCCACATTGCCGGAGTGTCAACGCCTTGGCATTCACTGTAGCAAGCACGAGCGCCGGGCCGAGGCGGCGGAGCGCGAACTGAAGCTGATCTACGTCCTGCGACTCCTCGAAGGGCACGTCGGCGATGAATACGACGGAATCGTAACGGGCGTTGCCAACTTTGGGGTATTCATCCAGTTACCCAAGTACCTGGTCGAGGGTCTGGTCCGCTTCAGCGATTTGGCCGACGACTGGTGGGAGGTGGACAGCGAGGCCGGCTGCGTCATCGGCCAGCGCACCGGGCGGCGTCTCAAGATCGGCGACATCGTCCGCGTTACCATCGCAGCCATCAACCTGGCCGACCGGAAACTCGATCTGACGCTCGCCGGGGATTCGCCGGACACGAAACAGCGCGCGAGAAGGTCGCGCCCGACTGCCCAAAAGCGGCGGACTACCCAACGCCCCACGAAGAAAGCTCCCACGAAGCGACGCAGGACCAAGCGGTAGCAGACTCCGGCGTCCGCCGCGCGACTGCGCCAGGCTCACGCCATCGACGCAGCCATTATGACGCGGGCTCACGATGACCCGACGAAGCCTGGGTGGCCCACCTCGTTTCGAGGTGGGGGAGCGATGATGAACCCACCCACCCTCGGGCCCGCGCCGCCGCCCCTCGCGGAATCAAACCTCCTATCAGTATGGTAAAGGTCATCGACCTGCCCTAATGGCTCGGAAATAGGGGACAGTCACAATTCTGTTCGGCACAACACTTGCTGGTGTCATTGCGAGGCACTGCGGTTACGTCCGATTGCATTTCTTCGCGCCACACTTGATTTGCGCGAAGCGCATTCCTAGCGCATACTTTGTGTGAATGGCACGGCCACCCAAGCCCGAGATTCAGGAAGAGGATCTCCACGGTTTCAAGCACTTCAAGCTGCTGCTGCCGGTGCTGGAGAGATTGCACGGCGACGGTTGCCGGCGGGACAAGGCGGGCAACCGCATCCTGCACTACGATCAGTACGCGGCTCTGATCCTGCTTTATTTCTTCAACCCCATCGTCACCAGCCTGCGCGGCATTCAGCAGGCCAGCCGACTCAAGAAGGTTCAACGCCTCCTGGGTTGTTCTCGATCCTCGTTGGGTTCGTTGTCCGAAGCCGCCCGCGTCTTCGACGCCGATCTGCTGGTGGGCATCATCGGGGAGATGGTCGAACAATTGCCGCCGGTCAAAGGCAACCCCGCCTTCGACGAGATCAAGGCGGTGCTCACCCTGGTCGATGGAACCTTGCTGCCGGCCTTGCCGAAACTGGTCCAGGCCATGTGGCAGAACGATCAGAATCGAGCCTTCAAACTACACACCCACTTCGAGCTGCTCCGCGGCGTGCCCGTCCGCATGGACCTCACCGACGCCAACACCGACGAACGCGACGTCTTGGAGGCCTGCTTGCAATCCGGACGGGTCTATGTGATGGATCGGGGCTATGCCAAGTTCGCCTTGTTCGGCAAGATCATCCGGGCTGGCTCGTCCTTCGTCTGCCGCATTCGAGACAACAGCGTCTTTGATGTGCTGGAAACACGTCCTCTAACGACCGAAGCGGTGCAGGGCGGGATTGTACGCGACGTGATCGTGCGCTTCACGGGAAAGACGGCCCGGGAGGCCGACCTCGATCGGTCTTTGCGGATCGTCGAGGTGAAGTGCACGCCGCATCGCAAGCCCAGTGGACACAACGGACGCGGCGGCCCGGAACAAGGCGAGACCCTTCTGATCGTCACCGATGTGCTCGATGTTCCGGCGGACGTCATCGCCCTGATCTACAAACACCGCTGGGCCATCGAGACTTTCTTTCGATTCTTCAAGCATGTATTGGGCTGTCGGCATCTGATGAGCCACTGCACCAACGGCATCGAAATTCAAACGTATCTGGGAATCATCGCGTGCCTGTTGATCGCCCTGTGGACCGGCAAGAAGCCGACGCTACGAACCTATGAGATGATCTGCTTTTACTTCACCGGACTGGCCACCGAGGAGGAACTGCTCGCGCACATTGAAAAACTGCTCCCGCAGTCGTAGCCGCTTCGTGGCTCACGCGAACGGGCCGTTGATGCTGCGCGACATTCAAAATCGTCATCGCACCCGCCATTCATCGCCAGCGCCATTATTTCCCTACAAAGTACGGAACCGCCCACATGCAACTCGCGTGCCGAACAGAATTGTGGTTGTCCCGGTATTCCCAGCGCGGGTTGGGGCGATCGTAGTCAAGTGCCGGGACACGGGCAGCACCTCAAGCTCGAATGTCCGCGCTGCACCCTGTGCGTTCATCTGCGTCACCGCGATGAAGTACGACCCCGCCGATGGCAACGGGATCAGCACTTCGTAAACGTAACCTCCGTCGCGGTGGACCAGTTCGCCGGACCAGTCAAACAGAGCCAGTGTGGGCAGCGCTCCGCTCCGCACCCGCACATACCAAGAGGCGGCCCCAGGCTCAGGATATACGCGCACCAGCAAGTGCGGGCTTGGAGCCGGCCCAACCTCTAACCTGTAGTCGGCGTATCCAGGCCAGCGGGCGCTACCACTGACGCGTTCCGCGAGTCCGATGGGTAGGGGTAATCGCGTCGCCGTTTCGCTTTTGAGACCCAGACTGTGCTCGAAGCCCGCGGCGACGGCGATGAAACCCGTGTTGGGCGCGGGGACATTGCATTGTCCGACCCAATTGTCTCCCCACGCGACGATGGAGCCGTCGGCCTTGAGGCCCAGACTGTGATACCCGCCCGCGGCGACGGCGATGAAACCCGTGTTGGGCGGCAGGATATCGGTCTGACCCTCGTCATTCGATCCCCACGCGACGATGGAGCCGTCGGCCTTCAGCCCCAAGGTGTGTTCGTAGCCCGCCGCGATGGCGACAAAGTCGGAGTTGGGCGCTGGAACGTCGCACGGCCCCCCCTCCCAGTTCACTCCCCAGCACACGATTGAGCCGTCGGGCTTCAGGCCCAAGCTGTGCCAGCCGCCTGCGGCGACGGCGATGAAGTCGGCATTGGGCCTAGGCACGTTGCATTGGCCGTAGTCAGTTCCACCGCACCCCCACCCGACGACCGACCCGTCCGACTTCAGACCCAAACTGTGCTCTGCGCCAGCGGTGACGGCGATGAAGCCCGTGTTGGGATCGGGGACGCTGGTTTGACCGTCGCCGTTGTAACCCCACGCCACGATCGAGCCGTCGCCCTTGAGCCCGAGATTGTGGGTGTCGCCCGCGGCGACGGCACGGAAATCGGCATTGGGAGCGGGAACGTTGGTCTCACCTTCGCCATTGTATCCCCACGCCACGATCGATCCATCGGTTTTGAGCCCCAGGCTGTGCCATCCCCCTGCGGCGACCGCGATGAACGCCCTATTAGCAACCGGAAACTTGAACGGGCCCTCGCTGACGTTCCATCCCCAACTGACGATCGACCCATCGCTTTTGAGCCCCAAGGTGTGAGCCCCGCCCCCCGCAACGGCGATGAACGCCGTATTGGGTGCGGGGACGATTGTCTGCCCCTCATCGTTGTCTCCCCATGCGACGATCGAGCCGTCCGCCTTGAGACCCAGGCTGTGCGACTCGCCTGCGGCGACGGCGATGAACCCTGAGTTGGGCGCGGGGACGTTGGTCTGGCCGTAGTCATTCCATCCCCATGCTACGATCGAGCCGTCGGCCTTTACACCGAGACTGTGGTCGTATCCCGCCGCGACGGCAATGAATCCTGTGTTCGGCGTGGGGACATCAGTCTGACCCGCCCAGTTATCTCCCCAGGCGACGATCGTTCCGTTCGCCTTCAGGCCCAAGCTGTGCATGCCGCCCGCCGTGACCGCGATGAACCCTGTGTTGGGCGCAGGGACGCTGGTTTGACCGTACTGGTTCTGCCCCCACGCTACGATCGAGCCGTCGGCCTTCAGGCCCAGACTGTGATGGTCCCCTGCCGCGACGGCAATGAACTCCGTGTTTGGCGCGGGGACGTCGATTTGACCGTACCCATAGCCATTCCAGCCCCAGGCCACGATGGACCCGTCGGCCTTAAGGCCCAGGCTGTGTAGGCTCCCCGCCGCCACGGCGATGAAATCCGTGTTCGGGGCGGGGACGTTGAGTTGACCGTGGTAATTGTTTCCCCGCGCTACGATCGACCCGTCGGAGGTCAAGCTCAGATTGTGCTTGCCGCCTGCGGCGATAGCGATGTGCACCGTGTTGGGCGGCAGGATATCGGTCTGACCCTCGTCATTCGATCCCCACGCGACGATGGACCCCTGGGGCGGTTCGCCGGCGACAGCAGCATAGGAGAGGAAAGAGAGAAGCCCAAGCACACCAAGCGCGATGGAAAGGTTGCGTGTCATGACGTTCGCTCCGGTTGCGCGGCATGCCCGCGCGAATCCGTAACAACGGACCAGCGCCGCGATCAAAACAGATAACGCCGATTGTAGCATTCCGCCCGTAAAACACCAAAAGCAAGACCTGATTCTCTGCTTGACTCCGGTTCGTAAGTTCTGTATATGTTAGGCATTACGCGATTTGCGGAAGGAGACGCGAAATGCCTGACAATCGAAGCAAGCGGCCGTTGCCGGCGGTGATGGACGTGGGGACGTTCCGAGAG
>JAZDHF010000105.1:0-2031 GCA_043806315.1 Planctomycetota bacterium | reverse complement strand
GCAGAGCACCGTATTCGACACGCTCCCCTTGGGCGTAATCGACCGGCGAGGTGGCTTGGTCCAAGCGGGTGGCTGCGCCGCGTTTGGAGAGGCACAACTCGGTGTCGATCCGCCGTGGGTACGTGTGGCGACGCTGAAGGTGCATACGCTGGCGGCAGGTTCGGTGAGGGTAGCGATTGATTCAGCAGGCGAGGTGCGTGGCGTCTCGCTCTTTGGGCTTTTCGGCAACGTGAACGTGTCTCAGATTGAGTTCAAGGGGCTCGACCTGGAACTTTACAAACAGCCCGACGGAATCAAACCACGCGCGAGTCGTCTGCGTTGACGGGCAAGTGTAGTGGTTCAGCGTGAAATGGAGTTTCGGGTCGCCCCCGTTAGCGAGTATCCGCCGCATTTCGTACGTTGAGTTTTTGGAGGCATAGGGGAATGCTCCGAACGGGAGGGTGGGGAGCGGAGCCTGCTGCTCCCCTCCGCCGAACTTCCGTCCGTCGCACACCCGGCCGGTTATCCCTGACGGGGCGCACTCCTGCGTTGCCCGCTTCTGTTTCACCGGCTGATGTCTATCGTCGTATCGCATGGATTCACCGTGTCCTTGCGGCAAGCCTGCATGAACCGATTTGATCGACCCGGTATGGTCAGCCGAAGCGATACTCCGCTTGCCCTGCGGCGGGCGTTTCACCTGTCCTTGGACGAGGCCCATCGCTTCTTGACCGATGCCATGGAACACATCATCGTCGAAACCCGAAAATACAACGTCGGTTTCACCCTCGCCCATCACTACATGAACCAGTTCGGTCAGGAAAAGAGAGACGCCTTGGCTTCCGCCGGCTCCACCATCATTTTCAATCTCGATACCCGGGACGCGGGCTTTCTGTCCAAGGATTTGCGCAAACTGGTGACGGTCGATGACCTTATTACCCTGAAGCGGGGAGAGGCGGTCGTACGCTGCGGCACGGAAATCACGCGCATCAAGACCTTGGGGCCGGAATCCATGCGCGAGACCTTCCTCAAGGACCGGATCATCGAAGAATCGCGTCGGCGGTACTGTCGTCCGGCGCTGGAAATTCGCGGCGCGCTGCGACGCCGGCGCGAGGGACTGGTTGCGTTCACCAATCTGGGGCCGGGCGAACACCACGATGCCAGCGAGTTCACCTACGACGAATTCGACGCCTGAGAAACCCGACGCACTGCTGGCTTACTTAAAGGCGGAGCTGGACGAGGCCAGGCTTGCGCGAGCAATCGATACGCCGCTGGACATCGCCGCGGAAACACTCTTGCGCCGTGTGGATGGAGTCCCATCAGCTGCGGCGCTGCTGTCAACCCTTGGAAAACTCATCCAGCGAACCTATTGCAGGGGTCTGCGCGTCCCGCGGTTGCTCACCGGAAGACAAGCCCGGGCCGAGGCGATCGCAGTGTTGGACGAAGGGTACAAGAGCGCAACGGGCATGCGCTACGATGCCGCCGTTCTCGATGCGGTGGATGCGAACCCGGGAGGGCTGGGCCTCGTTCTGAGGCAACTCGTGGAGATTATCCGCGCCCGGGAACGACGGCGCCACAACGCCGCCGTGATCGCAACCTCATTTGGTCTGATGGACTGGAGGGCGCGGCGCAGTCTGACAGAATACCTTCTGAAGCGGCTCGGACCGTTCCTCTCAACTGCCTAGTCGCCGGCGGGAGCGTGACGAAGAGCGGCTTCCCACGCCCAATCTCAGCCCACGTGCATTCGCGGAAACGGGATGATCCCCGGTTCCGGTGATGGTCGGGCTTCTGCGACGCGATCGACACGCCGTTTGGGTCGCAGGTTGTTCGTGGAGCCGGCAAGTTCCCAGTCGCCGGTGTGCACGTAGTACTTTAGCGTGGTGTTGACGTTCTCGTGGCCAAGGATTTTCTGGGCCAGCGAGGCATTCGCCACGGTGCGGACGAGCCAGGTTGCGAACGTGTGCCGCAGGTTGTGGGCATTGACCTGCAAGTCCTCGCCGCAGGCGTTGGCGGACTTGCGGAGCTCGCCCGCCAGCTGACGGACGTTGTAGCGCC